>NZ_CP118480.1:2426000-2729250 GCF_030450055.1 Gallaecimonas kandeliae
AGTTGGACACCGCCAACACAGGGTAGCTGTACTCGTAGTCCCCTACCTTGCCCTTCTCGCTGGGCATCACCTTGCCCACCAACGCGATGCGGTAGCCCTGGGGAATGGAAACAGGGTCGACGAAGCCCTGCAGGTAGGCGTAGAAGCGGCCCGGGCTGGGGTTGTCCAGGCTCGGCTTGCCGCTGCTGCCAAGGGCCGTATACATCACTTCGACACGGGTCTTGTCCTTAAGGTTGGTCACCCCCGTCACCAGGCCGCCCCAGCGGGCCGTCTTGCCCAGCTCCTGTCCTTGGCGGGCCAGGTTATAGGCGGCCAGGTTGGTGCCCTCCGGCACCATGAGTTCATCCGGCATGCTGGCACAGCCAGTGACCAGCACCACCAGCATCAAACTGAGTTTTCGCCACATGGTTAACCTCCTTTTCGTACTAACCACAGCATTGTAGATAGACCGATGAAAACCCAAAAAATCACAAAGATAGTGGCAGGGATCCCCGTCAAATCATAGAGGATGGCACCATCGCCGCCGGTCGTTAAGAAGAGGTTCAGGGGCGACAGCAGGGCGTTGACCAGGAGGGTGGCCGCCAGCAGGGCCCAGAGCCATTGGCCTCTGGGCCCCAGCCGGCCAAGGCCCCAGAGCCCCAGCATCAGCAGCGCCAGCAACAAGGCGGTGAGGCCATCCCTGACCCAGAGCAGGGTCACAGTCAGCACCAGAGCGATAAGGCCGGGCCAGAGCCGGCGCAGATTGGCCGGCTTCTGGACCCCCTGCCAAAGGAGGAAACCGGCCAGGGTGGCGGCCGGATAGCCGGACAGGGCGATGAGCACGGGCCAGCCGCCACCGCTCAGGCAATGGCCTGAACCGTCGGGGGCCAGGGTCAGGGCTTGGACATGACCACCGGTGGCCAAGGTCGCCAAGGCGTGGCCCAGTTCATGGAAGAAAGCGCTGAACCAGAGGAAGGGACGGTCGAGATAGGGGATGAATTGCAGCAGGGCCGCGGCCATCAGGGCCAGCAGCAGGCGGATCACACGTAGAGATCCACGCCCAGCAGTTCCGAAGCCTGGGCCTTGCGCTGCTGCCGGTCCAGGGCCTGGTATTGGCTGATGGCCCTTTGGTTGCGGCCGGAGGGGGCGTCGTACTGGACCTGGTAGTCCTCGGCCGCCGCGACACCCTTGACGCTGTAGCGGACCAACTCGGTGCTCGGCTGCGACGCCTCGGCGCTGGCAGCCGGCAGCACCGCCTGAGGCGGTTGCTGTTCACTGGGTTGATAGGGCGTCGACTGAATACGCATGGGTTATTCCCGGCCGGGGAGCTTCTTCCAGGTCACTTTATCACGAAGATAGACGGGCTCAACATGGAGCGCGTCCGTATAGCTTCCCTCAGTATAGGCCCGGGCCGCCAACGGCAGCATGAAGCGGGCGTCCGGCAGCGTTACCTTGCCCATCTGAAGTGCCAGGCGATGGGCCAGCTCGGGGTAGGCCTCGAAGCCGGTCCCTACCGCCAGGCCTGGCCAGGGGCTGGTCACCGCCTCGGGGGGCAGCACGGCTTCTTCACCCACCAGCTGCATCAGGCCGCCGGCTTCCTCGAAGGCCCCGACATAGACTTCACCCATGCGGGCGTCGATGGCCGCCAGGACCCGCTTGGCCCCTTCCTGGGTCAGGGCCTGCTGGGCCATGGCCGCCAGGTTGGACACGCCGACGAGGGGCTTGTCGGCCGAAAAGGCCAGCCCCTGGGCTATGCCGATACCGATACGCACCCCGGTGAAGCTGCCGGGGCCACGGCCGAACACCAGGGCGTCTACAGCCTTGAGGGTCAGGCCGGCTTCTGCCAGCAGGCTGTCCACCATGGGCAAAATCTTCTGGGTGTGCTGTTGGGGGCAGATCTCAAAACGCCCCAGCACCTCGCCGCCCACCGCCAAGGCGGCGCTGCAGGCTTCGGTAGCCGTATCCAGGGCAAGCAATACGGTCATTTTTTCTCCGAGAAAAAGGCCAGGGCCTGGTCAAGATCGCGGGTGCGCCTGAAAGGCGGCAGGCTCTTGACGAAGGTCTGGCCGTAGGGCCTGTTCACCAGGCGGTTGTCACAAATCACCAGCACCCCGCGGTCGCTGCCATCGCGGATCAGGCGCCCTGCCCCCTGCTTGAGGGCGATCACCGCCTGGGGCAGTTGCAGGGTGGCGAAGGGGTCTTCCCCCTTGAGGCGGCAGTCCTCGCTGCGAGCCTGCAGCAAGGGGTCGTCCGGGTGGCCGAAGGGCAATTTGTCGATGATAACACAGGACAGGGCTTCGCCCCGCACGTCCACCCCTTCCCAGAAGCTGCCGGTGCCCAGCAGCACACCGTTGCCGGCCTCGACGAACTGTTCCAGCAGGGCCCGCTTGGGAGCCGTGCCTTGCACGAAGAGCGGGAAGTCCAGCTTGTCTTCCAGCCAGCGGGCGGCCTGGCCCAGCATGCGGTGGGAGGTAAAGAGCACGAAGGTGCGGCCGCCTGCGGCCCGGATCAGCGGCAGCAATGGCGCCAGCAGCTGTTCTGCCGAGCGCTGCATGTTGGGCTCTGGCAACTGGCGCGGCACCACCCAGAGTCCCTGGTGGGGATAGTCGAAGGGGCTGTCGAGGATCAGGGTTCGGGCCGGCTTGAGCCCCAGCAGACTGCTGAAATGGCCAAAACCCTCGTCCACCGCCAGGGTGGCGGAGGTAAATACCCAGGCCGCCGCATGATCGGCCACCAGGGCCGCAAACTTGTCGGCCACCGACAAGGGCGTCAGGTTCAGCGACAGGTGGCGACGGGTGGTCTCGAACCAGTAGCTGAAACCCAGTTTGCCCGTGTCCAGTACCCTGGCCAGGCGGCCCTTGATGGTCGCCAACCGCTCGTAGAGGTTGTCGGCGCTCTCGGAGCGGCCCAGGTTGGCCTTGAGCACCTCCACCACGAAATCGAGATCCTGGTTGAGCTTGGCCAGGGCCGGCGCCAGGCCTCTTTCAATCTGGCGCAGGTTGCCCTTCTGGGGCTCGTCGGGCAGGCCGAGGCGCATGTCCATGCTGGTGGTGGCCAGGCGTTCGCCGGCCAGGGCCAGCTGGCGCTGATCTTTGAGTTCGGTGCGCACGCAGACTTCGAGATCCTTGCACAGATCCTGGATCTGCCGTGTGGACACCGATTCGCCGAAATACTGGCAGGCGATGTCCGGCAACTGGTGGGCTTCGTCGAAGATCACCGCATCGGCCTTGGGAATAAGCTCGCCGAAACCGGTGTCGCGGATGGCCATGTCGGCGAAGAAGAGGTGGTGATTGATCACCACCAGGTCGGCGTCCATGGCCTTCTTGCGGGCCTTGACCAGGTGGCAGTCCTCGAAATGGGGACATTCCCGGCCCAGGCAGTTCTCCGCCGTGGAGGTGACATGGGGGAAGATGCCGGCATCTTCCGGCAGCGGCAGCTCGGCAATGTCGCCGCTCTCGGTGCGAGGCGCCCAGCGGGCCACCTGGCTGAATTCGGAGAGCAGCACGGGGTCCAGCAGGTTGGTGTCGGCTTCTCGGGCCTTGAGGCGGGCCAGGCAGAGGTAGTTGGACCTGCCCTTCAAGAGCGCGAGCGCCGGCGCCTGGCCAAGGGCGTCACGGACCCGCGGCAAGTCTTTGAGGAACAGCTGCTCCTGCAGCGCCTTGGTGCCGGTGGAGATCACCACCTTCTTGCCGGCCAGCAGGGCCGGCACCAGATAGGCGAAGGTCTTGCCGGTGCCGGTGCCCGCCTCCACCACTACGGTTTCCTGCTTGTCGACGGCCTCTTCCACCAGGCGGGCCATCTCCAATTGGGGGGCGCGGGGCCTAAAGCCGTCTATGGCTTTGGCCAGGGGGCCGTCTAGGGCAAAGGCGTCGTCGAGGGTCATAGAAGGGCATGGGCTGCGGTCTGAAGGGCGAGCTTAGCACGGCCCGCCTTCAGGCAAAAAGGTCCACATCCGGGGCGCTGTTGTCCTCTTCTTCCCTGTCCAGGCCGCGCCTGTCGTAATAGTGCAAGGCCTTGCCGCGGCGCTTTTTCTTGCGCCTGTCTGGCACCTCCTGGCGTTTCTGCCGGCGCTCCTCTGTCTCGGCCACCGTATCGGGGTGGGCCTCCAGCCGCGTCGTGGGCTGGGTCTTCTGCACTTCCTGTACCTTGCGCTCCGGCTGCGTGGGCTCCGGGTTGGGCTTGGGCAGAAAGGGCAAAAAGGGATCAAGATTGATCATGCCTTTCACCTCTGCTCATTTATCGACCAAAATTTCATGAGCTTTAGGACTTGTCAACAGATGAAGACGTCGGTTATGGTGAATGCAGCTCCATATGAGATGAATTTTTACCCATGAACACTGTCCTCCTGAACATCGCGCTGCACCATCATCATCACGCCACCGAGTAGCCTTCAGGAGGATATTCGTCTGGAAGGCTATGGTCCTTCCGGCGGATGTCAAAACGGTCAGGCCGTTTCCAGACAAAAAACCCCGGCAGGACAAGCCGGGGTTTTTTCGTTAACGGGACCAGGAAAATGACCGACACCAACCGCTTACGCATCGCCATACAGAAATCCGGCCGCCTCAGCCGGGACAGTGAAAAACTGCTGACCCAGCTCGGCATCCGCTTCGTGCTGCGGGACAACCGCCTCATCGCCCACGCCGAGAACCTGCCCATCGACATACTGCGGGTGCGGGACGACGACATCCCGGCCCTGGTGATGGACGGCATCATCGACTTGGGGATAGTCGGCCAGAACGTGCTGGAAGAGTGCGAGCTGGAACGCCAGGCCGACGCCCTGCCCGCCGGTTACCGCGAGTTGCAGGCCCTTGGCTTCGGCAAATGCCGGCTGTCACTGGCGGTGCCGGAGGACGAAAGCTTCGAGAGCGCCCGCCAGCTCGACGGCAAGGTCATCGCCACCTCCTACCCGCGCCTGCTGGGCCGCTACCTCGCCGGGGTCGGCGCCGGCTTCAAGAACTGCCAGCTGAACGGCTCTGTGGAAGTGGCGCCTCGGGCGGGCCTTGCCGACGCCATCTGCGACCTGGTGTCCACCGGCGCCACCCTGGAGGCCAACGGCCTCAAGGAAGTGGAGGTGATCTACCGCTCCCAGGCCACCCTCATCGCCCGGGACGGCACCTTCGACAGCCGCAAGCAAAAGCTTATCGACACCCTGATGACCCGCCTCAAGGGGGTGCTCAGCGCCCGCGAGAGCAAGTACATCATGCTGCACGCCCCCAAGAACAAGCTCGAAGAGATAGTCCGGCTGCTGCCCGGCGCCGAGAACCCCACCCTGCTGCCGCTGGCCGGCCAGGAAGGCAAGGTGGCCCTGCATGCCGTGGCCAGCGAAACCTTGTTCTGGGAAACCATGGAAGCCCTCAAGGCCCTGGGCGCCTCCAGCATACTGGTGCTGCCCATCGAGAAGATGCTGGAGTAAGCCATGCTCAAAATCATCGATTGGGCACAGCAGTCGCCCGCCGAGCAGCAAGCCCTGCTGACCCGCCCGGCCCAGCAACAGAACGAGGCGGTGCGCCAGACCGTCAGCGCCATAGTGACAGCGGTGCAGAGCCAAGGCGATGCGGCCCTTGAGCGCTATGCCCGGGAACTGGACAACTACGCCGGCCCCCGCTGGGTGGCCACCAAGGACGCCCTGACCCGCATAGCCCCCGGGCTGAAGGCGGCCCTGGAACAGGCGGCGGCCAACATCCGCCGCTTCCACGAGGCCCAGCGGCCCCAGGCCGTCAGCGTCGAGACCCAGCCTGGGGTGCGCTGCGAGCAGCGCTGGCAGCCCCTCGA
Organism: Gallaecimonas kandeliae; assembly: GCF_030450055.1. NCBI lineage: Bacteria > Pseudomonadati > Pseudomonadota > Gammaproteobacteria > Enterobacterales > Gallaecimonadaceae > Gallaecimonas > Gallaecimonas kandeliae. Next base: position 2,431,752 of record NZ_CP118480.1, read on the forward strand.
ACGCATCGGCATCTATGTGCCGGGCGGCTCGACCCCCCTGCCCTCCTCCGTGCTGATGCAGGCCGTACCGGCCCGCCTGGCCGGGGTCGAGGAGATCGTCCTCGCCACCCCAGGCCCGGTACCGGACGTTATCCTCGCCGCCGCCGAACTGGCCGGCATCACCCAGGTGCTGGCATTAGGCGGGGCCCAGGCCATCGCCGCCATGGCCTATGGCGAGCGGCCCGTGGTGAAGATCTTCGGCCCCGGCAACGCCTATGTCACAGAGGCCAAGCGGCAGGTGGCACTGGACGGCATCGCCATCGACATGCCGGCCGGCCCCTCGGAGGTGATGGTGCTGGCCGACGCCACGGCCAATCCCCGTTTCGTGGCCGCCGACCTGCTAAGCCAGGCAGAACACGGCCCCGACTCCCAGGTGCTGCTGGTGACCACCAGCCTTGAGCTGGCCCAGGCCGTCAACCAGGCCTTGGCTGATCTCGGCGCCCAGCTCAGCCGCCAGGCCGTCACGATGCAGGCCCTCGGCAACAGCCGCACCCTGGTGGCGGCCAGCGAGGCCGAGCTGGTGGCCATCGCCAACAGCTACGCCCCCGAGCACCTGATCTTGCAACTCAAGGACGGCGAGCGGCTGCTGGGCCGGCTCCGCAATGCCGGCTCCATCTTCGTCGGTCCCTACAGCCCCGAGTCCGCCGGCGACTACGCCTCGGGCACCAACCATGTGTTGCCCACCTACGGCCTGGCCCGCAGCTACTCCAGCCTGGGGCTGCTGGACTTCATGCGCCGCTTCACGGTGCAGACCCTTTCCCGCCAGGGCCTCGAAGCCCTGGCCCCGACCCTTATCGCCCTGGCCGACGCCGAGGGCCTGGACGCCCACAGACTGGCGGTGACAGTACGCCTGGAGGAGACGGCATGAACATCTTTGACTTGGCCCGCCCCAATATCCGCGAGCTGGTGCCTTACCAGTCGGCCCGGCGCATCGGCGGCGAAGCGGCCGTCTTCGTCAACGCCAACGAGGCCGGCGGCGCAGTCTTGGCCGGTTTCGAGGGCGCCATCAACCGCTACCCCGGCGCCCAGCCCCTGGAGCTGGTCCAGGACTACGCCGCCTATATCGGCGTCAAACCCGGCCAGCTGCTGGCCACCCGCGGCGCCGACGAGGGCATAGAGGTGCTGATCCGCGCCTTCTGCGAGCCGGAGCTGGACAGCATCCTCATCCAGCCCCCCACCTACGGCATGTACGCCATCAGCGGCGAGACCTGCGGCGTCCAGGTCAAGACCACCGTCTCCTTGCAGGAAGCGGATCTGAGCGATGCCAAGCTGGTGTTCGTCTGCCGCCCCAACAACCCCACGGGGGAGATGATGGACGCCCAGCAACTGAAGGAGCTGCTGATCCGCGCCAATGGCCGGGCCTTGGTGGTGGTGGACGAAGCCTACATCGAGTTTTCCGAGGCCGACTCAGTGGTGAGCTGGATTGAAGATTTCCCCAACCTGGTGGTGCTGCGCACCTTCTCCAAGGCCTTCGGCATGGCCGGGCTGCGCCTGGGCATGGTGGTGGCGAACGAAGACTGCATCAGCCTGCTGGCCAAGGTGCTGGCCCCCTACCCCATAGCGACGCCGGTTTCCGCCATCGCCCGCCAGGCTTTGACCAATGAAGGCCTGGCCGCCATGCGCGCCCGGGTGCGGGAGGTGAACGCCCTGCGCGGCGCCCTGGCCGGCCAGCTGGAGGACAAGGGCTACAAGGTGCTGCCCTCCAGCGCCAACTTCCTCTTGGCCGAAGGAGGCGAACTTTTCGACAAGCTGCTGGCCGGCGGCGTGCTGGCCCGCAAGCTCGGCAACCAGACCCGCATCTCCATCGGCTCCAGCGACGAGATGGCCAAGGTCCAGGAGGCGCTCAATGGCTAAGCCCATCCTCTTTATCGACCGCGACGGCACTTTGATCACCGAACCGGACGACTTCCAGATAGACAGCTTCGAGAAGCTCCGCCTCGAACCCGGTGTCATACCGGCGCTGCTCAAGCTCCAGGCCGCCGGTTTCGAGCTGGTGATGGTCTCCAACCAGGATGGCCTGGGCACAGATAGCTACCCCCAGGACACCTTCGACGGGCCCCACCGGCTGCTGATGCAGATCCTGGAAAGCCAGGGGGTGCACTTTTCCGATGTGCTGATCTGCCCCCACTTCGATGCCGACAACTGCAGCTGCCGAAAACCCAAGCTGGGCCTGGTGCGGGACTACCTGACGGCAGGTCGCGTCGACTTCACCCGCTCCGCCGTTATCGGTGACCGGGCAACGGATGTGGCCCTGGCCGAGGCCATGGGGGTCAAGGCCTTCCGCTATGACCCAGAGCGCCTGCCTTGGGCCCAGATAGCCCGCGAACTCACCGAACAGCCCCGCCAGGCCAGGGTCAAGCGGGTGACCCGCGAGACGGCCATAGAGGTGTTTGTCGACCTGGACGGCGGCCCCAAGGCCCAGATACAAACCGGCCTCGGCTTCTTCGACCACATGCTCGAGCAGATAGCGGTGCATGGCGGCTTCACCCTGACCCTGGGCTGCGAGGGGGACCTGCACATCGACGATCACCACAGCGTCGAAGACTGCGCCCTGGCCCTGGGTGAGGCCCTGAAGAAGGCCTTGGGCGACAAGAAAGGCATAGGCCGCTACGGCTTCGTGCTGCCCATGGACGAATGCCGGGCCGAGGCTCTGCTGGATCTGTCCGGCCGCCCCTACTGCAAGGTGGAGGCGGACTTTTCCCGCGATCAAGTAGGAGGGCTCGCCACCGAGATGGTGCCGCACTTCTTCCGGAGCCTTTCTGACGCCGCCGGCATCACGGTGCAGCTCAGCGTCTCGGCCGGCAACGCCCACCACCAGGTGGAGGGCCTCTTCAAGGCCTTCGCCCGGGCATTGCGCCAGGCCATCAGCAAGACCGGCAATGCGCTGCCGAGCTCCAAGGGGGCCCTGTGATCGTCATCCTCGATACCGGCTGCGCCAACCTGCGCTCCCTCTACAACGCCGTCAAGCGCCTCGGCAAGGAGCCCCTGGTGACCAAGGACTTGGCCAGTATCAAGCAGGCCCGCCGGGTCTTCCTGCCCGGGGTGGGCACGGCCGGGGCCGCCATGGGCGCCATAGAGGCGCGGGACTTGGCCGGCACCCTCAAGGGCCTGACCCAGCCGGTGATGGGCATTTGCCTTGGCATGCAGCTGCTCACCGACTACAGCGAAGAGTCACAAGTGCCCTGCCTGGGCCTGATCCAGGCCAGGGTGCGGGAGCTTCAGGCGCCGCGGCTACCGCACATGGGCTGGAACCAGCTCACCGACATCAAACCCAGCCCGCTCTTTGCGGGCCTCAATGAGGACGACTGGTTCTACTTCGTGCACAGCTTCATGGCGCCCGTCGGCCCCTACACCCTGGCCCAGAGCCGGCACGGCGAGGCCTTTTCCGCCGTCATCCAAGAGCGCAACTTCATCGGCGCCCAGTTCCACCCGGAGCGCTCGGGCAAGAGCGGCGCCCTGCTGCTCAAGAACTTCCTGGAGAAAGACCCATGTTGATCCCGGCCCTCGATATCCTGGACGGCCAGGTCGTCAGGCTCTTCAAAGGCGACTACGGCCAGGTGACCCGCTACGGGGACGACCCTGGGGCCCGCTTCGCCGCCTACGCCCAGGCCGGCGCCCGTTACCTGCATCTGGTGGACCTGTCCGGTGCCCGCAACGCCGCCGAGCGCCAATGGGCGGCCCTTCGCGAGGTGATAGGCCAGTCGCCGCTGCCGCTGCAGGTCGGTGGCGGCGTGCGCTGCTTCGAAGACGTGCAGCAACTGCTGGCCCTGGGGGCCGAGCGGGTGGTGGTAGGCAGCCTCGCCATCAAACACCCCGCCCTGGTGGCCGGCTGGCTGGACGCCCTGGGCCCCGAAAAGCTGGTACTGGCCCTGGACGTGCGCTTTGACGGCCATGACTGGTACCCCGCCAGCCACGGCTGGCAGGAAAAAGCCGAGCAGAACCTGGACAGCCTGCTGGCCTATTTCATGGACGCCGGTGCCCGCCATTTCCTCATCACCGACATTGACCGCGACGGTACCCTGGGCGGCGCCAACGCCGAGCTCTACGCCAACCTCACCCGGCGCTATCCCGGCATGGCACTGCAAGCCTCGGGCGGCGTAGCCAGCCTGGCGGAACTGCCGGCCCTCAAGGCCGCCGGCGTTAAAGGCGTCATCCTCGGCAAGAGCCTGCTGGACGGCAAATTCACCCTGGAGGAGGCCCTCTCATGCTGGCAAAACGCATAATCCCCTGCCTGGACGTCAAGGACGGCCAGGTGGTCAAAGGGGTGCAGTTTCGCAACCACGAAGTGGTGGGCGACATAGTGGAGCTGGCCAGGCGCTACAGCGAGACCGGCGCCGACGAACTGGTGTTCTACGACATCACCGCCAGCTCTGACGCCCGGGTCGTGGACAAGTCCTGGGTGGCGGCCGTGGCCGAGGTGCTGGACATCCCCTTCTGCGTGGCCGGCGGTATCCGCTCTGTCGAGGACGCCCGCACCTTGCTGGCCTATGGCGCCGACAAGATCTCCGTTAACAGCCCGGCCCTGGAGAATCCGGACTTCATCAACGCCCTGAGCGCGGAATTCGGCCGCCAGTGCGTGGTGGTGGGCATCGACTCCTATGTCACGGACCAGGGCGAGTTGCAGGTCTGGCAATACACGGGTCGGGAAGAGCAGGCCCGCAGCTCGGGCCGCCAGACTCTGGACTGGGTGCGGGAAGTGGAGCGCCGCGGCGCCGGCGAGATAGTGCTCAACATGATGAACCAGGACGGCATGCGCCAGGGCTATGATTTAAAACAACTGGCGGCGGTGCGCGGCGCGACCCGGCTGCCCCTCATCGCCTCGGGCGGTGCCGGCGAGATGCGCCACTTCCTCGAGGCCTTCGAGGCGGGGGCCGACGGCGCCCTGGCGGCCTCTGTGTTCCACAAGGGCATCATCGCCATACCAGAGCTCAAGGCCTGGCTCATCCAACAAGGCCAGGAGGTAAGGCCATGCTGATCACCAAAGACAACCTGCAGGAGCTGGATTTCGCCAAGTGTGGCGGCATGCTGCCGGCCATGGTCCAGGACGCCGCCACCGGCCAGCTGCGGATGCAGGGCTTCATGAACAGCGAGGCCCTGGAGCAAACCCTGGAAACGGGCAAAGTGACCTTCTTCAGCCGCCGCAAAGGCCGGCTCTGGATCAAGGGGGAAAGCTCCGGGCATTTCCTCAATGTGCTGTCCGTCCACGGCGACTGCGACAAGGACAGCCTGCTGATCCTGGCCGAGCCCGTAGGCCCCACCTGCCACCTGGGCACCGACAGCTGCTTCGGCGACGCCAAGCCCCAGCTTGCCTTCCTGGGCAAGCTCGAGGCCATCCAGGGCGAGCGGCTGGCCGAGCCGGTGGAGGCGTCCTACACGGCGCGTCTGGCCGCCCGCGGCATCACCAAGGTGGCCCAGAAGGTGGGGGAAGAAGGGGTGGAGGTGGCCCTGGCGGCCGTGGCAGAGGGCGACGAGGCGCTGCTGAACGAGAGCGCCGATCTGCTCTACCACCTGCTGCTGGCCCTGCGCCTGCGAGGCCTCGCCCTCAAGGACGTGGTGCAGGTGCTGGAAAACCGGCACCTGGAGCATTGAGCAACAAAAAGCCCCGCAACAGCGGGGCTTTTTTTCATCTGGCGCTGGCTTACTTGGAGAGATCCAAGGCGCCGGTCAGGTCGCCAAGGGCAGGGCCCTTGTTGGCCTTCAGGGCCTGGTCGCGTACCACCAGGCCTTCCAGCACCGGCAGATCCCAACGCTTGGTGATGAAGCGCAGTATGGAGGTGGTGTCGTAGAAGCTGTGGTCCACATAGCCGCGCTTTGCGTAGGGCGAGACGATGATGGCCGGGATGCGGCTGCCCGGGCCCCAGCGGTCGGCCTTGGGCGGAGCCACGTGGTCCCAGTAGCCGCCGTTCTCGTCGTAGGTCACCACCACCAGCATGTGCTTCCACTGAGGGCTCTTCTTGAGCTGCTCTATGATGTCGGCGATGTGCTGGTCACCGTCCAGCACGTTGGCGTAGCCGGAGTGCTGGTTGAGGTTGCCCTGGGGCTTGTAGAAGCTGACGGCGGGCAGCTTGCCGGCCTGGATGGCGGCCATGAAGTCCTTCTCGTCCTTCAGGTGTTCCTTGCGGGCCTCGGTGCCGGGGGCCAGATCCTTGAAGTAGTTGAAGGGCTGGTGGTGGGCCTGGAAGTTGGGCACAGGGTAGTCGTAGACCTTGCTGCGATCCTCGCTTGCCTCATCCCAGGCACCTGAGTACCAGGCCCAGCTGACGTGCTTAGTGTCCAACATGTCGCCGATGTGCTTCTGGGTCTGGGGCGGCAGCACATGGGGATCGGCGGGGTTGGCGTAGGCCGGGTCACCGCCGTCCGCCGGAGCCACGCCGCTCGGCTGGTAGGGGGGCTGCATGGTGTTGACGGCGAAGAAGTCCGGGGTCAAGGCGCCGTCGTTTTCGAACTTGGGCGGCCCCTGCAAGGCGCTTTCAGGGCTGTTGTCCGCCAGCTTGAGGGTGACGCCGTCGGCGTCCACCACCGCTATCTTGTTCCTGGCCGGGCTTTGGTCGGCGTCGGGATAGTAAGGGGAGCAGGCGCAGATCAGCCGGATATGGTTGAAGAAGGAGCCGCCGAAACCACCCATGAAGAAGTTGTCGGCCAGGGTGTATTCCTTGGCTATCTTCCACAGCGGCATGTCCTTGCCGTCGTAGTACCCCATCACCAGGGCGCCGGCGTCGGAGAAGGCCACAAACCTGTCGTTGCGGCCATGGTCAATCTGCATCTGGTTCTGGTAGAAGCGGTGCACCAGGTCGCGGGTACGCACGTTCAGACCCAGGTTGAAACCATGGGGATCGTTGATCTGGAAGGGGGCGTTGGGCAGGCCGGCGGACATCTCTTCGGTCACGGCCGGGGTGACGCCGTCACCGCTCATGCCGCCCCAGGCGGGAGGCAGGGTCTTGAGGGAATGCTGGCCGCTGCGGTCGAGCTGCTTGTAGCCTTCCTGCTTGAGGGCGTCGGCGATGCCGTTGGCGCCAGGGAAAAGCCCATAGAGGTTATCGAAGCTGCGGTTTTCCCCGAAGATCACCACAACGTTATCAATCTTGCTGAGATCCTTGGCCGTGATCTCCTGCTTGGGCGCCTCGCCGCACCCCGCCAAAACCAGGGCGCCCAGCGCCAAGCCGTATTTGAGCTTCATTGTCATTATCCTGTCCATGCCAAAGTGCTATTGTGCCGCCAGGCGGGCAGCCGGTGCCGCCTGAGCGAGCCGCGCTGTTGATGTTACGCGGCAAGCTGCCAACAATAACAGCCTATTTTTACAATGATTATTTCAATGCGCCTTTTGTTTCTGTTCGCCTTGCTGCCCTTTTTCCTGCAGGCTGCCGAGGACGTCCAGGCCCTGCAGCGCAGCCACATCCAGGCCCAGAGGGCCAAGGTGCTGGCCATGCAGGCCCTGGGGGAAAAGCTCTTTCATGATCCCGCCCTGTCCGGCTCCGGCGCCTTGGCCTGTGCCAGCTGCCACCAGCAGAGCCTGGGTTTTTCCTCCCCCCTGGCCTTGATGCCGGGAGGCAAGAAGCTGCTGCAAAAAGGCAACCGCGCCGTGCCGGGCCTGACCTACCTGCAGAGCGTGCCCGCCTTCACCGAGCATTTTTTTGAAAACGACGGCGACGACAGCATCGACAACGGCGCCACCGGCGGCCTCACCTGGGACGGCCGGGTGGACAGGGTCCAGCAGCAGGTGCAGATCCCGCTCTTTGCAGGCAACGAGATGGCCAGCTCCCCCGCCATCATCGCCGCCGCCATCGACAAGGCCCCCTACCGAGCCCAGTTCGAAGCCCTGTTCGGCAAGGCCCTGCAACAGAGCCCTGACAAGATACTGGCCGGAGTGGCGAACAGCCTGGCCGCCTACCTGCACAGCCCCGTCTTCTACCCTTATTCCAGCAAGTTCGACGCCGTCATGGCCGGCAAGGCCAGCTTCACGGCCCAGGAGGCCAGGGGCTTGGCCGCCTTCAACGACCCTGCCAAGGGCAATTGCGCCAGCTGCCATTTCTCGAGCCCCGACGCCTCGGGGGCGCCGGCCAGGTTTACCGATTTCGGCATGATAGCCCTGGGCCTGCCGCGCAACATGGCCATCTCGGAAAACGTCGACAAAACGCATTTCGACCTCGGCCTCTGCGGGCCGCTGCGCACCGACCTCAAGGACCAGGCCCGCTATTGCGGCCTCTTCAGGGCGCCGAGCCTGCGCAACGTGGCGTTGAGGACCCACTTCTTCCACAACGGCGTCATCACCAGCCTGCACGACGCCATCGCCTTCTACGCCACCCGGGACACGGATCCCGGCCGCTGGTATCCCAAGGGGCCGGACGGCAAAGTGCAGAAATTCAACGACCTGCCCCAAGAATACTGGGGCAACATCAACAGGGACCCGCCCTTTGGCGGCAAGCCGGGGGATGCGCCTGCCTTTTCCGAGCAGGACATCGAGGACATCGAGGCCTTCCTCGGGACCCTGTCCGACGGCTATCAGCCGTAGCGCTTGAGGAAGTCGGCCATCAGCGGCAGCACCAATTCGGGGTGCTGGATGGGGCCCATATGGCCGGCGTCCACTTCCACCAACTGGGCCTGGGGTAGCCGGCGGGCCAGTTCAAAGGCCACGGCCCGGCTGGAGGCGGGGCTTTGGCTCCCGACCATCAGCAGCAGAGGCACTGTGATGGCGGCCGGATCCGTACTTTCCCCGATCAGGGCCTCGAAGTCCTTGAGCACCTTGGGGGCCTGGGCCGCCAACCGCTGCTGGAGCCTGGCCGGCATGGCCGCGAAGCTGCCCTCGCCGCTCCAATAGTCCACGAAGGCCTGGGCCCCTTGGCTGGCGTCGAGCCTGGCCATGCGCGCCCCCAGGTCCTCGGCCGCCTGGCGCCCTGCGTTCTCCTTGGGCAGCAGCCAGAAGGCCACGGGTTCATAGAGGCAAAGGGCCTTGACCTTGTCCGGCTGGGTCACCGCCAGGTGCAGGGCCGTAGCCGCACCGTAAGAATGTCCCACAAGCGTCATTGGCTCGTTCAGTGCGATACGGGCCGCCTCCAAGGCGAGGGAGAAGGGGCCGGCTGGCGCCATCGGTGCCTCGCCGTAACCGTAGAAATCATGGAGAAGCCCAGGAAAATCCTGGGCCAGGGGCCGCCACTGGCGGCTGTCGCTCATGGAACTGTGCAGGTACACCAGGCCCATTTACTACTCCTTTACTGCTGAAATCCGGGCCTGCGGCCCCAGGGATAAAACTGAATGCGGGCTGTCTTCGTTCAGCTTTGTTGATTGTCTTCGTTCAGCTTGGCGCCTAACCTTGGCCCCAACACCAATAGGGAGACAAGCACATGAAAGTTCTGGTCGTTGAGGATGATAACCTGCTGCGCCATCACCTTAAGGTGCAACTGTCCGAACGGGGTTTCGGCGTCCACGCCGCCCCCAACGCCGAGGAAGCCCGCTTCTTCGCCGAAGAATACGAGCTGGACGTGGCCATTGTCGACCTGGGCCTGCCGGGCATGGACGGCATCACCCTGATCAAGACCTTCCGCGAGGAGGGCAAGACTTTCCCCATCATCATCCTGACCGCCCGTGGCAACTGGCAGGACAAGGTGGAAGGCCTCGAGGCCGGCGCCGACGACTACCTGGTCAAGCCCTTCCAGATGGAAGAGCTGATCGCCCGCCTGCAGGCCTTGTCACGGCGCGCCGCCGGCTTCGCCAGCCCCACCATAGAGGCCGAGCCCTTCAAGCTGGACTTGGCCAAGAAGCAGGCCTTCCGCGCCGAAGAGCCCCTGACCCTGACCGCCTACGAATACAAGCTGCTGGAATTTTTGATGCGCCACCACCAGGAAGTGGTCAGCAAGCAGCGGCTGGTGGAGCAGCTCTATGACGACCATATAGAGCGCGACTCCAACGTGGTGGAAGTGCTGATCGGCCGGCTGCGCAAGAAGCTGGACCCGGACAATGCCCTCACCCCCATCGAAACCATCCGTGGTCAGGGCTACATGTTCAGGTTAACCTGTCAGTAAATAAAAGATCGCTAAGGCGAGGACAAGCCGCTCAGTGCGCCCCTTATCCCTCAAAGGCCGGGTAATGCTGGCCACCACCGTCTCGGTGGTGGCCTTTTTGGCGTTTGTCAGCTTCGCCATCATCAAGTCTTACCAAAGCGCCACCGAAGGCACCATAGAGCGCAACCTGGGCCAGGACGTCAACGAGCTGATCGCCCTCTTGGAAGACACCCAGGGCACCGGCTGGCTGCCCAACGAACTGGTCAACCCCAACTACAACCAGCCCTTGTCCAACAACATAGGCCTCATCTTCGATCAGGAAGGCAAGCTGATCTGGCGCTCCCTGTCGAGCTACCGCTACGAGTTCGACTTCCACCCCGTCTTCTACAACCTCAACCGCCAGTTCTACCACAAGGAGATCGAGGGAGACGGCTTCTTCATCTACGAGTTCTCGGTGCGGCTGCCCCTGGGGGACAGCGTCAAGGACTACACCCTGATGACCATGTACCAGGACAAGGACTACCAGCGGGACGCCTCCCAGTTCGCCACCATAGTGCTGCTGTGGATGACGGGCGGCCTCTTCCTGATGCTGCTGGTGATCACCTGGACATTGCGCTGGGGCTTCAGCCCGCTGCGGATCCTGGCCGGGGAACTGTCGGAGATGAAGAGCGGTGAGCGGGGCCAGCTGTCCCACCATTACCCCACCGAGATAGCCCGCATCACCAGGCCGCTCAACGCCCTGCTGCACCGGGAGCAGGAATCGCGGGAGCGCCTCAAGCACACCATGGGAGACTTGGCCCACAGCCTCAAGACGCCCCTGGCCGCCATCCAGGCCTCGGCCCAGAGCCTGGAAATATTGCCTGACGTGCCCAAGGATCCCCTGGCCGACATCATCGAGCAGGCCCAGCGCATGAACAGCACCATCACCTACCAGCTGAAAAGGGCCGTGGTGGGCCGCCAGGGCCTGGCCCAGAGCCGCATCGATCCGAGGCCCGTCACCGAGAAACTGGTGCGGGCCCTGACCAAGGTCTACGGCGACAAGGACGTGGAGTGCGAACTGGAAGTCGAGCCCGGCTGCTACTTCGACGGCGACGAAGGGGACCTGATGGAGATCCTCGGCAACTTGCTGGAGAACGCCTTCAGGCTCTGCGTCTGCCAGGTGAAGGTGAAACTGGCCTTCCTGGGGGAAAAGCAGCGCCAGCAGCTCTTGATCCAGGTGGACGACGACGGCCCTGGCGTGCCTGAGGAGAAGCGGGAAAGCATACTGCAGCGCGGGGTGCGGGCCGACTCACGCAACCCCGGCCAAGGCATAGGCCTGGCGGTGGTGGTGGATATCGTCGCCTCCTACCACGGCATCCTCACCGTCGGCCGGGCCGAGGAGCTGGGCGGGGCCAGCTTCATGATCAGCCTGCCGCTCGGCAACTACTGAGAGGGCTGCCAAGCGCAGCCCTCCGCCTCAAGCCCGCTCGGCGGGCTCTGCTTTCAACTTCTCGGCACTGAGTACAGGGTTGGCATAGGCCGCCTTGAGCAGCGCCGCCTCTTTTGCCGGGAGATCCCTGACCCTTTCTGCCAGCCAAGGGGCCGCCTCGTCGCTTACCCCTGCCGCCGCCAGGTTGCTGGGGAAGAGGTGGTAGTTGCCCTGGATCTGGCGGTCCAGCTCGGCCGCCAGTTGGTCGGGGTCGGTGATGCCCTCGCCCTGGATGGGCTCGCCAAAGGCCACATGAATGCGCCCCTTCTGGCCGGTCAGGCCCAGGCCTATGGCCTTGAGATCCTCCAACTCCCCCTTCTCGTAGCAGCCGGTGCTGGCCAGGGTGGCCAGCTCGCGGGCCTTGAGCTTGTCGCAGGGGTCGATTTCGTAGCTGACGGTGACCGGCACTATGGCCAGGCGGTCCACCATCTCGCTGAAGCTCCTCTGCTTGCGGTGGGCCAGGAACAACATCTTCAGCAGAGCCGGCTCTGTGAGGTCCAGTCCGTCCTTGGCGCGGCCTTCGCGCTGGGCTATCCAGACGCTCTGCCCTTCCTGGAGGCTGTGGTCTATGTAGGCCGATAGTTGGCCAAGGGCCGCCGCCAGCTCCCGCACCCCTTTGGCGGAACGCTTGACGATGAAGCTCTTGTTGAGCCGCATCAGGTCGGTGGCATAGGGCCGCTTCAGCAGGTTGTCGCCGATGCCGATACGCACCGTATCCATGCCGGCCTGGTAGCGCACCCAGTTGACCAGGGCCGGATCCAGGGCGATGTCCCTGTGGTTGGAGACAAAGAGATAGGCCTTGTTCGGGTCCAGCTTGTCAAGGCCGGAGCTGGTCACACCGGCGCTGGAGCCGTCGAGGATGCGGGCCATGATGTCCGCCACCTGCAGCTGGAAGTCCCGCACGCTGCGGATGGGGTCGAAGCGGCGGTGCAGCTGGCGCTTGACCAGGGCCCGCATCAGGGGGCCAAGGTATCGGGCCAGGCGGGGAAACTCGAAGCCGGCGATCAGGGCGGCGAATTCGTCACAGCGGGTCAGGCGCGCCAGCACCTCGGCCACCTCTTCGTCCTGGTAAGGCCTGATGTCGTGAAAGGGATCTAGGGACTGCATTCTTGTTGTTCTAATGGCGAAAGATTTGGGCCCCTATGATAACGCCTTGGCAGCGTACCGCCAGGGCGGGGGGCTTCTCGAAAATGAAAACTCTGATAAGGTATTGACGTCGCTAATTTATTTCATAAGGAAATGCCATGACCGACCAAGCAGGCCTGCGTCCTAGGATCTGGGGCCCCCTGGTTTTGGTGCTGCTGGCCGCCCTGGCCTTCGCCCTCGACCCCGTCGCCCTCGCCTACAAGCAGGACGCCGCCACCACCATCCCCTCCCTGTTCGGTTACCTGGTGCTGGTGTCCATGGTGGTGGAACGGGCCACCGAGATCTTCCTCTCCGCCTGGCGCAGCACCGAAGCGGACCACATGGACCAGAAGCTCGCCAGCCTCAAGACCAGCCTGGCGGACGCCAAGGCCGCCGGCACCGACCCAACGTCCCTTAACAGCCAGTTGGAGCAGGCCCAGACGGAGCGCACCAGTTATCGCGCCCGCTCCAGGCGTATCGCCCAGTGGATAGGCCTCATCATCGGCTCCTTGGTATCCCTGGCCGGGGTGCGGATCCTCGGCAACCTGGTCAGCGCCGCCGCCCTGCCCCACTGGCAGCAGCAGCTGTTCGTGATGGTGGATGTGCTGCTGACCGGTACCGTGCTGGCCGGCGGTTCCGATGCCGTCAACAAGCTGATGAAGGTCTACAGCAACGCCATGAGCAGCACCGCCGACAAGCTCAAAAGCTGAGCCCCAGGGGCTAACCTTGAAGTAGGCCCCTTGGAGAACGCAGCGGTGAAACTACCCCTAGATGACAGGCAGGCCGCCGGCCTGCTGTTGGCCGAGGCCCTGCTGGAGCGCAAACCGCCGGGAGAGCTGCTGGTGTTGGCCCTGCCGCGCGGTGGAGTGCCGGTGGCGGCCGTCATAGCCAAACGCCTGGGCGCCGGCCTGGACCTGATGCTGGTGCGCAAACTCGGCTTTCCCGGCCACAAGGAGTTGGCCATGGGCGCCATCGCCAGCGGCGGCATAGAGGTGTTGAACGAAGACCTGGTCGCCAGTGGCTACGTCAATCCTGACGCCCTGGCCAGGGTTCGCCAGGATGAACGACAGGAACTGGCCAGGCGCGACAAGGCCTACCGCGGCAGCCGCCCCTGGCCCAGCCTCAAGGGTAAGACAGTGATACTGGTGGACGACGGCGTCGCCACAGGCGCCACCATGCTGGCCGCCGTCAAGGCCGCCCGGGGCCAGGAGCCGGCCGCCATCTGGGTAGCGGTGCCGGTGGCGCCCATGGATACCCTCCACAAACTCAAGGCGGCCGCCGACCAGGTGGTCTGCCTCGCCGCCCCGGAGCCCTTCATGGCCATAGGCCAGTGGTACCGGGATTTCTCCCAGACCGAGGACGAAGAGGTGCTGGCCTTGCTGGACGAAGCCTGGAACCGCTAAGCCCTGCCCCAATAAAAAAGCGCCGTAAGGCGCTTTTTTATTGGTCCCAGTAGACCTCTTCGAGGCTGTCTTCCCGCTCCGGCAGGCCCCGCGAGAGCCGAGGGGAGTGCTGCACCAGCACCTCGTAGCTGACGCGGTTGGCGTACTTGCTCACTTGGGACAGGGAGGAATAGGCCAGGAACTGGGCCACATGCTTGGAGCTGTTCGGCACGTTGAGGCGGTGGTAGTCGTTGGCCGCCATGTCATGCAGTACCGCCGCCAGGGCGCCGTCGCCGGCGCCGTTGGTGTTCTTGATGCGGTCAGGCCCGCCCATGTAGGGGGAGATATGGGTGTAGACCTTGACCGGCTGCTGGCAGTCTGCCTTGCGCATGGGCCTGGAGAATTCGAAGCGGTTAAACTCGGGGATGGCCCCCGGCAGCAGCTGGCGGCTGGTGTCGCGCTTCTGATCGTCTTCCACGTGGGCGGCCAGGTAGAGGCCGACGGGGCCGGCCGTGCAGAGCACCATGTCGGTCCAGTCCAGCACCTGCTCGCAGGCCAGCAGGGGATCGCTGTGACCGGTCAGGGCCAGGGCCTCGTCCTCGTTCATGGCGACGACGGTGACGTTGTCACGGATGAACTGCTGCCACCAGTCCTTGCGGTCTTCGACGATGAACTTAGTGCCCATGGTCAGCACCACGGGCACACCGGCCTCCTTGGCCCAGGCCACGGCCTGCATGGTGGTGTCCTTCATGGGCTCGTGCGCGTCGCAGCGCACCAGGTAGGCGGAGATCACCAGGGCCGAGCCGGTCTGGATCAGGGTCTTGTCCAGGTGGCTGACGTCCAGCAGGTTCATCACCCCTTTGTTGATGGCGAAACTGCGCTCGCCGTCCGGGGCTATCAGGGTGATGCACTGGCCGATGGAGCCCGCCGCCGGCTGCAGGTAGTTGAGGTCCACCTTGGAGGAGGTGTTGCACAGGTAGCGGTAGGAGGAACTGCCGACACGGATGCTCTCGTTCATCACCCCGAACAGCACCGATCTGTCGTCGGACAGCACCGAGTAGTTGTGCAGGGTATTGCCTATGGTGCCGCCGGCGTACTCGGAGACGATGAGGTCGTTCTCGGTCAGCTCCTTGTAGATGGCCTCGGCCTTGGCCGGCTCGATCAGCATGGAGTGGCCCTTGGACAGGCCGTACTTGGCCAGGAAGCTCTCAGGCACATGGGCTTCGATGTCCACCAGCACCTGGTCGATACCGCAGATATGGCTGGCGATGGGCTTGTTGAGCGGTGACAGTTCGCTCAGCAGGGGATCGCGGGACTCAACCGGGAAAAAGTGCTTACTCTTGCGCTGGCCAGGGAATTTCATGTGCTTTTCTCAAGGACCCTTTTTGAGGCGGGCGATAGTAGCAGAAGCCAAAGGCTAACTCACCGTCTTCATTTTAGGAAAACGATTGCCTTCAAAAAGGCATGGCACACCGGCCAAATTTGGCCCTGCCCTCCTCCAAAAAATCAGGGAAAACAGGGCCTTGAGATCAGGCCTTGGCGCCCAGCGCCACGGCCCTGGCGGCGCTGGCGCTAAAGTCCTCTTCGCCGCTGCCCAGCCAGCCCCCCAGGTTCTGCACGATCAGCTGATCCAGGGCGTCCAGGTGGGCCGGGTTGGCGTTGAGGGCGGGGATGTATTCGAAGCGCTCGCCGCCCCCGGCCAGGAAATAGCCGCGGTTCTCGACGGCGATCTCCTCCAAGGTCTCCAGGCAGTCGGCCGAGAAACCGGGGCAGGCCAGCTGCACCGACTTGACCCCGTCCTTGGCCAGTTGCTTGAGGGTGGCGTCGGTGTAGGGTTTTAGCCACTCGGCCTTGCCGAAGCGGGACTGGAAGGTCACCAGCAGCTCGGCCTCATCCAGCCCCAGGCGCTCGCGCAGCAGCCGGGCCGTCTTCTGGCAATGGCAGTAGTAGGGGTCGCCCAGCTTGAGGTTGCGCTTGGGGATGCCGTGGAAGGACAGCAGCAGCTTCTCGGCCCGGCCGTGCTGGGTCCAGTGTGCCTCTATGCTCTGGGCCAGGGCCTCGATATAGGGGCCAAAGTCGTGGTAGCTGGCCACGAAGCGCAGGGAGGGCAGCCAGCGGCGCCGGACGAGGTCGGTATTGACCTTGTCCAGGGTGGAAGCGCTGGTGCTGGCGCAGTACTGGGGATAGAGGGGCAGCACCAGCAGCCTGTCCACGCCCTGGTCCAGCAGCTGCTGTATGGCGGTATCGATGGCCGGGTTGCCGTAGCGCATGGCAAAGGCCAGCACCAGTTGGTCGCCGAAGCGGGCCTTGAGCCGTTCGGCCAGCCCCTTGGCCTGGTCCTCGGTGTGATAAAGCAGCGGCGAGCCGCGCTCCGTCCAGACCTGCTGGTAGGCGTGGGCGGACTTCTTGGGTCTGGTATTGAGGATGATGCCGTTCAAGATAAGCCACCACAAAGGCCTTGGGATCTCCACCACCCGCGGATCCCAGAGGAATTCCTTGAGGTAGCGGCGCAGCGCCTTGGGGGTGGGGGCGTCGGGGGTGCCGAGGTTGGTGATCAGCACCCCAATCTTGGGGGGCTGGCCGTGCTGGAACTGGGGACTTCCCTGGTAGCGCATAGGAGGCTCTCGAAACCTTGATGCCCCTTCTACGGGGCCAAGTGACTGATTGCCCACAAGGATACGAAAAAAAGGCCCCTTGTCGGGGCCTTTTTTCTTAAGCGAGCTCTGCGGACAGCAGCTGGCTCACTTCCTCAACCGGCTTGGTGCCGTCGATCTTGAGGTAACGGTTGTTACCGGCCTTGGCCTCGGTCTGGTAGTAACCGATCAGCGGCTCTGTCTGCTCGTGGTAGACGGCCAGGCGCTTGCGCACCGTCTCGACTTCGTCGTCGGCACGGATCACCAGATCCTCACCTGTCTCGTCGTCCTTACCTTCCACCTTGGGCGGGTTGTAGGTGACGTGGTAGACACGGCCGGAGGCGGGGTGCACGCGGCGGCCGCTCATGCGCTCGACGATGACCTCGTCGGCCACGTCGAACTCGATGACCACGTCGATGGCCACACCGTTGTCCTTCATGGCGTCAGCCTGGGGAATGGTGCGGGGGAAACCGTCCAGCAGGAAGCCGTTCTTGCAGTCGTCCTGATTGATACGCTCTTTGACCAGGCCGATGATGATGTCGTCGGAAACCAGTTGGCCGGCGTCCATGACCTTCTTCGCTTCCAGGCCCAGGGGCGTGCCGGCGGCGATGGCGCCACGCAGCATGTCGCCGGTGGAGATCTGCGGTATGCCGAACTTCTTCATCAGGAATTGGGCCTGAGTGCCCTTCCCTGCGCCAGGGGCGCCAAGCAGGATAATGCGCATTTGTAGCTCTCTATAGAATGGAAAAGCGAACGCAGCGGGTTGCGTGAAAGGCCATAGGGTACACAGCCAGGGCCTTTAAGAAAAGGTTAAGGGCGGCCGAGGCCGCCCTTAGTTTGTCTCAAAATGTCATGGATGCGGGCTTTTTCAGAGGCTGCCCAGCATCAACTTGTTGAGACGCTTCACGAAGCCGGTGGGGTCTTCCAGGCTGCCGCGCTCGGCCAGCAGGGCCTGGTCGAACAAGAGGCCGACGCTGTCGTCGAAGGCTTCCCCTTCGCGGCTTTCCAGGGCCTTGACCACGGGGTGCTCGGGGTTGAGTTCGAAGACGTAGTTGACGGTGGGGGCGCTTTGGCCGACCGAGGCCAGCAGCTTGGCCATCTGGCTGGACATGCCGTGCTCGCTGGTCACCACGCAGGCCGGGGACTCGGACAGGCGGTGGGTGAAGCGCACCTCTGTCACCTGCTCGCCGAGGCTGTCCTTGACCCTCGCCAGCAGCCCTTCCAGGGCCTTCTCGGCGTCCTTCTCATCCTCGCTCACCTCGAGATCCAGCTCGCCGCGGGTGGCGGACACCAGCTGCTTGCCCTGGTACTCGGTGAGGTGGCTCATCATCCAGTCGTCGATGCGCTCGGACAGCAGCAGCACTTCATAGCCCTTCTTGCGCAGCACCTCCAGGTGCGGGCTGAAGCGGGCGGCGTTGAAGCTGTCGGCCACAACAAAGTAGATCTTGTCCTGGCCTTCCTTCATGCGGCCGACGTAGTCGTCCAGGCTCACCAGGTGCTCGGTGTCGTCATGGTGCGTGGAGTGGAAGCGCAGCAGGGCGGCGATGGCTTCGCGGTTGGCGAAATCCTCGGCCGGGCCTTCCTTGAGCACAGTACCGAAGTTCTTCCAGAAGCCGGCGTACTCCTCGGGCTTGTCCTTGGCCAGCTTTTCCAGCATGCCCAGCACCCGCTTGCTGATGGCGCCCTTCATGGACTGGGTCAGCTTGGAGTCCTGCAAGATCTCGCGGCTGACGTTCAGCGGCAGGTCGGCCGAGTCCACCAGGCCTTTGACGAAGCGCAGGTACTGGGGCAGGAAGACTTCGGCGTCGTCCATGATGAAGACGCGCTTCACATAGAGCTTGAGGCCGTGCTGGCGCTCGCGCTGGTAGAGATCCCAGGGGGCGTTCTTGGGGATGTAGAGCAGGGAGGTGTATTCGTGCTTGCCCTCGACCTTGTTGTGGCTCCAGGTCAGGGGCTCGCCGAAGTCATGGGAAATGTGCTGGTAGAAGCTGATGTAGTCTTCGTCCTTGACCTCACTCTTGGCCTTCATCCACAGGGCCGTGCCCTGGTTGATGGCCTCGAAGGCCCCTTCCTCGCCCTCTTTCTTGGCGTCCTTGTAGAGTTCCACCGGCACGCCGATGTGGTCGGAATAGGTGTGGATCACCTGCTCCAGCTTCCAGCTGTCCAGGAAGCCTTTTTCTTCCTCTTTGAGGTGCAGGATGATGTCGGTGCCGCGGCCCTGCTTGTCGCTGGGGCCTGTCTCGAAGGTGCCTTCGCCCCGGGAGCGCCACAGCACAGCCTCTTTCTGGCCGGCGGCACGGCTGTGCACTTCCACCTCGTCCGCCACCATGAAGGCGGAGTAGAAGCCGACCCCGAACTGGCCGATCAGCTGGCTGTCCTTGGCGGCGTCGCCGGACAGGTTCTGGAAGAAGGCCTTGGTGCCGGACTTGGCGATGGTGCCGAGGTGTTCCACCACCTCGGCTTCGGTCATGCCGATGCCGTTGTCGCTGATGGTGAGGGTGCCTTTGTCCTTGTCGGCGCGCACGCGCACCTTGAGATCACCATCCCCTTCGTAAAGCTCGGCGTGCTCCAGGGCCTTGAAGCGCAGCTTGTCGGCGGCGTCGGCGGCGTTGGAGATCAGTTCGCGAAGGAAGATGTCCTTGTTGGAATACAGGGAGTGGATCATCAGCTGCAGCAGCTGCTGCACTTCGGTTTGAAAGCCGTGGGTTTGGGTGGTCATCTTTCCACAGTCCTCTTGTGTTGCGGGCTGGCAGAAAGATGGGGACGGCCTCAAGGATTTCAAGGCTCAGGAAATGAAAAAGGGTGAACCTCGAAGCAGGAGCACGGCTCCTGTGCAGGTGAACGCCCGGCCCTGGACGGCCGGGCCGGGCCCGGCGCCAGGGAGGGCTTGGTGTTCACTTTAGGTCAGAGCGGCTGGCGCCCACTGAAAGAATGGGACAATGTAGTACCGTCCACATACTCCAGTTCGCCCCCCACGGGCACCCCGTGGGCGATGCGGCTGACCTTGACGCCGTGGCGCCTGGCCATCTGGGCCACATAATGGGCTGTGGCGTCCCCTTCCACCGTCGGGTTGGTGGCGAGGATGAGCTCCTGCCATTGCTCACGGCCCAGCAGGGCGTCCAGCTTGTCCAGCTCCAGCTCGGCCGGGCCTATGCCGTCCAGCGGCGAGAGGTGGCCCATCAGCACGAAGTAGCGGCCGGCAAAGAGGCCGGTCTGCTCTATGGCCATGACGTCGCCTGGAGTCTCCACCACGCACAGCTGGCCGGATTCGAGCCGCCTGGAGTTGGCACAGATGCCACACTTGTCCTGCTCGGTGAAGGTCCGGCAGTCGCCACAGTGGCCAATCTTTTCCAGGGCCTGTTGCAGGCGGCCGGCCAGCTTCAGGCCTCCTTGCCTGTCCCGCTCCAACAGGTGGAAGGCCATGCGGGTGGCGGACTTGCCGCCGACCCCGGGCAGGACACGCAAGGCTTCGATAAGCTCACGCAGGAGCGGGCTGAACTCCATGGCTTAGAAGGGGAACTGCATGCCGCCGGGCAGCTTCATGCCGCCGGTGACGCCCGCCATCTTGGCCTTGGACTCGGTCTCGACCCGGCGCACGGCGTCGTTGATGGCGGCGGCGATGAGATCTTCGAGCATCTCCTTGTCGTCTTCCATCAGGCTGGGATCGATCTCGATGCGGCGCACATTGTGGTTGCCCAGCATGGTGACCTTGACCAGGCCGGCACCGGCTTCGCCAGTGACTTCCATGGTGGCGATCTCTTCCTGGGCCTTTTGCATGCGCTCCTGCATCTGCTGGGCCTGCTTCATCAGGTTGCCCATTCCGCCTTTACCAAACATCGTCTTACCTCACATGATCGGGCGGACGCTGTCCGCCACCAGTTCTGCATCAAACAGGGTTATGAATTCGCCTACCCTGGGATCTTGGGCCAGGGATGCCTCGGCATGGGCCTGGCAGCTTGCCAAAATACGGTTGGAGAGCGCAAGGGGGCTCTCCCGCCCTTCTGGGTGTTCGGCCACCTGTACTTGGAGCTGGCCCTCATGGAGCCCGGCCTGGGCCAGGGCGTCGGCGAGATCCTCCAGGTTACGCGCCAGGTGCTTCTGGGCCGGGGTCAGCAGCAACAGCCAGTCCTGGCCTTGCGGCTGCCAGACCGAATTGAGCGCCAACTGGCGCACGAAGCCCCCTATGGGGAGCTGCTCGCAGCATTCGAACCAGAAACGGTCATCTTCGCGGGCCTCCGCCAGGGCCTTGGTCACCCCGGGGTAAGGGGCGCCCTTCGGGCTCCCCAAAGAGTCCCCCGAAGGAGTGCCCGCTGGGCCGCCGACGCTGTCCTCGCCCAAGGCGCCTGCCGGCGCGCCAGATGCTACCTCTTCATGCCTGGCTGCAGCTCCGTTTGCCGCGGGCCCGCCCGCCAGGGGTTGGCCGGGGGCCGGAGCATCGAAACGCTGCGGTACCGGGGCTAACTCGGCCAGGGTCGCGGCCTGGGGTTCGTCTTCCAACCAGGGGGGCACCAAGCCCTCGCTGATCGGCTGGGGTTCGTCATCGAGCCAAGGGGGCGCATCGTCCCAGCCGGCCTCGACCAAAGCGGGAGCTGGCTGGGGTTCATTCTTTACTGGGGCCGGCACGCTCTGCGCGGCAGGGCGGCGCTCCACCGGCTTGGGCACCGGCGCGGCTTCAGGCTTTTTTGTGCCGTCGCCCTCCTGGCGGGCCTTGATGGCTTGGCGGGCCGCCAACATCTGGTCCGTGGGGTTGGCCGGCGCCGGGGCCTTGGCGTCCACCACCGGCTGTTGCGCCGGTTGAGGGGCTGGTGCCGAAGGACTCACCGCCTCACCCTGGGGCCTGAAGCCCTGAGCCTCGGCCATGGCCATCAGATGGGCCTGCTGGGCGGCCAGATCGTCCTCGTGGACTACCGGCGGTGCCTGCATGACAGGCCGTGGCGCCGTCGCAGGCGATGGCGCCGGTTCGATTTCCGGTGCCGGCGCCTGGGCTGGGGTCGCCATCACAGGGGCTACCGGTTCGACCACGACAGGTTTTAATTCTGCTTGCTGCGCTGCAGGCATTGCCTGCAGCCTGGGCAGCGGCGCCTTGGCCCTGGGAGCCGGCACCGGCTGGGCCTGGTTGTCGATATCGAAGGCCAGCATCCGCAGCAACGTCATTTCCAGGGCCATGCGCGGATCGGGGCAGAACGGCAGGTCGCGGCGGCCGTGCAGCACCATCTGGTAGAAGAGCTGCAATTGCTGGGGGCTCAGGGCGGTGGCCAGTTGCTCGGCCGCCTCTTCCTGGGTGCCCGGCAACTGCTGGGCTATGGCGGCCTGGTGCAGCAAGGTCAGCAGATCCCCCAGCAGCCCGTGGTAGTCGGGCGACATCATGGCCACCTGCTCTATGGCGGCCAGCAGCGTGGCCCCCTCCCCTGCCACCACGGCCGCCAGCAAGTGCTCGGCGTGGCGGTTGTCGAGGGTGCCCAGCATGGACTGGACGTTGTCCAGCAGCACCTGGCCGTTACCGTGGGCTATGGCCTGGTCGGTGAGGCTCAAGGCGTCACGCATGGAGCCGTTGGCGGCCTTGGCCAGCAGTTTGAGGGCTGGCGCCTCGAAGCCCAGCTGTTCTTCACCCAGCACATAGCTCAGGTGGTTGCTGATGAGCTCGGGGCTCAGGCTCTTGAGGTTGAACTGCAGGCAGCGGGACAGGATGGTGACCGGCAGCTTCTGGGGATCCGTCGTGGCCAGCAGGAACTTGACGTGCTCCGGCGGCTCTTCCAGGGTCTTGAGCAGGGCGTTGAAGGAATGCCGGGACAGCATGTGCACTTCGTCGATGAGGTACACCTTGTAGCGGCCGCGACTGGGCCTGTACTGGACGTTGTCGAGGATCTCGCGGGTGTCTTCCACCTTGGTGCGCGAGGCGGCATCCACCTCGATGAGGTCGACGAAATTGCCGCGCTCTATCTCCAGGCAGGTGCTGCATTGGCCGCAGGGGGTGGGGGTGACGCCCGTCTCGCAGTTGAGGCTCTTGGCGAAGATCCGCGCCAGGGTCGTCTTACCGACACCGCGGGTGCCGGTGAAGAGGTAGGCGTGGTGCAGGCGGTTCTGGGCCAGGGCATTGTTGAGCGCCCTCACCACGTGTTCTTGGCCCACCAGCGCCGAGAATTGCTGGGGCCGCCACTTACGCGCCAGTACCTGATATGCCATGCCGTCTTCGTCTCAAGCTGTCCTGGCCATCATGCTAACACAGCAAAGGCCCAGCAGGCAGACCGCCGCCCTTTGGCGGCGGCCGGCATCAATGCCCTTCGAACTGCACCAGGTCGAAGATGGCGATGCCCTGTTTTTCCAGGCGCTGGATACCGCCCAGCTCCGGCAGGGAAACGATGAAGGCGGCCTGGCTGGCGTCGCCACCCAGCTCCCGCACCAGCTTGGCGGTGGCTTCGATGGTGCCGCCGGTAGCCAGCAGGTCGTCCACCAGCAACACCTTGTCACCTGGGACTATGGCGTCGGTGTGGATCTCCAGCATGTCCTGGCCGTACTCCAGCTCGTAGGTCTGGGACAGGGTCTGGCGGGGCAGCTTGCCGGGCTTGCGCACCGGCACGAAACCGACGCCCAGGGCCAGGGCCAGGGGCGCGCCGAAGATGAAGCCGCGGGCCTCGGCGCCCACCACTTTGGTGAAACCCTGATCTTCGAAATGCTCGGCCAGCGCCGTGATGCTCTCGGCAAAAGCGCGAGGGTCCTGCATCAGGCTGGTCACGTCACGGAAGAGGATGCCCGGCTTGGGGTAGTCGGGGATGGACTTGATGGCGGCTTTGATCAACGCCAGGCTGTCTTGGTTCATGCTCATTTTTCACACAGTGCCTAAGCCAAAGCGCCAAAGGGTAAGGTCTTTTGCCGCTCCTGGCAATCAGGGGCTGTCTTCTTCCACGACCGGCAAGCGGTAAAGGTAGCCAAGCACGGCCACCATGATCGCCAGCAGCATCAGCTTCAAACCCAAGCGCGGCACCAGCCACATGGACAGGCTGAAGGTCACCAACATCATGGCCACGGCCCTGTTGCGGTAACGGCGGCGCAGGCCGCGGCTGTTTTCCCAATCCCTGACCATCTGCCCGAACCAGCGATTCTGGCGCAGCCACCGGTGGCAGCGGGGCGAGCCCTTGGCGAAGCACCAGGCCGCCAGCAGGATGAAGGGGGTGGTAGGCAGCAGCGGCAGTGCTATGCCGAGGATCCCAAGGGCGATGGCCAGCCAACCGGCAGCCAGGTAAACAAAACGCAGTACCATTTTTTATCCATAAAAAAGCCACGCCTGGGCGTGGCTTAGTTCAGCGCCTCTCTGTCAGGAGAAGTGCTTAACCAGGGTCAGGAGCACCGGCAGAGTCGGCAGGCAAAGCACGGCCAGGATGCCAATGGCGTGCTTGATGTTGAAAGCTTCTTTGAAATGCTGTTCGGCCATGGGGTACTCCTCTGAATAGGTGGCGGCATTCTACCCAATGGATTGATGCAGATCAATTTTTGTTCAATTTTTCCGCAATACCGCCTTGCTGCCGAGGTCGGCCAGGGTTTCTTGCAGGCCAGGCGCAAGCTCCTCTTCCTTCATGCCCAGCCAGGCGGACAGGGCGGCCTTGAGCTCCGCCAGGCGGATGCCGGGGCGCTGCACCACCAGCTCCAGCAGGGCGGCGGTGGCGGCATTGAGGACGGTGAAACCTATGCCGTCCCGCCAGTCCCGGTAGACCAGCAGGAAGAGGGGGCTCTCCAGGGGCTCAGTGGGCCTGAAATCAATGCTTATCTGGTGCACCGGCCAAGGGTAGGCGGCCAGCCTGGCGGCGCCGGAAAAACGCAGCGCCGTCCCGTCATGCAGTTCCCCCAGCGGCTCCCCTTCTTCCTCGGCGCGGCCCACTTCCAACTCCAACCACTCGTAATGGGCAAGCTCGCGGATAAAGGGCGGATCGCAGTCCCCGGACTGGAAGGCCGGGGAGTCCAGGTAGTCGAGGAAGGCGCCGCTGATGTCCAAAAAAAGCGGGCTCTTGCAGTCATGGTCGGCATAGAAGCGCCGGGCCAGGGCCTGCCAGTCGGGGCCCTGGTAGAGGCTTTTGAGCACCGGGAAGGCCGAGGCCAAAAAGCCTTCGACGTTGTTGAAAAAGAGCCGCCGGTAGATGGCCAGGCGCCGGTCTTCAATACCGGCCGGCGCAGGATGTTGTTGCGGGTCGCGAATATGGGCCATCAAGGCCTCTTGCAAGGCGCGAAAGTCCATCAGGCCACCTGCCTTAGCGCCTGCTGCTGGCGGGCATGGATCTCACCCACCTCCGCCAGCAGCTTGTCCAGGGAGGGGATGTTGAAGTCCCTTTCCAGCAGGGTGGGAAAGACGCCGTGGTATCGGTAGGCCTTTTCCAGCAGTTCCCAGACAGGGGCTATGACGTCGGCGCCATGGGTGTCGACGATAAGATCAGGCGCCTCCTGGTGGTGGCCGGCGATATGGCCGCAGGCGATGCGGTGGCTGGGCAGCGCCTTGAGGAAAGCCTCGGCATCGTAGCCGTGGTTGATGGCGTTGACGTGGATGTTGTTGACGTCCAGCAGCAGCTGGCAGTCCGCTTCTTCCAACACCGCCTTGATGAAGTCGCTCTCCGCCATCTCCTGGCCGGGGGCGGCGTAGTAGGAGACGTTTTCCAAGGCCAGGGGCCGCTCCAGCACCTGCTGCACTTCCCTGACCCGGGCGGCCACATGGCGCACCGCTTCTTCGGTGAAGGGAATGGGCATCAAGTCGTAGAGATGGGCGTTGCCGGAACAAAAGGAGAGGTGTTCCGAGTAGAGCCGTACCTGGTGCAGATCCAGGAACGCCTTGAGTTCCTTGAGGAAAGCCCTGTCCAAGGGGGCCGGGCCGCCGATGGAAAGCGACAGGCCGTGGCAGTTGACGGTGTGCTGTTCGGTCAGGGCCCGGAAACGGCGGCCCAAGGGGCCACCGAGGCGCATCCAGTTTTCGGGGGCCACCTCCAGGAAAGCAAGAGGCTCGGGCAAGGCCTGCCCTTCCAGCTCCCCCATGAAATCCCGGCGCAGCCCAAGGCCGGCCCCCTGTACGGAAAAAGTCATCTCAGCCCCCAAAGAAAAGGCGGGCCGAGGCCCGCCGCCAGACTCAGATGGCGCTGCCGCACTGGCCTTCTTCGTGGGCCTTGGTGCCCTCGCCGCAGTTGCCTTCTTTGGCCTTGGCATCGCTCATGGCCTTGCCCTTGTCGCCGCCACAGTTGCCTTCCTTCTTGGCCTTGGCATCGGCCTTCATTTGGGCTTTGTCGTCGGCCTTCATCTTGGCCTTGTCGCCGCCGCACTGGCCTTCTTTGGCCTTGCTGGCCTGGGCCTTGCCTTCTTCGGCCGCGCTGCCGCCGCACTTTGCCTCACCACACTTGGCCTCCAGGCTGGAAACCTGGTAGCCCTTTGCCAGATCCAGCATGGCAAAGGGGGAAGCCTGGGCCTCGGAGGCCGTGGCCAGTGAGCCAACGACCAGAGCGCCCAGCGCCGCCGCGACAGTGTTACGTGCTTTCATGTGATATTCCTTTTCGTACTTGACTGAGGTTGCGACATGGATGGCCGGTTGCCAGTTTGTCATGTCAGGTCACAGCAACAGACCCGACCCATCCCTTATCTCTTTCATTCGCCATCAAATACCGTACACTTGCCGCCCGGTTTTGTCTCGAGGTTCGGGTGATGCGCGTATTGCTGGCGCCGATGGAAGGGGTGGTCGACCACCTGATGCGTGAGCTGCTGACGGCAGAAGGCGGCTTCGATCTCTGCGTCACCGAATTCCTGCGGGTGGTGGAGCAACTGCATCCGGCCCGGAGCTTCTACAAGGTTTGCCCTGAACTCCACAACGGCGCCCGCACTGCCAGCGGTGTGCCGGTGCGCATCCAGCTGCTGGGCCAGTCTCCCCAATGGCTGGCCGAGAACGCCGTGCGGGCCGTGGAGCTGGGCTCCCCCGGCGTGGACCTCAACTTCGGCTGCCCGGCCAAGACGGTGAACCGCAACAAGGGCGGTTCTGTGCTGCTCAAGGAGCCGGAGACCCTCTATGCCATCATCTCCGAGGTGCGCAAAGCGGTACCGGCCGCCTTCCCCGTCACCGCCAAGATCCGCCTCGGCTACGACGATGCTTGCCTGATGCTGGACAACGCCCGCGCCGTGCAAAACGCCGGCGCCAGCGAGCTCTGTATCCATGCCCGCACCAAAAGAGACGGCTACCGCCCCCCGGCCTACTGGGACCAGATAGCCCGCATCAAGGACGTGGTGTCCCTGCCCATCATCGCCAACGGCGAGATCTGGACGCCGGAGGATGCCAGGCGCTGCCAGGCAGAATCCGGTTGCGTGGATCTGATGCTGGGCCGAGGCGCCCTGGCCTGCCCCAGCCTTGCCGCCAGCATCAAGGGCCTGACGGCCAAACAGCCCTGGTCTCAGGTCAGGGAGCTGCTCAAGCGTTATTCGCGCTTCGAGATCCAAGGCGACAAGGGCCAGTACTATCCCAACCGCCTCAAGCAGTGGCTGCAGTTCCTGCGCCTGCAATACCCCGAGGCCCAGGCCCTTTTCGATAGCGTCCGCACCCTCAAAGACAAGGACCAGATGCTCGATTGCATCGGACCTTGATGCAGGTCAGCAAAGCCGCCCCAGCCAGGCCCTAGACTGGGTGCTCCAAAAACGAGGGGATGCATCCATGCCTGATTTCCAATTGGCACTGGTTAAGGAACAAGAGCAGCTCCAGCAGAAGATCAAGGTGCGCCTGATCGAGATGGGGGCCTCCAGGAACCTGCTGGACGCCCTCGACAGCCAGGGATTGGACGGCATAGGCGCCAGCCTGGCCCTGTTGCCGGACCGCCAGCTTTACGGCCTCTGCCAGCGCCTTGGCCAAGTAGAGGCGGCCCTGTGCCAGCTCGACCTGGGGCTGTTTGGGATCTGCTCAGACTGCGACGGCGAGATAGAGGTGGAGCGGCTGGTGGCCGACCCTGCCGAGCAGCGTTGCAGCACCTGCAGCCACAGGCAGGTTTAAAAAGCTTGCCATGCCGCCAGGGGCCCGGCATGCTGGGGTCATCAAGCATCCTGGGTTTGCACCATGACCAACACCGCCGCCCTGTTCTTTTTCGTGTTCTTCGCTGCCCGCAAGGGAGGCGACGGCGCTGCTTGAATCGAATTCAGTCAAGTCCGAAGGCCTCCCACCCAGGGAGGCCTTTTTCGTTTTGGAGGCAAAATGGATCTTAATCAGTTAAGGCAGGACATCGAAAAACTCGACCAGGACCTGCTCGGCTGCCTGGCCAGGCGGCGCCAAATCGCCTTGGAAGTGGCCAAGACCAAGGCCGAGCGCCAGGGGGCCGTCAGGGACCAGGAGCGGGAAGCCAGTTTGCTGCTCAGGCTGATGGACCAGGGCAAGGCCCTGGGACTGGATCCGGCCTACCTGACCCGGCTCTACCAGATCATCATCGAAGACTCGGTACTGCTGCAGCAGGCTTGGATGCAACAGGGCCAGGAGCAAGGCGCCCTGCTCATCGCCCATCTGGGCCAGCCCGGCACCTATTCGCACCTGGCCGCCCAGGGCTACGCCAGCCGCCGCCAGCGCCCCTTCCAGGGCCTGTCCTGTGAGTCCTTTGCCGACATAGTGAAAGCCGTGGAAGAAGGCCGCGCCCCCCTCGGCATCTTGCCCATCGAGAACAGCTCCTCGGGCTCCATCAACGAGGTCTACGACCTGCTGCGCCACACCCACCTGCATATCGTCGGCGAGACCTACCTGCCGGTGGACCACCACCTGCTGGTCAAACCCGGTCTGGCGCTGGAACAAATCAAGGCGGTCCACGGCCATCCCCAGGCCCTGACCCAGTGCTCCCATTATCTCGGCAAGCTGGAGGTGCACCAGCAGGCCTGCGCCTCCTCGGCCCATGCCATGGCCCTGGTGGCGGCAAGCGACGAGCCCCTGGCCGCCATAGGCCCGGAAAGCGGCGGCGCCCTCTACGGCCTGGTGGCCCTGGCGCACCAGCTGGCCAACCAGGACCAGAACCAGACCCGCTTCATCCTGGTCAGCCGCGACGCCCGGACTGTACCGGCCCAGTTGCCGGCCAAGACCAGCCTGATCATGGCCACCCACAACACCCCGGGCGCCCTGGTGGACGCCTTGCAGGTGCTGCGCCAGAACGGCATCAACATCGCCAAGCTCGAATCCAGGCCCATGCCGGGCAACCCCTGGGAAGAGCTCTTCTACGTGGATCTGGCCATCAACGACCAGAGCGAGGCCTGGCAGCAGGCCAGGCAGCAACTGGCCGCCATGACTCGCTTCACCAAGGTGCTGGGCTGCTACCTGGACGAGCGGGTCAAGCCGACCCGCCCTCCCCTGCCCCAATAACGAAAGCCCCTGCAGGGGCTTTTTTTGCCACTGTATAGACCGGGGACATCGCTGACAGGTGTGCGGAGATATGGCTAATGGTGATGTTGAATTTAATTTATAAAATTGTTTGGCCAGCATCTTTCTTGACGTTTTTCTGTCTCTTTCAAAAGAATGGGCAAGTCCCCAAATTTCAGGAGATCGTCATAAGAATGGCATCTTCAATCGACCAATAAAAAAGGCGGCCCTGAGGCCGCCTTTTCAATCTCCAATCGCTTAGATGCGCCAGCTCAGCTTGGCGTAAGCGTAGGTACCCAGAACGTCGTAGACTTCCGGTACTGTGTTGGCGTTGGAGTAGTGCGGCACGAACTCCGGATCTTGGTCGAACAGGTTGTCCACACCCAAGGTCACGGTAGCCTTGTCGTTGAAGTGATAGCTTGCAGAGACGTCGTGGTAGAACACAGCGTCGGTCTTGAAGCTCTGCAGCTCCAGATCCTTCATGCCGTCGATGAAACGGACACGCCAGGAGGCATCCCACTTGTCGCCGCTCAGCTTCAGGCTGGCGTTGTGCTTCCACTTGGCATAGGCGCCGTTGTCACCGCTGATGGTACCGGCGTACTCGCGGCCATCCTGCTTGAAGGAATCCAGGTAGCTGGTATCCCAGGTGACAGTCCAGCCCAGGCCCAGGGCGTCGAAGGCATAGCGCATGTTCAGGTCGACACCCTTGCTCTTCTGCTCACCGACGTTGGTCAACGGACGAACCATGTGGTTGATCTTGTTGGACAGAGAGCTACGGCTCAGCTCCAACAGGTCACAGGCCGCAGTCTCACCGGCATAGCAACGGTCCAGATACTGCTGGCCATCGATGCGGACAATGGCGTCGGTAACCTTGATCTCGTAGTAGTCGAGGGTGGCGGAGAAGCCGTTGATGAAGCTCGGGCTCCAGACGGCACCCAGGGTCAGGGTGTCGGCCTGCTCGGGCTTCAGCTCTTTGTCGGACAGCCAGGTGTTCTCGATCTGGTTATCGAACTCGTAAGTGGTATCACCGATCTCGGCGTTACACTTCTGATACAGAGTGGTGCTGGGATCTTTGGAACCGTAGCCAGAGCAAGGATCGTCCAGGTAGTCGAAGCTACCGACGTTACCGCCGTACAGTTCGGAAACTGTGGGGGCGCGGAAGGCGGTAGAACGCACGCCACGCAGCATCAGGTCGTCGTTCAGGCGCCAGGTCAGACCCAGTTTCCAGGTGCTGTCATTGCCGAAGGTGGAGTAGTCGAAGTAGCGGATGGCCGCTTCAACAGACAGATCCTTGGCCAGGAAGACGTCGGACAGCAGCGGCACGGCGAATTCGGCGTAAACCTGGGTGGTGTCGTAGCTGCCAGAAGTGGGATCCTGCTGGGACTGGGCGCTGTCACCGGCGACGGTCACGGCGTCAGGCTGGAACCAACCGGATTCACGACGGTACTCGGCACCGGCGGCGAAGCCCAGCATACCGGCAGGCAGCTCGAACAGGTCACCGGAGATGTTACCGGCAACGACGTTCATCTCGTTACCACCGGTAGAGGTATCGGTGTAGTTGACGTAGTCCAGCAGGTCCTGGCTCAGCTGGCCTTCGGGTACGAGCCAGTTACCGCAGGGTACACCGTTCTCTCCGCAGATGTCGGGATTGGTGGTTTCCGCCAGTTTGCGGGTGTTCTGCAGGTTGTGAACCTTGCTGACAGAGTCATTACGACCCCAGGTGTAGGACAGGTCCCAATCCAGGCCGTTATGGATGTCCAGGGAGCCCTGAGCGCCCAGCACGAAACGGGTGGTGTCCACTGTCTGCTCGTAGCCACGGGGGCCGGCATCGGTCATTCGACGAGCGTACTCGACCTTCTGACCGTCGAAGGGGGTGCTCGGATCGTTTACGGTGATCTCCACGCCGCTGACGGGGGAAGGTGCCAGTTGCTGGCTGGACATACGCTTGGTATGGAAGAACTCGGTAAACAGCTGGGTATCGTCGGTCAGCTCGTAATGGCCGCTACCGAAGAGAGAAGCGCGCTTCTGGGGGGTGTACAGGTATTGGAAGGGTACGTAGTTGTACCTGCTTGTGGCTTCCACCCATTGCTGGCTGCCCTGGTCGAATTCGTAATCTTTGCCGCCGAAGCTAACGAGACCACCGGGGATGACGGCACTGCCGCTGCCACAGGCACCTTCGGCATTTTTCTTGCGAACGCAGGAAGACCAGTCGCGCTCGCTCTGCTTGGCCAGGCCGCGGTCCAGGTAGCTGGCGCCGATCACGATGTTGCCGCGGTCGAAGCTACCACCCATCAGCATGCTGATCTCGGCGGTGTTGGCGTCGCCCTCTTTGGTGCCGCCGTAGCTGGCATCCATCTGCAGGCCTTCGAAGTCCTTCTTGGTGATGATGTTGATAACACCGGCGACGGCGTCAGAACCGTAGACGGCGGAGGCGCCGTCCTTCAGCACTTCGATGCGTTCGATCATGGCGACGGGGATGGAGCTCAGGTCGACGGAGGCGTCGGCACCGGAACCGGAGTTCACCATGCGGCGGCCGTTGACCAGCACCAGGGTACGGGCTTCGCCCATGCCGCGCAGGTTGACGCGGGAAACACCTTCACCACCGTTATTGGTGGAGGAACCGGTAGGAGCGCCGGCGCTGAAGGTGCTTTGGGACAGCACGTCGGCTACTGAGGTGTAGCTGCCGGCGGCCAGGTCCTTGGCGGAAATAACGGAAACCGGGCTAGCGGTTTCCATGTCGGTACGCTTGATGCGAGAGCCGGTGACTTCGATGCGCTCCAGATCGGAACCGTCATCGGCAGCAAGAACAGGCATGGTGACCGCAGCGGAAGCACTGGCGAACAGTGCCCAGCTGACAGCTTTGGAAGTAATGGTTTTTGACATCATGACATCGTTCCCTTTGGCGATATTTTGTTCGCATTAGGATTTGTGGTTGTTTTCTTGGTTTTAAAAAACCGCATTGATACTTAAACAGCGCCACATTAATGTCAACGCAACAACGGGATGCAAAAAAGTTAAAAACGTTAACCAAAGGTCACCGCTACAACAATAAAATATCTCCGCTTTGATGAAAAATGGGTGACGACAGAAAAACATCCTTTTTAGGCAATGGCTTAGCAAAAAATAGCGTCTATCGATAAAGTTTCAACCGACATTAAAAAACTTATGTCTCAGGCGCGTTTATGAGATCAACATCACAAAAAACCGGCCAAATCACTGCATCACAAACAAAATAAAAACAAGCACGCAACTTTTGAAAAATAAAAAAAACCCTCCAGCATCAACTAAATAAAATATCACTAAAGGAAAAACGCAAGCCACGTGAATAAAGCGGCAATAGATAGTTTTTTGTTATTTAGTAAAGACAACTGAAGCGAAAGGAAAGGTTATTGAGAGGAATTAAAAAAGCCCCCGAAGGGGCTTTTATCAGAACTGAACACCTTTACGTGTTGCTTCATCCTTGACGTAGGATTCCCAGCTGGTAGCCGTCTTCTTGGTATCATCGAAGCCCTTCGCCAGGCGAAGCTGCTTGATGGCACCTTTGTAGTCGTGCTTGAAGAAGTAAGCCTGTGCCAAGGCCAGGTAAGCCCTGCCAGGTTGAGACAGGTTGCCTGCATCGATGGCCTTGTTCAGGGCCACAATGGCTTTCTCATACTTCTCCTGCTCCAGCAGCAGGTTACCCTGCTTCAGGAAGTGCTTACCGTCCTTACCAGCCTCACCGGCACGACCATAGTATTCAATGGCCTTGTCCAACTCCTTGGCGTTGTGCCAAGTGTTGGCCAGTATCGCAAGAGAGCTCTCGTCTTCCGGAATAAGACCGGCTTTCATGAACTTCTCTTGGATGATAGCGGACTTGTAAGGAATGTCCTGGCTAGCATACAGCTGGGCAAGAACCTTGCCTTCGTTTTCCTTGGTCAGGAAACCTTGCTTGTAAGCCAGTGCATAGGTAGCGAGCGCCTTATCTGAGTCGTTGACCAGCATGTAGGTCTGACCCAGTTGCAGCCACCACTGCTTCTCCTTGGGATCCAGCTTCACCAGCTCTTCCAGAACCGGAACCATCTGCTTGTACATCTTACGGTCAAAGAAGGCCGCCAGTTTCAGCACATAGGGGTTCTTGTTCGGTTTTTTGTAGAGCTTGATGGCCTTGTCTGCAAAGGGCACTACCTTATCCAGCTCTTTCATCTGGTAGTAGGCCTGAGCCATCATGGTGAAAACGTCTGCACTTTCCTTACCGGAAAAGTCCATCCACTTCTGCAGGTAGGTCAAGGACTCACGCCATTTCTCACGCTGCTGAAGCATCTGGCCGACCTGGCGCAATACGCCTTCCTGCTCAGTCTGGTTCAGAGCGCCAGAGTCTGCAGCACGTTTGAGGTACTGCAGGGACTGGTCCCACTTTTCTTGGTAATAGTAAATGGTACCGATGAAGCGATCGACGTAGGCCTTGTCGTAACCGTCGTGGGGCGACATGTCCTGCAGGATCTTCAAGGCACCGGCATAATCCTCTTTGCTGAAGAGGTCATAGGCCTTGGTGACGGGACGCCCGGCGGACTCGGACAGAGCCTGAGTCTTACGCTTCGGAACCTCCTTTACCTGCACCACATTGTCATCTGCCAGCGCGGACTGCGGCAGGGTGACTGCGCCGGCCAGTGCCAGCACAGCCAGTAAAGAAGAAGCGAGCTTTTTCATCTTCATTACTTTTTACCCTCCAGTTTGAAGTCCAGCTGGACTGTCAGACCAGGTTGTTTAACAGGCTTGCCGTCAACGATCTTCGGCTTGTACTTCCACTTGGCCAGCGCACGCTTGGCTTCGCGGTCGAAGATACGCTTGGGTTCGGCGTCGATGACTTCGATGTCCTCAACACCGCCGACTTCGTTGATGGTGAAGCTCAGTTTTACCCAACCTTCACGACCGTCACGGGCCGCTTCCACAGGATACTTGGGATCCATACGGAAGATGGGGGTTGCTTCGCCATCACCACCCACGGGACCACCGATAGAGGGTGCACCACCGATAGCAGGGCCACCTCCACGGGAGGAGAAGTCCAACTTGGGCAGATTCAGATTCTCCATAGGCGTTTGCGCCTTGGGAGTATCATCTGGAATCGCCTTCATGGGCTTTGGCGGCTCCTTCGGCGGCGGCGGCTTCTTGGGCAACTCCCGCGTCTTGTTCTGGGGAGGCGTTTCCTGTTTGTCCATGGAGATGTCGATAACAGGGGCGTCAGCGCTAGGGTTGAAGCGCTTGGCACCGCCGGAAATCAAGTAGGCCATGAACCAAATCAGGGCAAACGTGACCACAATCCCCAGCAATATACTTGCTATGGATCTAGCCATAATTAACTCCCAGGTGTTGCAGCCACGGAGATCTTGTCGATACCCGCTGCCTTGACTTGGTCCATAACCTGGACGACAACACCATGCTTGGTATCTTTATCGGCCTGGATCACGACGCTGGATTCGGGTTGCTCAGCCAACATACGTTCTACGTTGGCACGAACACGCTCGACATCCACGACGCGTTTTTCCATG
This sequence comes from Gallaecimonas kandeliae, assembly GCF_030450055.1. Lineage (NCBI taxonomy): Bacteria > Pseudomonadati > Pseudomonadota > Gammaproteobacteria > Enterobacterales > Gallaecimonadaceae > Gallaecimonas > Gallaecimonas kandeliae. Next base: position 2,466,253 of record NZ_CP118480.1, read on the forward strand.
TGGACTTCGCCATTGGCGGAAACACCAATAAAGATATTGGCAGACTTCTTCTTGGTAGCCGTAGCCGCCGTCGGGCGGTTTACGTCAATACCAGACTCTTTGACAAAAGAGGTGGTTACGATGAAGAAGATCAGCATGATGAACACGATGTCGAGCATCGGAGTCATGTCAATGCTGGCTTCTTCCTCTTGCCGTACACGTTTACGTGCCATAGCGACTCTCTCTTAGTGATGCGGCATGCTATCGACAAGGCGATGGCTTGCAACTTTAACCTTGGCCTCAAGACGGGAGCTGAAGAACACCCCGGACAAGGCCGCGACCATGCCCGCCATGGTGGGGACAGTGGCCATGGAAATGCCGGATGCCATCAGTCGGGGGTTACCCGTACCCGTATTCGCCATGATCTCAAACACGTGCACCATACCGGTTACCGTGCCCAAGAGCCCCATCAGCGGGCAAACCGCCACCAGGGTCTTGATGAGTTGCATGCGCGCGTTCAACTGTTCATTGGCTTGGGAGATCCATGCCTCACGGATTCTATGCGCGTACCAGGATGTGGTGTCCTCCCGAGCGTCCCATTTACCCACAACCTCTTTTGCCAGTTTAGGAAAAGCGGATGTGACGTACATGTAACGTTCGATCATCAGAACCCACATGATGCACAATACGAGGGCCAGCCAGTAGAGGACTATGCCCCCCGTATTCATAAAATCCCTGACAGATTCCCAAAGCTCTATCAGGAAGAGCATCATTACTTAGACTCCTTCTCCGCGTGTTCCGCGATAAGACCGGTGGCCTGCTCCTCGATGAGGTGGATCAGGGACTGGCTACGGGAGTACACGATGGAGTGCAGGAAGATCAGCGGCAGAGCAGCAACCAGACCCAGTACGGTGGTTACCAGAGCGGTAGAGATACCGCCGGCCATGATCTTCGGATCACCGGTACCGAACAGGGTGATGGATTGGAAGGTCGCGATCATACCGGTAACGGTCCCCAGCAGACCCAGCAGCGGGGCTACGGCAGCCAGTACCTTGATGATGGCAACGCCACGCTCGATGCGGGGAGTTTCCTTCAGGATGGCTTCGTCCAGTTTCAGCTCCAGGGTTTCAACGTCAACGTTACGGTTGTTTTCGTAAACCTTGAGGATGCGACCCAGGGGGTTGTTGTCGCTGGGAGTGTCGGACTTGAGCTGTTTGCGAATAGCAGCGCTGATGCCGCCCAGAACGAACAGACGCTCCAGAACGATCAGCAGGCCCAGACCCAGTACGCCGGTGATGATGTAACCGACGGTACCACCTTGATTGTAACGCTCAAGCAGAGTCACTTTCTGCGTCATCAGGGTCAGGATGGTGCCACGAGAGGGGTCGACGAAGAGGGCAGAGTAGCCAGACTTGTTCTTGGCATAATCGGCAACAGAGTCGGTAATGTAAGACTCAGGCTGACGAGACAGCTCGCTGATACCACCGGCCTCGGCGTTGTAGACCAAGAACTCTTTGTCGTTCATCAGGTTGAAGGTACCCACGCGGGTCACTTCCATCTGCTTCTTCTCACCGGAAGTGGTGGTTACGGTAGCAGGGAACTTGACGACTTCACCAGAAGCGGTCATTTCCTTTTGCAGGGCGAACCACAGGTCTTCCAGCTGGGGCATCTCAGGCAGTTCTTTGCTCTGAGCCAGTTCGCTCATTTCCTTATCACGGCCAGGGTACTGGGCAGAGATAATGGAAGTTTGGAAGCGGGAGTTGGCATCGCCAGCGACCTGACGAACCACACCGAACATTTCACCCATGTTGCCTACGGCCAGGGTCAGCTTCTCTTCCAGCTCAGCCAGAGTCTTCTCGTTGTCAGAAAACTGGGCTTCCAGCTTCTTGCCACGAGCCTGTTCGTCGGCCAGATCACGCTTGGCCTTGCTCAGCAGGGCCTGCTTGTCGGCGCGCTCGGACAGGAACTCCTGCTCACGCTCTTTGTTGATCTTGCCATCAGAGAGGCGATCTTTTTGAACCTGTTGCAGCAGTTGCTCCAGGGTCTTGGCCTGGGGAGCAGCTGCCATTACCGGCTGGGCAGCCAGCATAAGACCCGCAGCCAGGGCCACGCTCTTCAGTACGGTTTTCATTCGGCAGACTCCGGCGCTTCGATGGGCAGTTTCATGAGGTTCGGGGCAGCTTGGCCACGAGCCAGTTTAACCGCTTCACGGATAGAGGTGATGTATTCGTCACCCACCTTCTCCCAGGCTTTGGTTTCTTTGTTCCAGAACCAGGCATTCTTCTGGTCCAGGGACATAGCCAGGAAGGCCACACGGCCAACGTGAACGAAGTCTACAGAGAGTTGCTTGCCGTCAACCGGCAGTACGCCCTGGTAGGCGGAGCTCTTGGAACCGTATTCCACTTCGATCTGGTAGGCCTCAAGGATGCGGCGGTACTTCTCGGAGGTGGAGACAGCAGAGTCTTCCATCATGTCCTTGAGCTTCTGAACGCGCTGGGTACGCTCTTCCTTCTCGAAAGGAATATCCAGGGCGACGAATTTCTCAAGGGTATCGATCATCTTGTACATCAGCGGCACGACGCCTTGCTGCGTCTTGGTGATGTTGTTGATCTGCTTGTTATAACGACCCATTTCGGCCTGCTGACTCTCAATCAGCTTGGCGATGTGGTCATTGTAGATTTTCAGGTTGTCGTTCTCGGCAACGGTGGAGCGGTACTCACCGATGAGATCACGAGTCTGATCTGAAAGCTTGTCTATCTTGGCCTGTGAGGCCGCGGCGGCGTCATTGATATTTTTCTCAACGTCTTGAGAAGAGACAAGAGGATCGGCCGCAAAAGCGGCGCTACCGGCGAACATAAAGGCACCGGCAAGGGCCGCAGCGAGTGTGCTTCTCTTGCTTAGTCTGGACATAGTTCCCAACCAACGTCTTATCGTTATAGATCCCTACTCACCTAAGGGCGGTAGGAGTTCGGAGGATTGCACGCCAGGCACAGTGCGCCCGGGGTACACCAGCACTGGATAATTCCAGATAAGTAACAGGGTGTCAACACGGCCCAAGCCCGCTCCCCAGTAAGGAAGCGGGCTTCACGACGTCAGCCGACACCAGGAATTAAACGCAATTGTGATCCGCTTCCCATTCCCAAAAAATGGCGTGACCTCATGATTCAAGTATGAGGGGAAGAGCACCAGGGTTCCAGGCGAGGTAGGCAAGTTAATGGATCCCGTATTGAAAGGTGCCTGCAGACCGCTGTTACCAGGGTCCAAGAACATGTTCGCACCCGGCTTGGTGTCGAGGAAGCGCAGCACACCATTGTCCTTTCGACCTTCATCAGGCTGGCCATCATCGACAAAATAGACACCGGACCAGGAAGACATCGGATGAGTGTGAGCAGAGATATATCCGCCCGATTCTGTGATGTGGAACCAAGCTTCGTTCTGGATCACCAGCTTGGCCATGGTGGCATCATCATAGCCGTTCAAGGTTTTTATGAGCGTCGCTAAGGCCTTCATGCAGATGTTACGAAGTGTCTTGATAGCAGGCTGCTCCCAGCCAAACAGATCCAACTCGCTCTCGAAAATGCCTACCTGGATAGTCTGGGTTGGGACTGGGTTGCGGTACTTGTGCGGGTCTTGTTCCGCCTCAAGGATAACCGCCTTCAGTTCCTCATTCAGCGCTTGAGCATTGTCTACCTGATGCAAACAAAGTGGCGAAGCAAAAATGGGGGTAATTTTCATCGCGTTTTCCTTCAATAAAAAAAGGCTGCAGAGCAGCCTTTTTTATTGCCTTCAGAGGCTTAGAACTTGGCGCTTACGCGGAAGTACACGAAGCGATCCAGGTTGGCCCTGTAGGTGGTGACGTCGAAGTTGTTGGAGGACAGCTCGTCATCCTCAGACTCCGGAGTCGGCTTCTTGTTGAAGATGTTGTCAACGCCCAGAGTGAACTGGAGGTTGTAATCTTGCCAGAAGTAGCCAGCCTGTACGTCATGATAAACCACGGCAGCCGGGTTGCTCAGGTAGAAATCGTCTTCAGCATAGGGCTGGTCGATAGTCATGGCGCTGATGTAGCGGGTTTCCCAGCTGGCAGACCAGGCATCGTAGTTCCAGTCAATAGACAGGTTGGCCTTGACGCGGGGGAAGCCACCCTCGGCAGTGTCACCAAACTCCATGCCAGCACGTTTGATCTTCTTGCTGCCACCCTGCGGGTCAACCACGGTATCAGTGAAGTCATCTACATAGTTGCCGTCCAAGGCAATCTTGAAGTCACCGAAGCCAGTGCCGAAGCGGTAGGCAGCGGTGAAATCGTAGCCCTTGGCACGGGTCTTACCGGCGTTCTGCAAGCCGTCCTGCAGGTCGGTTACGTCGCCGGTAGTGGCGTCGCGGGTGACCAGATTACAGAGAGTAGTGCCGGTATCGGCACAGGTGTTGAGGATAAGCTGAGTCGACAGACGGGTGATGGTGTCCTTCACCTCGATGTCGTAATAATCGACAGTGACGTCGAACCCATCCAGCCAGCTGGGGTTGTACACGGCGCCCACAGTGAAGGAGTCGGAAGTTTCCGGCTTCAGGTCGGGGTTGGCGACGCGCACGGCACGGATCTGGGAGTTAGCCTGATGATAGGTTGTAGGAACACCGGCACAGCCAGGCTTACCAGCACCACCGTCATTACAGGGGTCGTTCAGGGTATCGAAAGAGTCTGTCTGGCCCTGATACAGGTTAGAGATGGACGGTGCACGGAAGCCTTGGGCCTTGGTGGCGCGCAGCAACAGGTCATCCATCGGACGGTATTCGATACCCACCTTGGTGGTGGTCTTGGAACCGAAGGTGCTGTGGTCAGAATAACGAGCGGCCAGTGACAGGTTCAAGCTATCGATGACAGGTACGGAGAATTCCGCGTAAGCTTCTTTGATGTTGAAACCACCGGCGGTAGCACTACGCTGGCTACCAGAAGAGGAACCGTTTTGAGTCAGCGGCTCGGGAGTGTCGTAACCAAACTCATCACGGCGCTCTATGCCGAAAGCGCCTTGGACATAGCCGGCAGGCAATTCGAACAGATCGCCAGTCACGTTGGCGGTCCAGTCGCGCAGGGTCTGACCAGAGTTATCAACACCTGTATAGGTGATGTAGTCGACCATATCCTGGGTGATGGAACCGACGCCGCCGAACAGGTTCAGGGGCACACAGCCGGCAGTGGCGTTGCACTTGTCAACAGGGCCCAGGGCCGTTTTGATGGCGTCGAAGTTCAGCAGGCCAGTGGTGGTATCGGTGGAGGTGGACTTACCGTAGATGTAGTTCACATCCCAAGTCCATGAGGTATCACCGAAAGAGCCGCTCAGGCCGGTGGACCAACGGTAGGTGTTGACGTCCTGACGGAAGACACGGTTACCCGCTTCGATCATACGGCGCTGGATACGCACGTTGCCAGTGTAAACATCACCCGGGTTGTTAGCACCATCGGCCCACAGCGTGGTGCCCCAGATGTTGTAGGGGTTAGAGGCATCGACGTTGACGGAGCCAGGGATGATACCGAACTGAGAACCGATGGTCAGCGGCATGGCGGCCAAAAACTGGCTGGACTGACGATTGGTGAACAAGAAGTCGGTGTTCAGGCGGACACTGTCGGTGATGTCGTAGTTGCCCAGGGCGTAGACACTCTTACGATCCTGCGGGGTCTGCAGATAGTTGGCAGGGGCGTAGTTGTAGTAGTCGTCGCCAGTGAAGGCCCTGAAGTCGCTTGATTGCTTGCCATCTTCACCTGTAGTCAGGGTGGCAACATGCGGCATGTTGGAGCCAGGAATGGCGTCAAAGTTGGTGAAACGGCCCTGAGGGGTAGTGGAGCTGTAGCCGTACTTGGAGATATCACGGTCACCAGCCCAGGTCGGATCCTGAGTCACGTAGGAAGCAGCGATCAGCATGTTGCCTTTTTCGCCGTTGGAACCCACGGTGAAATCGTAGGAGCGAGTAGTGCCGTCCTTCTTGGTCAGGTTGCGGCCCCAGTAGGCAGTAGCCTCGGCACCGTCGAAATCATTCTTGGTGATGATGTTTACAACACCGGCGATAGCATCGGAACCGTAAACGGCAGAAGCACCGTCTTTCAGGACTTCAATACGTTTAACGGCAGCCAGCGGGATGGTGTTCAAATCAACAGAAGCATCGACACCACCACCACCGATACCGTTGATCATACGGCGGCCGTTCAGCAGGACCAGTACACGCTGAGAGCCCAGGTTGCGCAAGTCGATGTTGGTGGCACCGGTACCGCCGTTGTTCACGGAGGTGTTAAGAGCAGAACCTGCACCCGGCAATTCTTGAAGCAGATCGCCCAGGCTCTGAATACCGGTTTTCTGGATAGCAACCTGGTCGATAACAGTTACCGGAGAAGCGCCCTCGATATCGGTGCGCTTGATGCGAGAACCGGTAACTTCGATACGTTCAACAGACTGATCACCATCCGCAGCGTAGGTGGGGATGGCGGTAATAGCAGCGGTGGTTGCACCAGCAAGCATTGCCCAGCGAACAGAGTTCGCCAACTTACTATTGCGATACATAGTTTTCTCCCTGGACCATTTTCATGGCTTCTTGTTTCGTACTTGCAATGTCTTGCAAGTCATTGTTATTGGGTCTAGCCCAACCGTCGACCAACTATAAACATACGAAACGATGACAGTCAACACCACGTTCACAACACTAACAACACCAGCAGAACCGCGCCATTACTGCGCAACCGTAGCGTCAACTCAGGTAACAAGGGCCATGTTTTGTATCAACAAACAGTGTCGTTGATTACTACCCAGCCCCGGTCGCGGGGCTCAGGGTGCCGACAACCTAGGGCTGGAGACTAGGCTCTGCCAGTACAGAGCAGTCACTTGCTCGCAGCTATATTTGCAGAACTTATGGGACATTAATGAAGGGTTACATACGAGGACAGCTGAGGCTACTTCTGTAATGGTGGCGGGTGCGTAAAGCCTTCAACGAGTAAGAGGGCAAGAAAGTTCCGCATCAAGACCCTTTAAATAAAAAAGGCTACCCGAAGGTAGCCTCTCATTCAGCGCACCGGTTTAGAACTTGAAGTTCACACCAGCGAAGAAGTAACGGCCCGTTACGTCATAGGCCTCAGGGGCAGTGTTAATACCGGTAGAACCATAGTTCGAACTTTGGTTAAGGACAGGCGGCTTCTTGTCGAAGACGTTCCTGATACCTACGTTGAACATAGTCTTGTCGCTCAAAGCGTAGGTGGCGTTGAGGTCGTGATACCAGACAGCTTTGATACTGTTGTACTTGACCAGTGGGTTGCCATCGGTGAAGTTGAGGTTGCTACCGTCATTAGAGTCAACTACATGACTCCAATAGCGCATCCGCCATGCCACAGAAAAATCATCGAAGCTGTAAGACAGATTCAGGTTGGCCCTGTTCCTGGGATACAATACTTCACCTGTGTAGTCGGTTGTTTCGCCACCACCGATGGGGGTCTGCTTGTATTCAAACAGGTGGTTCCACTTCAGCTCGGCTTTGAAAGCACCAGGCCCCATGTCAGCGGTATAAGTCGCCTCAACATCCAGACCGCGGGTTTTGATGTTGTTTTCGTTACCGGTGCCGGTATTGACCTCGGTCAATACACCGTTAGAGTCGCGAATGGCGTTGCCGTTACAGTTTTGTGAGAAATCGGTCGAGGTGAAACAGCGAGTCAGAACCACGTTGCGAGAGGTGGTACTGATAGCATCGTCGACCTTGATGTCATAATAATCTGTGGTCATGGACAGGCCGTCCATCACCTGCCAGATAAAACCACCACTCCAGGTCTTGGCTGTTTCTTCCTTAACGTCAGGGTTACCACCTTGATAACCACCGGTACTCTGCACTTCAGCCTGAGTCAGGTTAAATGCACCTTCAGCAGCAATCCTGGCAGCAACAGCGGGAATGGACCGACAATTATCGGCAACAATACCCGTAGTCGTCGCGGTAATACCGTTACAGGGGTCCACGACAGTGGCGAAGTTCTCCCCTCTGCCGGCATAGAGATCCGAAATATTGGGAGTCCGGATCGCTCTAGCGGCTGATGCACGCAGCTTGAAATTGTCTACCGGCGAATACTCGACCCCAGCGTTCCAGGTGGTCTGGCCGCCAACTATGCTGTGATCGCTATAGCGTGCAGCAAGATCCAATTCCAGTTTCTCGATAACCGGCAGCACGAATTCCAAATAGTAGTCGTTGGTGTGGATAGAACCGTCAGTAGGCTCCGCAGCATTGGTGGATGAAGCACCTGTTTGAGCCAACTCGCCTGGATTGAAACTGCCTTTTTCCAATCGGTGTTCAATACCAGCCGCCATAGACATGGCACCGCCAGGCAGTTCCAAGGGCAGTTCCCCGGTAATACCTGTAGCTACCACGAATTGTTCGGCAGCACCGTTGGCTTTGGAAGGCACCCTAATATAATCCACTGCTGCTTGGGAAACGGTGCCAGCACCGAAGAAATTGAGCGGTACACAGCCTTGCAGGCGAGCCAGCTCATTGCGACAAACCAAGTTGCCACTGCCATCGTCGATGACATCCATGGCCGTTGCCGCCCTTTCGACGTTGATCTGGCCGCCATCGAACTGGTCTTGCTTGGTGCGTCCCCAGGTCAGATAGCTGTCCCATTCCCAGTTATCATCAATGCTGTAGTTGACCCCTGTAGCCACCCTGACAGTGTCTCGTGTTACATCGGTGGACCTGGGCCCAAATTCCACCATTCGGCGAACAAAGGCGCTGACTTGATTGAGGTTGGTAATACCGGCAGCCACCAGTTGCTGGCGAAGTGCATCAGGGACCAAGGGTGAGTTGACATCCATGCCACCGGTGCCATTTCTGTCCTTCAGCCAGACGTTGTTAATGATGTCCAGCGGTGTCGGTTCTATGGTGGAGTTGATTGTCTTCGAAGAGTTCCAGTTTAACTCCGTCCAAAGCTTGGTATTGTCGGTCACGTTCTGGTAGATACCTGCTGCTGCATATTTCCGCTCAATGGGGATAACCAACTGGCGATAATCAGCCCTATTAAAGCCGCCGGAATAGGGGGTCCCATCGGCGTTGACAGTGTGGCTTTTACCTCCCGAGTCTTTATAGCTGATCCGTCCCTGAGGTGGATAAGAGGAGAAGAGGTTGTCAACCACCTCATTACCGTTGTCATCCAGGAATATTGCCTGGTCATATTTTGAAAAGTTACGGTCAGAGGACTTCAAGCCATTATCTTTGTCGTAGCCGACAGACACCCAAGCGTTACCACTGGACCAGTTGCCGCCTGTAGTGATATTAACGGTGTTTTGCTCGCGATCGCTGTGGTCAGAAATTCCCGTCTGCAGGTCAACCTCAACGCCCTCAAAGTCCTTGCGGGTGATGATGTTGACTACGCCAGCCACGGCATCTGAGCCGTAGATGGCTGATGATGCGCTTTTCAATATTTCAATGCGCTCAATAAGCGCCGTCGGGATAGCGTTCAAGTCCACCGCATAGCCGGTAGATGGATCGACACCGGAAACGAAACGGCGTCCGTTAACCAGAACCAAGGTTCTTTCCTGGCCAAGGTTTCTCAAGGCGGTGGTATTAAGGCCGACAGTGGTGGTGGAGAAAGTACTGTTGGACTGATCCGATGCGGCGATGGCTACCGGTGACTGTTTCAATATATCGCCGACGTTGATGGCACCTGTTTGCTTAATGTCCTGGCGGGTAATAACGGTCACAGGTACCGGTGTTTCAAGATCAGTCCTCTTGATACGGGACCCCGTCACCTCAATACGCTCGACATTTCCTTTATCTTCCTCATCAGCTGCATAAGCAGCCGATGTCGCTATTGTTGATGAAAGACCTACAAAGAAAATGCCACTGACAGCTTTGGCAATGCGGTTTTTGCGATACATGGTGTTGCTCCCTGCTACGGTTTTCTCTAATTAAGCTCACGGCAAAACTACAGCCATATTTCTGAAGCAAATTAACAGTAGTTCAAATCCGAAATTTTTCCTCATTTCAAAATGTTACCACTTGCAATTCGCTGGGCGCTTTCTACACTGTCGCCCTCCCCATCAGCCACTGAATGCCGTGCTTTCCGAGAAAATAAAGAATGAAATCAAACACTTTTACCGACAGCTCGGCGAGCAGTCAGCACAGTTCCGCCCCCGCAAGGGCCAGCAGTTGCTGGTTGCAGAAGTGGCAAAAACGCTGGGAGGCGACTACCACCGCCAGCAGCGATTGTTAATGGCGGAAGCCGGTACCGGGGTGGGGAAATCCCTTGGTTACCTCTTGGGGGCCCTGCCGGTGGCCCGGCATCATAAGCGGAAGGTCGTAGTGGCGACGGCCACTGTGGCCCTACAGGAACAGCTGATAAAGAAGGACATCCATCAACTGGTCAGGGCCGGCCTCAAGGTCGAAGCCCGGCTGCTGAAGGGACGGCAGCGCTACTGCTGCCTCCACAAGTTGAAAGCGGCGGCAAGCGAGGCGGACCTCTTCGGCCAGGCCAGCTTTTATCAAAAGCTCCTAGATACCTACCTGAAAGGAAAATGGGACGGTGACAGGGACAGCTGGCCCCAGGCCATAGCACCGGAGCGCTGGCACGGCATCGAAAGTGACCGCCTTGGCTGCAGTGGCAAGCACCATATCCAATGCCCCTACTGGCAGGTGCGGGACAAGGCCGAGCAGGTGGATCTTTGGGTGGTGAACCACCATGTACTGCTCAGCGACCTTGCTCAAGGCGGTGGCACATTGCTGCCGGCGCCAGACGACTGTTTCTACATCATCGACGAAGCCCACCACCTGGCCGAAAGCGCCCGCACCTTCATGGAAGAGCACAGCCGCCTGCTTGCCGACAAGGAATGGCTGACCAAGCTGCCCGGTTGGCTGGACGAGCTGCAGGGCCTGATGAAAAGGGACGGCCTGGTAGGCCCTGCCATGGCAGCCCAGGAGCTGGCATTGGAACTGGCCGGGGGCCAGCAGGGGGTCTACCAATGGCTGGGCCGCCAACCTTTCGCCCAAGAGGCCAACTACCGCTTTCCCGAGGGCAAACTGCCGGATTGGCTGAAAAATGTCGCCGAAGACCAACACGCCGCCGCCCAGAAGCTCAACGGCAAGCTGCAGCAACTGCTGAGCCAGCTGGACGGCGATATCGCTCCCAAACTGCTGCCGCTGCAAGAGCACCTGCTGACGGCCATGGAAGGGGCCGAGCGGTTGCAAAAGCTTTGGGGGGCCTTGGCAGCGGAGCAGACAGTGCCCTGGGCCAAATGGCTGGAGCGCAGCGACAAAGACATTACCCTCAGCGCCGCCCCTATAGAAGTGGCATCCCAGCTCAGGCACAAGCTCTGGGAGCCTTGCGCCGGTGCCGTGCTGGTGTCCGCCACCCTGCGCAGCCACCAGGGTTTTACCCATGCCGCTCGCGAGCTGGGGCTGAACCATTTCGAAGGCTGCCAATACAGGGCGCTGCCCTCCCCCTTCGACTACCCGGCCCAGGCCAGGCTCGTCATCCCGAAGATGCAGGCCGAGCCCGCCGATCCCCATTTCACCGACGAATTGGCCAGGGTGTTGCCAGACTGGTTGCCGGCCGACCAGGCGTCCCTGGTGCTCTTTGCCAGCTACTGGCAGATGGAAGCAGTGCTGGAGAAAGTGGCCAAGCGCCTGCCCCACCCGCCCCTGGTGCAAGGCAGGGAAAACCGCCAGGCCATGCTGGAGGCCCATGCGCTGCGGGTCAAGAACGGCCAAGGCTCCATCCTCTTCGGCACAGGGGCGCTGGCAGAAGGTCTGGACCTCAAAGGGGAGCTGCTCACCAACCTCATCATCACCAAGCTGCCCTTCGCCGTGCCCGACGATCCGGTCAGCCAGGCCCAGGCCGAATACATCGAAAAGAAGGGCGGCAACGCCTTCAGCACCCTGGCCCTGCCCCAAGTCGCCCGGCGGCTGGTACAGGCCGCCGGGCGCCTGCTGCGCTCCGAGTCGGACTATGGCAGGATAGTGCTCCTCGACAGGCGCCTGGTCAGCCGCCGTTATGGCCGCCAGCTGCTGGACGCCCTGCCCCCCTTCACCCGGGAGATCCATAAGTGACCCAAGCCTTGACGCTCCCCCGCCAGCGCGGCCATGCAGGAGCGCCCAACAGGTGACCGACCTGGTACTGCAACCCGATGTGTGGATCTGGCTGCCCCTGGTGGCCTTTGCCGCCGGCTTTATCGACGCCATCGCCGGTGGCGGTGGCCTGCTAACGGTGCCGGCGCTGTTGACGGCCGGCCTGCCGCCCCACCTGGCCCTGGGCACCAACAAGTTGGCGGCCACTTTCGGCTCCTCCACCGCCTCCTGGACCTTTTTCAAGAAGCGCCTCTTCGACCCGCAGCTTTGGAAGACAGCGGCTATCGGCACCTTGTTGGGGGCCCTGTTTGGCGCCCTGACGGTAGACTGGCTCAAGGCCGCCTGGCTGGAAAAAGCCCTGCCTATCGCCATCTTCGGCGCCGCCCTTTACACATTGCTGATGCCCAAGGTCGAAGCCGGCCGCCGCCATCAGCCCCAGGGCAGCAGGCTCAAGCTCAAGCAGGGGATCCAGGGCTTCACTCTCGGCACCTACGACGGCGTTTTCGGCCCTGGCACGGGCGCTTTCTGGACCGTTTCCACATTGGCCATCTTCAAGCTGGACATACTCCACGCCAGCGGCGTGGCCAGGACCATGAACTTCCTGTCCAACTTCACCTCCTTGCTGACCTTCGCCATCCTCGGCCATATCCACTGGGGCCTTGGCCTGGCCATGGGCTCGGCATTGATGGTAGGCGCTTACCTCGGCGCCCATTCGGCCATCCGCTTCGGTGGCCGTTTCATCAGGCCCATCTTCATCAGCGTCGTGCTGATCATGGCTGCCAAGCTGGCCTGGGAGGCATGGTGAACAGCGAACAAGCACTGCTGCGCTTGAAAACGGCCCTGGCCCGGCTGCTGGTCGATGCCCAACAGGCCGACGCCGACCGGGCCCGCGCCGGCCAGCTCGCCAAGCACCAGGCCAAGGCGCTGTTCCCGGCCGGCCTTTTCCGCAGCAAAGGCCGCGCCCTGGTGCCCTATGTCGAGGAAATGCAGCAGGCGCTGGATGCGCTGGAGCGAGAAAGCGACGCCATCAGCCCCAGAGCCCTGGAAGCCCGCCTCGAACATCTGGGGGACCAGGCCACGGCCCTGGCCCGCGCCATCCAGCAATACAAGGTGGCGGACAACCTTGGCCGGGACAAGGCGCCTATCCTCAAGGCGGTGGTGGGGCGCTACAGGCCCCTTTATGAGAAGCTCAGCCAATACCGGGAGTTCGAGCAACGCCTGGAGCTGCGCATCCGCGATTTAAAAAATGACAGCTTCATGACAATGCAACATCAGGCTGAAATACTGCGCCAGTACCAACGCCTGGGGCGCTGCCGCCAGGCCATTACCGAACTGGAAGAACGTCTTGCGGCACTCGAAGCCGCCTGGAGGCACTAATGCGTTTACTCCCCCTGCTCAGCCTGTCCCTCGTTACCTTGTCCCTGCACGCCGCCGAACTGAAGCTGGCCGAGCCCGTCTACGTCCACCAGTTGGACGGCCAGGAAGTGAAAAACTTCCTTTGGCAGAAGACCGACAAACTGAACCTGGCACCAGGCAAGCACCAGCTCAAGGTCAGCTACTCCAAGATCTTTGACGACGGCTTCGAGTCCTACACCAAGGTCAATACGGACGAGCGCTGGATCAGCATCCAGGTGCCGGCCGAAGGCAGCTATCTGCTGACCACGCCGCCCCTTGACGATCTTGAGGCCGCCCAGGCTTTTGCCGAAAAGCCCCAGTTCATCCTAAAAAGCGCCGCCGGCGACAGCCAGGCTGCCAAGGCATTGGCCGCTCCCGTGGCCGCCAAGCCGCAGCCCCGCCCCCAGGGTGAGATGACCCAGCAGCTCAGCGCCACCGACCAGAACATGGCCGAGCAGCAGCTTCACTACTGGTACCAGCAGGCCGACGACGCCACCAAGGCCCGCTTCAAGGCGTGGCTGAAAGAGCACTGATGCTGCCACTGGTCTACCACCCCAGTTACAGCTTTCCCCTGCCGGCCAACCACCGTTTCCCGGTCGGCAAATACGAACGGCTGAAAGCGGCCCTGGAGCGGGATCTGGCCAAGGTCCCGCACCGCTACTTCGCCGCCGAGCCCGACCCCCAATACCCCCTGCGCTGGCACTGCCCTGACTATGCCAGCGCCTTCCTGGCCCAGCGCCTGGAGCCAAGCATGGCACGCCGAATCGGCTTTCCCATGAGCGACAGGCTTATCGAGCGCACCTTGGCGGCCAACAAGGGCACCCTGCTTGCTGCCGAGCTGGCCCTGGAGCAGGGCCTGGCGCTGCACCTCTCCGGCGGCTATCACCACGCCCATTACGCCAAGGGTGGCGGCTTCTGCATCTTCAACGATCTGGCCATGGCCGCCCAGACACTGGTGGCCGGCGGCAAGGTGAAAAGGGTGCTTGTCTTCGACTGCGACGTGCACCAGGGGGACGGCACCGCCACCATGCTGGCCGGCCACCCCGACTGCATCAGCGTCTCTGTCCATGCCGAGCGCAACTACCCGGCCCGCAAGCCCGACTCGGACCTGGATGTCGCCTTGCCCGAAGGCCTGACCGACGGCCCCTACCTCGCCGCCGTCGAGGAGGCGCTGAGCCTTGCCCTTCGCTATTACCAGCCGGATCTGGTGCTCTATGACGCCGGCGTCGACATCCATGCCGCCGACGAGCTGGGCCACTTCCAGGTCAGCAGCGCCGGTGTGCTGGCGCGGGACAAGCTGGTGCTGGGCCGCTGCCTGATGGATGACATCCCCGTCGCCGCCGTCATCGGCGGCGGCTACCAGAAGAACCTCGACGCCGTCGTCACTCTGCACCGGTTGTTGTTCCAGGCCGCCGCCGAATTGAGGCCCTGAAGCCGGCCCAAAAGAAAAGGCGATGCTGAGGCATCGCCTTTTTTGTCTCTTGGCGGCTTCAGCCCAGGCTGAAACCCACCTTCTTCTTGATCGCCTCTGGCAACGCCAGCAGGGCGTGCTTGGGCAGGTGGGTAGGAGCTGGAGAAGGCGCTACGCCATCTCAGCCGAGGCTGAAACCCACCTTCTTCTTGATGGCCTCTGGCAGCGCCGGCAGGGCGTGCTTGGGCAGGTGGGTAGGAGTTGGAGAAGGCGCTACGCCATCTCAGCCGAGGCTGAAACCCACCTTCTTCTTGATCGCTTCTGGCAGCGCCGGCAGGGCGTGCTTGGGCAAAAGGTAAGTGGAGATGGCGTAGAGATCCTTGAAGAGGCGGTTGGCCTCGGTGTTGCGGCGCAGGTAGTCGGAGCCGCTGGAGCCGCCGGTGCCGATCTTCGAGCCCAGCATCCTTTGGACCATCAGCACATGGCGATAGCGCCAGGCCGTGAACAGTTCGTCAATCTCCATCAGCGTGGTGAGCAGCTGGAAAGGCAGGTGGAAGAGCGGCTCGTCCCGGTAGAGGTTGATGAAGAGGGCCGACATCAGCGCCCTGTGGCTGAGGCTGAGCTGGCCTTCTTCGCGCATCTGCTTGTAATGGGCCTCGTCGAAGAGGGCGGCAAAGCGGGCACGGGTGCCGTCCAGCTCTTCGAGCTGCACCTTGAGGTCGTCGCCGTCGAAGGTGTTGCGGATGATGGCCTCATCGGAGTCCAGCATGGCCTGGGAGGCCTTGCGGTAGTGCTCCCAGAAGGCGAAACCGTCGAACTCCAGCAGCGGCAACCGGGCCAGCCAGCGGTCGAGCTGGCAGGTGAGGGTTTCCTGCTGCTCCAGATCCAGCAAGTACTGGCGATCTTCGTCCTTGAGACGGGCATAGAAGAACTGGCGGTCGGCCTCGGTGCGTTGGTCACGGCGCAGGCCAAGGCGGATCTCCAGCTCCTTGAACTGCACCGACTGGAAGCCGGAAGCCGGCACCAGGTAGTCGCGAAATTCCAGGAAGTCCTGGGGCGACATGGTCTCCAGCACGGTGATCTGTTCGTTGACGAGGCGCTGTATGGCCGTGAAGCGCTTGAGGCGGTGCACTGTGGTGGCCAGAGCGCTGTCGTCCAGCGTCTCGCCTTCGAAGAGGCTCATCACCGAACGCAGTTCGTGGAGCATCTGCTTGAACCAGAGCTCATAGGCTTGGTGGGTCACGATGAACAGCATCTCGTCATGGGCCGGGTTGCCATGGCGTTCGCTTTCCATGGCCTGGGCGTCCAGGAGCTTGTCCAGTTGCAGGTAGTCGCTGTAATAGCAGGCTTGGGTGTTCTTGCGCATAACCTTTCTATGCCTGTGGCTGTTGTCGGGTGAAGGCTACGCGAGGGGAGAAGAGAGAGCAAGGAGGTGGCTCCCTCTCCAGCCGCACCCCGGCACACGAGTCACCTGCTGTGGCTGCTTCCTTCCGGACCTGACCAGGTTCACAGGGTATCGTTGCGAGGGGACCGGAGAGGTCGCCGAGCGCCATTATCCATAAGCAGGCAGGGGGCCGCAAGGAAGGACAGGCCGATTGCCCATAAATGCAGCAAAGCCACTTGAGACGGCTACACTTTTTAACAAAATCACCCAGCTTGCCTGCCCATGGATCTGCCACCCCCCACAGCTGTGCCCAAACAGGAACTTCGGCTCTGTGTCGCCAAGGCGGCTCTCGACTTCAAGCTGGCCAGCTCCTTGTTGTGGGCCATCATCAAAGCCGAGGGAGGCAAGAAGGGCAGCATGAACCTCAACAGCAACGGCACCCTGGATCTCGGCGTCGCCCAGATCAACTCCATCCACCTGCCCGAGATGCAGCAGTACTACCCCGACCTCAGCTTGAAGACCTTGGCCTACAACACCTGCATCAATGTCCATGTGGCGGCCCGCCTCTTAAGGGAGCACCTCGACGAGACGGGGGGCGATATCTGGGAGGCGGTCGGCCGCTATCACTCGAAGACGGACGAGTACAAGAAACAGTACCAGCAGCGGGTCGTCAGCTACTGGTTGCAGTTCTCCAAGCCCAAGCCCTGATGTGCTAAGGTGTCGCCGGAATCTCGGAGACATCATGCAGCCCCTTATCTACCAGCCCCCAACCGATCCCTGGCTCGACATCCTTTTCGAAGATGCCGACATGCTGGTCGTCAACAAGCCGTCCGGCCTGCTCTCGGTGCCGGGCCGAGATCCGGCCCACCGGGACTCTGTCGTGAGCAGGGTCAGGGAACGCCATCCCGGCGCCGAAGCGGTGCACCGGCTGGATATGGACACCTCAGGGGTGCTGGTACTGGCCCTGACGAAGGCGGCCGAGCGCCACCTCAAGACCCAATTCCAGGACCGCCAGACCCACAAGGGCTACCAGGCCCTGATCTGGGGCTGCCCGGAGCCAAGCTCGGGCCAGGTGGATCTGCCGCTCATCTGCGACTGGCCGAGCAGGCCCAAGCAGATGGTCTCTTTCGAGCTGGGTAAGCGGGCCCTTACCCACTACAAGGTCACCGAAAGGCTGGGAGACCATAGCCGGGTGGAGATGACTCCCGTCACGGGCCGCTCCCACCAGCTGCGGGTCCACATGCAGGCCCTCGGCTGCCCCATCCTCGGCGACCGCTTCTATGCCGAGGGCGAGGCCTTGGCGGCGGCCGACCGGCTGATGCTCCATGCCCACTGGTTGCAGATCCTTCACCCCAAGACAGGGGAAAAGCTGCGCCTCGTGGCCCCCCTGCCCTTTTAAAGGCTCCCTGGCACCGCTCGTCGCCGGGGTTGTTGCACTGGTCGGACTTTCGCCACAACATAAGGCAAAGTCCGACAAGAGCAGAGCGTTATGCCATTCCAGTCCTTCAACCCGCCCCGCCGCATCCTGATGGGGCCAGGCCCCTCCGACGTCTATCCCCAGGTACTGGCCGCCCAGGCCCGCCCGACCATAGGCCACCTCGACCCCCTCTTCGTCGGCATGATGGATGAGCTCAAGGCCTTGCTCCAATACGCCTTCCAGACAACCAACCCCATGACGTTGGCCCTCTCGGCCCCCGGCAGCGCCGGCATGGAAGCCTGCTTCGTCAACCTCGTGGAACCCGGCGAGAAGGTCATCGTCTGCCGCAACGGCGTCTTTGGCGCCCGCATGCTCGAGAACGTCAAGCGCATAGGGGCAGAAGCCGTCGTCGTCGACAGTCCCTGGGGTCGGGCCGTGGAGCCAGGCAAGGTCCAGGAGGCCATCAAGGCCCACCCGGACGCGAAAGTCCTCGCCTTCGTCCACGCCGAAACGTCGACAGGGGCCCTCACCGACGCGGCCGCCCTCTGCGCCATGGCCGAGGAGGCAGGGCTGCTGACGATAGTGGACGCCGTCACTAGCCTCGGCGGCGTCCCCGTCAAGGTCGACGAGTGGGGCATAGACGCCATTTATTCGGGGAGCCAGAAGTGCCTTTCGTGCGTCCCTGGCCTTTCCCCCGTCAGCTTCGGCCCGAGGGCCGTCGAGAAACTCAAGAGCCGCAAGAGCCCAGTCCAAAGCTGGTTCCTCGACCAGAGCCTCGTCATGGGTTACTGGCAGGGGGACGGCAAGCGCAGCTACCACCACACGGCTCCCGTCAACGCCCTCTACGGGCTCCATGAGGCACTGCTGCAGCTCCATCACGAAGGATTGGAAGCGAGCTGGGCCCGCCACTGGGCCATGCACGAACGGCTGGCCGAGGGCCTCGAGGCGATCGGCCTTGAGTTTGTCGTGCCGAAGGAAGAGCGGCTACCCCAGCTCAATACCATCCATATCCCCGCTGGTGTCGACGACGGCGCCGTCCGCGCCGCCCTCCTCAACGACTACAACCTCGAGATAGGGGCCGGCCTTGGCGATCTCGCCGGCAAGGCCTGGCGTATCGGCTTGATGGGCTATGGCGCCAGGCGCGAAAACATCGCCCTCTGCCTTGCCGCCCTCAAGGACGTCCTCGGCCGCTAAAAGCTGCAAGACCAGGTCCGAAAATGGCGAGCCAAGCCCGCCTTGGCTCGCTATGATCTCCTCAAGATCCTTGGGGAGTGACAGATGAAACTTGACGATGCCGCCTGCTACCAGGCCCTTGTCAGCCGCGATGCCCGCTTCGACGGCCGCTTCTTTGCCGGCGTCCTAAGCACCGGCATCTACTGCCGCCCCGTCTGCCCTGCCCGCAAGCCCCTTGCCGACAACTGCCGTTTCTTCTCCAACGCCGCCGCCGCCGAGGCCGCAGGCTTTCGGCCCTGCATGAAATGCCGGCCCGAACGGGCCCCCGGCCTTGCGTGGAGCGACGGCAAAGAACGCCTTGCCCAAAAAGCCGAACAGCTCATCAAGAGCGGCGATTTTACGAGTCTCGAGGCGCTGGCCGAACGGCTCGGCGTCACCGACAGGCACCTGCGCAGGACCTTTCACGAGACCTTCGGCATCAGCCCCGTCGCCTACGCCCAGACCCAGCGGCTGCTGCTCGCCAAGAAACTGCTCTCCAGTACCCAGCTGCCCGTGACCCAGGTCGCCATGGCGTCCGGTTTCGGCTCCCTTCGGCGCATGAACAGCCTCTTTGCCGAACGTTATGGCCTCAGCCCAAGCCGACTGCGGGCCCAGGCCCCGAAAGGCGAAGCCCGCTTTCACCTCGGTTTTAGGCCGCCTTTTGCCTGGCACGACATGCTGGCTTTCCTGGCCGGCCGCGCCATCGAAGGGGTGGAGCTTATCGGGGGCGAGAGCTACAGCCGCACAGTGCGGCTTAGCTACCAGGGCCAATGGCACAAGGGCTGGCTCAAGATGCAAAAGCACGCCGAGCGCCCCGAGCTGATCGTGACGCTTTCGGACTCGCTGCTGATGGCCGTACCTCCCGTGCTGGCCGGCCTGCGCCACCTCTTTGACCTGGATGCCGATCCGACCGAGATCAAAGGGGCTCTCGGCGGGCTGGCAGCAGCCAACCCCGGCCTGCGGGTCCCCGGCGCCTTCGACGGCCTGGAGATGGCCGTCAGGGCCATCCTCGGCCAACAGGTGACTGTCGCGGCAGCCCGCACCTTGGCTGGCCGGCTCGCCGCCCAAGGCGAGCCTTGCCAGGATGCCCCGGCCGGGCTCAGCCACTACTTTCCCGACGCCGAGGCATTGCTGGCCCTCGGCCAGGACAAACTGGGGGAACTGGGGGTGATCCGCAGCCGCGGCAAGGCCATCTGCGCCTTGGCGGCGGCCATGATTGAGGGCCTGGAACTTGGCCCGGCGGCAGAGCCAGAGCCCACCATCAAGGCACTGGAAGCGCTGCCCGGCATTGGCCCCTGGACGGCCAGCTATATCGCCATGCGGGCGCTGCACTGGCCCGACGCCTGGCCCTATGGCGACCACGGCCTCAAGGTGGCGACAGGCCTTGCCGATCCCAAGGCCCTGGCAGGCGCCATGGCCCCTTACAGCCCTTGGCGGGCCTATGCCACCTTGCATCTATGGAGCACCTTATGAATGCGACTAAGGAGAAAGCCATGACAGTTGCCCTGCCCCTCGAGACCTCCCTTGGCCTGCTGCACCTGGTCGCCGAGAACGGGGCCCTGATCGGTGCCTGGTTCGACGACCAGAAGCACTTTCCGGGCAACAGCCACTGGCAAGACGGCCGCCAGGAGCCGGTACTGCTGGAGGCGGCCAGGCAGCTGGGGGAGTTTTTCGCCGGTAAGCGCCGGGGCTTCGAGCTGCCGCTGGCGCCAAAAGGCACGGCCTTCCAGCAGTCCGTCTGGCAACAACTGCAGGCCATTCCCTTCGGGGAGACCCGCAGCTACGGCCAGCTGGCCAGCGCCCTCGGCAAGCCCAAGGCGGTGCGCGCCCTCGGCGGCGCCAACGGCCGCAATCCGCTCTCCATCATCATCCCCTGCCACAGGGTGATAGGCGCCAACGGCAGCCTCACTGGCTACGACGGCGGCCTCTGGCGCAAGGAGGCGCTGCTGAAACTGGAAGGCCAGTAGGGAACTGGCTACTCAGGCCAGCTGGATACAGTAGCTGACCGCTATCTCCCCCTCCTGGATGCGCCTGCGGATATGAGGATATTGCTGCAGGATAGACAGCAAGTCCTGTTGCAGGCGCACCACCTTCTCCCTTTCCTCGGCAAGCTCGGCCAGCAACGCCTCCTTGTTGCAGCCGATGGCCGCTACCTTGCGCATCAACGCCAGGATCAGCTGGTCCTTGATCTTGTCCTTGGTCCGCCAGTGCAGGTTGAGGATGAGGCGCTGGTCGATGCAGAGCAGTATGCAGTCCTCCACGGCATGGGCCTGGTAACTGCAGTCGTCGCCGAAAAACAACGCCTGCTCACCGACGAAATCGCCAGGCCCATGGGTGGCAGGCCCCTGCTCGTCGCCTTTGCTGCTGATGCGCACCCGTCCGGCCAGCAGTATGTAGAGGGCACAATGGACGCTGTCCTTGTCGAGCAGGGAAGCCCCCTTGGCGGCGTGGAAAAAGGCAGATCCCTGCCTCGTGAGGGAGAGCTTCTCTTCCTGGGTCAGGGTTTCGAAGAGGGCGATCCGGTCAAGGATGGCGAGCATCTTGTTGTCAGGGTTCTTATGGAGTGGCCGCATGCTGGCATTCATTCGAAGTAAGGCTTGTTAAAACGAGGGGGAACAATGGGAAGTACGGATTTGGCCCATGAAACCCGCCACGAGGCGCGGCCTTTTGTCTGGCAATGGAGAGGCAAGAGCCCCTTTTGCAGGGCAATACAGAACCGCATAGACGAAAAAGCCCGGTCAAAGACCGGGCTGATATGGCGGTGCAGGCGCAGTCCGGCAAGTGGGCAAAGCACCGCTTTGCACCGGGCGAAGCGGGCGGCATCAATGCCGCCCTGGCCGGAGGATTCGGCATCTTGCAGAGCAAGATGAAATCCCAGCCGGAACCACATATAGGACGTGAGAGGGGATGGACCAAAGCACTTCCTGTTCTTTGCCCTGCGGGCGCCTACGGCGGTCCCGGTTGCTCCTGCAACCGGTCGAACCCTGGGATTCGAATCGAGTCCCCCGTCTCCGACACGCCAAAAGCAAAAAGCCCGTCCTGAGGACGGGCTTTTTGCTTTTGGTATGGCGGTGAGAGGGGGATTCGAACCCCCGATACGTTGCCGTATACACACTTTCCAGGCGTGCTCCTTCAGCCACTCGGACACCTCACCATATTGTGGTTACACCGCTTTCGCTCTGCGTTTAGCGCTGCAACGGGGCGCTATATTAGGGGCAAGGTCGGAAGCGGTCAACCGCTTTTTCAATTCATTCAGTGCGTTCGGCGAGGTTTTGAGCAGATGGCAAAACGCCGCCCTGAGGCGGCGTTTTTTCAGGCGTTGCCTTTCACCTTGAGCTTGAGCTCTTCGGCGAAATCCAGCATCCGGTTCAGCGGCACCATGGCCTTCTCGGCAAGGCTCGGATCCACATGCACTTCATGGGGGCCCAGGTTTTCCGCCGTCAGGGATTCGTAGATGGCCTGCAGGCCGTTCATGGCCATCCAGGGGCAGTGGGCACAGGAGCGGCAGGTGGCGCCCTCCCCGGCCGTCGGCGCCTCGATAAACTCCTTGTCGGGGCAGAGCTGCTGCATCTTGTAGAAGATGCCGCGGTCGGTGGCGACGATCAGGCGCTTGTTGGGCAGGGTCTGGGCCGCCTTGATCAGCTGGCTGGTGGAGCCGACGGCATCGGCCATCTCCACTATGCTGGCCGGCGATTCCGGGTGCACCAGCACGGCGGCATCGGGATAGAGGGCCTTCATGTCTGTCAGGGCGCGGGTCTTGAACTCGTCATGGACGATACAGGCACTTTGCCAGAGCAGCATGTCGGCGCCGGTCTGCTTATTGATATAGCCGCCCAGGTGGCGGTCGGGCGCCCAGATGATGGGCTTACCGAGGCTGTCCAGGTGCTCCACTATCTCGAGGGCGATGGAAGAGGTGACGACCCAGTCGGCCCTGGCCTTGACGGCCGCAGAGGTGTTGGCGTAGACGACGACGGTATGGTCGGGATGGGCGTCACAGAAGGCGCTGAACTCCTCGGCCGGGCAGCCCAGATCCAGGGAGCAGGTGGCTTCCAAGGTCGGCATCAGCACCCTTTTCTCTGGGCTCAGGATCTTGGCCGTCTCCCCCATGAACTTGACCCCGGCGACGATCAACGTCTTGGCCGGATGCGTCTTGCCGAAACGGGCCATCTCCAGGGAGTCGGAGACGCAGCCGCCGGTTTCTTCGGCCAGGGCCTGGATCTCCGGATCCGTATAGTAATGGGCCACCAGCACGGCATCTCGGGCCTTGAGCAGGGCCTTGATACGGGCCTTGTAATCGGCTTTCTGTTCGTCGCTCAAGGGCTTTGGCTTGGGCGGGAAAGGCAAGTCCAGGTTCACCTGGGGGATCTGGGTCATGAGCTTGAAACCACGTTACTGCTTGACTAGGGGCATTATACGCCCGGGCGCCCATAACAAAAAACCCCGCAAAAGCGGGGTTTCTTGATGATGGTGGGTCGTGCAGGATTCGAACCTGCGACCAATTGATTAAAAGTCAACTGCTCTACCAACTGAGCTAACGACCCATCTTGTTCTTCAATTGCCGTCCAGAGCTGCCAGTCATCCTGACGTTCTGTCCGGCTCGCCGTCCTGCCTCGCGTTCGATGCTGCGTATTCCTCGCATCTCACCCAACTGAGCTAACGACCCGAATTGTCTCTTGGGTATGCACCGCGAGGATGCCGGGCCAAGCCCCTTGAATAATGGTGGGTCGTGCAGGATTCGAACCTGCGACCAATTGATTAAAAGTCAACTGCTCTACCAACTGAGCTAACGACCCATCTTGTTCTTCATTTGCCGTCCAGAGCTGCCAGTCATCCTGACGTTCTGTCCGGCTCGCCGTCCTGCCTCGCGTTCGATGCTGCGTATTCCTCGCATCTCACCCAACTGAGCTAACGACCCGAATTGTCTCTTGGATATGCACCGCGAGGATGCCGGGCCAAGCCCCTTGAATAGATGGTGGGTCGTGCAGGATTCGAACCTGCGACCAATTGATTAAAAGTCAACTGCTCTACCAACTGAGCTAACGACCCATCTTGTTCTTCGATTGCAGTCCAGAGCTGCCAGTCATCCTGACGTTCTGTCCGGCTCGCCGTCCTGTCTCGCGTTCGATGCTGCGTATTCCTCGCATCTCACCCAACTGAGCTAACGACCCATCTTGTTCTGTGTTGCCGAGCCCGACTTTCAGCCTGACTCCGGCTCGCCTCATCGGCGATTAAAAAAGCCCGCGCTGGCAGGCTTTAGGGTGTCTGGTGGGTCGTGCAGGATTCGAACCTGCGACCAATTGATTAAAAGTCAACTGCTCTACCAACTGAGCTAACGACCCGACGGGCGCCTATCTTACTGAAATTGACTGGCCGTGCAAGAAGAAAATCACGGCCAGGCGCCGATTGCGCAAAAAGCCGACAAGCCGCTTAATGCTTGCCCAGGCGCTCCTTGGCCATGCGGGCGGAAGTGCTGTCCGGGTACTCCTTGATCACCTTGTTGAAGAAGGCGGAAGCACCGGCCTTGTCCCCTTTATCCTGGGCGATGATGCCCAGTTTCAGCATGGCGTCGGCACGCTTGCTGGAGTTGGGGTAATGGTTCACCACCTGGGTGAAGGACTGGATGGCATCATCCAGTTTGCGGTCGCTGTAATAGAGCTGACCCAGCCAATAATAGGCGTTGTCGATATAGGAAGACTTGGGAAAATCCTTCACGAAGGCTTTGAACGCCTCGGTAGCCTTTCCATAGTCCTTCTGTTTGAGCACCAATCCCACTGCCTGGTCATAGGCGTCATTCTCGCTGAGGTTGCTTGAATAGGTGGGGCTGGTATCGGCTGGCGCGGCCGTGGTCGGCGCAGGCTGCTCGGCGGCAGGTGCCGACTGCATGCGAGCCAGTTCCTTGTAGATCTCCCGCTGCCTGTCCAGCAGCTGGTTGAGCTTGTGCTCGTGTTCCTCGGTAATGCCGCGCAGGTCGCGCAGGTCATCCTGCAAAGCACTGATCTTTTGCAAGGTTTCCAGTTGTACCCTGTTACGGGATTCCAGTTGGGCTTCCAGGCGGGCAACCCGGGATTCCAAATCGCCACCGGCCTCCACAACGGGCGCCGGCGCCGCATGAGCGGCGCCGGACAGGCCGACCAACAAGGCGAAACTTGTCAGCGGTTTATTCATAACTTAGTAGACCAGTACCGCGCGGCGGTTCTTGGAGAAGGCCTCTTCGGTATGGCCCGGATCCAGGGGCTTCTCTTCACCGTAGGAGACCAGGGTGATCTGGGAGTCCAGAACGCCCAGGCCCAGCAGGTACTGCTTGACGGCTTTGGCACGCTTCTCGCCCAGGGCGATGTTGTACTCGGGGGTGCCGCGCTCGTCAGCGTGGCCTTCGATCAGTACTTTGACATCGGCGTGGTCACGCAGGTAAGCGGCGTGGGCTTCCAGCAGCTCGGCAAACTCGGGGCGGATCTCGTACTTGTCGAAGTCGAAGTAGATGATGTGCTCGCGGCGCATCTCTTCTTGGTGCTGGAGGCGCTGCTCTTCGGCGCTCATCACGGGCTGAACGGTACCGGTAACCACTTCCTGTTGTTGTTGCTGGTTGGCGGTCTTG
This sequence comes from Gallaecimonas kandeliae, assembly GCF_030450055.1. NCBI lineage: Bacteria > Pseudomonadati > Pseudomonadota > Gammaproteobacteria > Enterobacterales > Gallaecimonadaceae > Gallaecimonas > Gallaecimonas kandeliae. The sequence goes on from NZ_CP118480.1 coordinate 2,491,718, forward strand.
CCGGCAGCTTCGGTCTGGGAGGTGGAGGAACAGGCTGACAGGGCCAGGATTGGCAGTGCCAACAGCATCCCTTTCAGAAGTTTATTGTGTTGCATCGTCAGGTCCTTATGTTGCTAAGACTGCAAAAAATTATTGTTTTTACAAAAAGGGTGACCAGGCCGGAGCCTTCACCTGTCCCTGGCGGGCCGGCAGCCGGGCTTTGAAACGCCCATCTACCGACACTAGGCCCAAAACCTTCTGCCCCCGATAGAGCGTGGCATAAATAATCATGCTGCCATTGGGGGCCAGGCTAGGCGATTCATCCAATTCTGTATTGGTCAGGACCTGCAGCGCACCGCTCTGAAGATCCTGACGGGCTATCCGGTATTCACCCTGGGTACGGTTGACCATGATCAGGTATTTTCCGTCCGGGCTTATCGAGCCCCCCAGGTTCTGTTCACCTTCAAATGTCAATCGTTTCACAGCTTTAGTAGCCAAATCTACACGATAAAGCTGGGGACGACCACCCCGCTCCGAGGTAAATACCAGCGCATCGGAATTAGGGTACCAGGAGGGTTCCGTGTCTATGGCATAGTGATCCGTCAGGCGGGTTATCTGCCTGGTGGCCAGGTCCATGATATAGATTTCAGGGTTGCCATCTTTTGACAAAACGAAGGCCATTTTCTTACCGTCCGGTGACCAAACGGGGTTGCCGTTGATCATCGGAAAGGACGTCAATTTTTCACGATGTTGGTTGTAGAGATCCTGAATGAAAATCTCGGAAGCGTGGTTTTGGAAAGAAACGTAAGCCAGCTTGGAACCGTCCGGTGACCAGCTGGGTGACATCAGGGGTTCCTTGGCCTTGGTCACTACGGTTTCGTTGTAACCGTCGTAGTCCGCCACCATCAGCTTGTAGGGATAGATGGGGTCGTTATCCACCACCACGTAGGCGATACGGGTCAGGAAGGCGCCGCGCTCGCCGGTCAGCTTTTCATAGACCACATCGCTGATGCGGTGGGCATATTGGCGGAACTGGTTGGCGCTGATCACGGCCTGGCGGGACTCGAGGATATGGGCGTCGGAACGCACCAGGCTGCCGTCGGCCTGGCGTTGGAAGTTGCCCCCGGTAACCTGGCCACGCAGCACGTCGACCAGGTCGAAACTCACCAGGTACTTGCCGTCACCATAGGGCTTGACCGAACCCACCACCACGGCCTCGACCCCTTTGCTGGCCCAGGCGCCGAAATGGATGTCGTCGCTGCTCCTCGGCTGCTCTGGCATGGCGCTGATGGGCAGGGGCGAGAACTTGCCGGAGTTACGAAGGTCGTCCCCTATCACCTGGGCCGGCTGCATGGGCAACTGGCCCCCTTCAAAGCTGAAGGGCACTATGGCCACAGGCCGAGCCTGGTCCAGGCCGTCGGTAATGACGATATCCAATGCCGCTTGGGCACTTTGGCTCAGGGTCAAGAGGCCTAAAAAGATCAGGCTGAGAATACGCACTGCTACCTCGTCAGAATTGTGGTTTCATGGTGATGTTCAATACCCGCATCTGAGCGAACACCTCGGGATCCTTGGATACCGGCAAGGTTTCCGCCTTCCAGACGGCGCGCTGGGCAGACTCGAAGATGACCTGGTCGCCGGACACGAAGCGCACATCCAGCACCAGGCCACTGGGGGCCAGGGTGATCTGCAGTTTGGCCTCCTTACCGCGCATGCTGTCGTCCACGACCCAGTTGCGCTGTATGGCGTCGATGATCAGCGCCCGGAACTTGTCTATCTCGCTCAGCACCTGCTTTTGGCGGGCCTTGGAGCGGGCCGCGGCCTCGGCGGCCATCTGATCGGCCAGCTGCTTCTCGGCTTCTGCCTTCTTGCGCGCTTCCTCGGCCTTGCGTTTCTTCTCGGCCTCGGCTTTCTTACGGGCTTCCTCGGCTTTGCGTTTGCGCTCGGCTTCTTCCTTCTGGCGCTTTTCCTCGGCGGCCTTGGCGGCGGCCTCTTCCTTCTGGCGTTTGGCTTCGGCGGCCTTGGCCGCTTCGTCAGCCTGTCGCTTTTCTTCCAGCTTCTTCTGGCGGGCCAGCTCCAGTTCCTTGGCCTTCTGGGTTTCCTGGGCCTGGACGCGCTTGGCTTCCTCGGCCTGCTTCTGGGCCTCGACCTTGGCCTGCTCCTCGGCGGCGCGCTGGCGCTTGAGGTCGGCAATGCGTTTCTGCTCCGCCAGGCGCTGGTTTTCCAGGCGCTGCTGGCGGTCGGCTTCGGCCTTGCGCTCGGCGGCCTGTTCGGCCTTGATGCGTTTGACCTGCTCTTCCACCACCTTGCTGTCGACCGCCTTGGCGGTGATGGGTTCCCCTTGGGGCTGGGGCATCTCGGGCTTTTCCGAAAAATCCAGCTGCAAACCCAGGAACAGCAACACCAACGCATGCAGCGCTATAGACAGCCCCAGCGGCAGTCCCATGCCTTCTTTGCGCATGGTTACTTCTTCTCCTCTGGCGGATCCGTCATCAGGCCTACGTCATCGACACCGGCCCCTTGCAGTGTCCCCATCAGCTGTACCACCTTGGCGTAAGGCACGGCGCCGTCGCCGCGGATCACCACGGGCGTGGCGGGTTCCACCTCACGCTGGGCCTTGACCACGGCGGCGACGGTAGAGACGTCGTCATAATGCTCGGCCTTCTTGGAGCCCACTTGCAGGAAGTACTGGCCATCGGCCGTGATGGAGATAACGGCCGCCGGCTTGGAGTCGGGCGGCAGGGGCTGGGAAGACTGCTTGGGCAGGTTGACCTTGACCCCTTGGGTGATGAGGGGTGCCGTCACCATGAAAATGATCAGCAGCACCAGCATCACGTCGATATAGGGAACGACGTTGATCTCGGCGACGGGGCGGCGCCTCTTGCGCGGCGCTGCTGTCATGCGGCCTGGCCCCCGTCATTGGCGAACACCTGGCGGTGCAGTATGGCGGCGAACTCTTCCTGGAAGTTGAGGTAGCCCTGCTCCAGCTTCTCCACGTTGTGGGAGAAACGGTTGTAGGCCATGACGGCGGGAATGGCGGCGAACAGGCCCATGGCGGTGGCGATCAGCGCCTCGGCGATGCCGGGGGCGACCATGGACAGGGTGGCCTGCTGCACGTTACCCAGGGCGATGAAGGAGTTCATGATGCCCCAGACGGTGCCGAAGAGGCCGATATAAGGGCTGATGGAGCCGACTGTGGCCAGGAAGGAGAGGTGGGATTCGAGGTGTTCCACTTCCCGGTTCAGGGTCACCCTCATGGATCGGTCGGCGCCGTCCAGCACCGACTGGGGGCTGCGGCCGGAGTTCTTGGAGAGGCGGGCGAATTCCTTGAAGCCGGCGGTGAAGACCTTCTCCATGCCGCCCAGCTGGTCCTGGCGGGCATTGAGCTCGTGGTAGAGCTTGCCGAGGTCGACCCCGGACCAGAACCTGTCCTCGAACTTCTCGGCCTGCCCCTTGGCCTGCTTGAGCACCTTGTGGCGCTGGAAGATCAGGGTCCAGGAGAAGATGGAAAAGCCCAGCAGGATCAGCATGACAAACTTGACCAGCAGGCTGGCCTGCCAGAAAAGACCAAAAAACGAAATTTCGTTCACCCTTTGAGCACTCCCAAAACCGCCTCGGGGATGGCCCTGGCCTTGCCCTTGGCAAGATCGACGCAGGCCACCAACACCTCGGCTTCACACAAAATTTGACCCCCTTCCCTGAGCAGCTGCTGGTGGAACACCAGGCTGGCGCGCTTGAGCGTCGGCACTGTGCTCACCACCGTCAGCAACTCATTGAAGCGGGCCGGTAAATGGTTATCCATCTTAACAGAGCGGACCACAAAGGCCAGGTCCAAGGCCAGCAGGCCGTCCTGCTCTATGCCAAATTCCCTCAACCATTCGGTGCGGGCCCTTTCGAAGAACTTCAGGTAGTTGGCGTGGTAGACAATGCCGCCGGCGTCCGTGTCTTCGTAATACACCCGAATGGGCCAATGGTGCTGCATAAGGTCCTCATCATGGAAAAGGGGAGCTTAAGCTCCCCTGAACGTTAGCGGGTCTCACCCATGTTTTTTAGCAAAAACGCAAAGATGTCGGAAGCCTCGCGGATCTTCATGGCCGTGGGCTTGCCGGCACCGTGCCCGGCGTTGTGTTCCACCCTCAGGATCACCGGCGCCAGGCCTTGCTGATCGGCCTGCAAGGTAGCGGCAAACTTGAAGGAATGATAGGGCACCACCCTGTCGTCATGATCCGCCGTCATCACCATGGTGGCGGGGTAGGCCCGCTTCTTGAGGTTATGGAGCGGCGAATAGGCATAGAGGTAGGGGAAATCGGCGGCGTTGTCCGAACTGCCGTATTCGCTGGTCCAGGCCCAGCCGATGGTGAATTTCTGGAAGCGAAGCATGTCCAGTACCCCCACGGCAGGCAGCACGGCGGCGAACAAGTCCGGCCTTTGGGTCAGGGCCGCGCCCATCAGCAGACCGCCGTTGCTGCGGCCATAGGCCCCCAGCTTCTGGGGCCTGGTGTAGCCGGTTTCGATGAGGTACTCGGCGGCCGCGATGTAGTCGTCGAAGACGTTCTGCTTCTTCTCCTTCATCCCCGCCTGGTGCCAGGCCTCGCCATACTCGCCGCCGCCGCGCAGGTTGGGCACGGCATAGACGCCGCCCCGCTCCATCCAGGCGATGTTGGCCGGGCTGAAACGCGGGGTCAGGGAGATGTTGAAGCCGCCGTAGGCGTAGAGCAACGTCGGGTTGGCGCCGTCCAGCTTGATGCCCTTCTTGTAGGAGATCATCATCGGCACCCGGGTGCCGTCCTTGGAGCGGTAGAAGACCTGCTCTGAGACGAAATCGTCCGGGTTGTAGGCCAGGGCCGGCTGGCGATAGAGGCTGACCTGATTCTGCTCCAGGTCCAGCTTGTAGACGCTGGGGGCCTGGATGTAGGAGTTGAAGCTGAAGAAGGCCTCCTTGCTGTCCACCTGGCCATAGAGTTGGCTCACAGTCCCCTTGCCGGGCAGGGCCACAGTCCGCAGGTAGGTGCCCTTGAGGTCGTAGACCTTGAGCTCGGAAAGGGCGTCCTTCATGCCTTGAACCAGCAGCTTGTGATCAAAGAGGACCACACTGGCGATGGGGTTTTCCCCTTGGGGGATCAAGGTCTGCCAGTTGGCCTTGGCCGGCCGGCGGATATCGATGGCGATCACCTTGCCCCTGGGCGCATCCAGGTTGGTCTCGAAATAAAAACGGGGACCTTCGTTGCCGATGAAGTTGTAGCTGGCCTCCAGGTTCGGCAGCAGCTCCACCACCTTGCCGCCTTCCTTCAGATCCTTGTAGAAAATGCGGTTACGGGAGTCTGTGCCTTTGGAGACATAGATGATGAGGTAGCGGCCGTCGTCTGTGACCTCGGTGCCAAAGCCCCAATCCTTGTGGTCGGGGCGTCGGTAGACGAGCAGGTCCTGGCTTTGGGACGTGCCGATACGGTGGTAATAGAGCTTCTGGTTGAAGTTGACCCCGGTCAGGGCCACACCGGCCTTGGGCTTGTCGTAACGGCCATAGAAGACGCCCCTGCCGTCCTTGTCCCACTGGGCCGTGGAGAACTTGATCCAGTCCAGCTTGTCGGCCAGGGGCTTGCCGGTGGCCACGTCCAGGAACTGCCATTGCTGCCAGTCGGAGCCGGCCTTGGAGGTGCCGAAGGCCAGCAGCTTGCCGTCCTTGGAGACGCTGGTCCCGGACAGGGCTACGGTGCCGTCTGTGGAGAGACGGTTGGGATCCAGCAGCACCCGGGCCGCGCCTTCGGTACCGTCCTGCACATAGAGCACGTCCTGGGATTGCAGGCCGTCATTGCGGAAATAGAAAAGGTTGGTGCCGCGGCGGAAGGGGCTGGAGAACTTCTCGTAGTTCCACAAGGCCGTGATGCGCTTTTCCAACTCGGCACGCACCGGTATGGATGCCAGGTACTGCTCGGCCAGGGCCTTTTCCTGGCTCACCCATTGGCTCACCTGGGGGCTGTCGGATTCTAGCCAGCGGTAGGGGTCGGCCACTTGAGTACCGTGATAATCATCAACCTGGTCAACGATATGGGCTTGGGGGTAGACCAGGGCCGAGGCAGCTTTGGGGGCCTGGACTGTCTGTTGGCAGGCGCCCAGCAAGGCGGCCATGGCGATGACGAGCAGTTTTCCTTTCATGGTATTCCCTGTGCGATGAAGGCAGCCCAGGGACTATATCAAAAGGCCGGGAAGCCCCCACCTGCCCTCACCGATGAAAAACGGCCGTTAATGGCACGCCCAAACTGCAAGCTTATGCACGTAGGGATGAATTATCTTATGTTGCACGTTTTTTAATCCAACTCGCATCCATTTGATTTTTAATTGTTTTAAAAATAAAAAATGAACAAGTTGACGCGCACGGAAACTTGGATAGCCATTTGACATTAGTTTTTCTTATTAATTGACGCAATTTTTCTCGGTTGAGGCGCCCAGGGGCTGTCCGCATAATGCGCAGCGTCGGATGGCGGCGCCAAGGACTTTGGGTGCCACAGGCTGTCCGACACTTGTTTTGGTAGTGTGATTGATTGGCTCTTGCCCTTTGGGCATTGTCGACGTTGTTCTTCCCTGGACAAATTCCTTCCTTCAATGTGGTTGTTTGGCCCGAGACATTGTCTCGGGCTTTTTTTTGCCTTTTTTCCGCCGCTCAGGAGGGCAGTATGCCCAGTAATGCCCAGAGGCGCCGCGCCTGGGGATCGCTGTCGATCAACTCGGCCAGCAGCTGGTGGAGCGGTTTTCCCCCCCACTCCACGGCCCTTTGGATGAGATAGGGCACAGGGCTGTGGGGTTCGGCCCTGGCCAGGTAGCCGGCGATGACCGCCAGCTGCCGGTAGGCCTCTTCACGGCTGCCAGGTTCACCAAGCACCTTGGCAGGTACGGCTGCTGCTGTTTCGGTTTGGTCGGGCTGGGGAGCCGGGTCCGGCAAAGAAGGCTGCATGGCAAGAAACTCCCGCAACACCTGATCCGCTTGGGCCAGGGCGTTGCGCAGCTTGGTAAAGGTGGGGGCCTCATCGGCCATCTGCTCAGTGCACCAGCCCTGGAGGCGCTCCAACCAGGCTGAGGCGGCCGCCAGCTCCTGGGCGGCTTGGCGCATGGGCTCAGAAGGCCCGCTGCGCACCGTTTCGTGCAACTGCGCCAGTTCTTTCTTAGCCGCTTCCAGGTCGCCCTTGGCCCCCTTGCCACCGGCCGGTGGCAGCTGGCGTTGCAGCAGGGCCGACCACCCATTGAGGGTGAGTGCCTGGGGCGAGGGCCCATCCAGGCAAAGCAGCGGTACCTCGGCCGCCACAGCGGCGGCATAGTTGCTGTCCAGCCAGCCCAGGGCGCCGGCACGAAAACTCTGGTCGCCGTCCTCAGGCAGGGGGTAGAGCTGGTCCCAGAAGCGCTCACAGAGCTGGGCCACCAGGGCCAGGGCCGAACTGAGGCCGGCCATGCCGCCGCGGTGCAGCCAAGCCTCCCCCAACCAGGCGGCAACCATCAGATCCTTGCTTCGCGCTAAGAGGATATCCTGGCCCAGCTGTGCCACCTTGTCCCAATCGGCTCGCTTGAGCTCCGACTGCCAGACCCCTGTGGGCAGGCTCGGGTCCTCGGCCCGGCGCGCCTCCCGGAGCTGGTCATATTCCGGCTCGTAGCGCATCGGCACCCCACAGGGCGCCTCGCCGGGAAAAGGCTGCAACAGCGCAAGCAGGGCTTCGTCGTCCATCATGGCGCCTCCGTCTGGTCAGGTTCAGGCGCCGCCTCGGCGATGGCGGGCAAGACCGGAGCCTGGGTGGGGAATACAGGGGGAGGCAAGCGCTCCTTGCCGCCGGCGACGAAGCAGGCCAGGCGCAGAAACAGCTGGGCCTGGCTGGCATTGCCTTTGGCATTGCTGACCGGCACCTTGAGCTCCAGGGGGATGCCCTGCTGGGGCTTGCCGGCCGGTACCTGGTGGGCCCGGATCAGCCGCAGCAAAGACCAGTTGTCCTTTCTTTCCCAGACGGCCATGGCCCCCTCGATGCTGAGAGAGGGCTGGCCGGGATCTTCTAAGGGCCCCTGGGGGGCGTCCTTGGCCCAGCGCAGCGCCAGGGACAGGGGTTGGCCGGGGCGCCAGCGCAACATGCCCTGGGCCGTCGCCGGGTGCTGCAGGACCTGGCGGTCCGAGGCCAGGCGCCACTCGATCACCTGGTCGGCCCCCACTTCCCTGTCGCGGTCGGTACGCCAATCCACCGCCACATCCACGCCCTCCCAGGCACCGGTGGTATCCCGGGTCAGCAGCGGCTTGAGCCAGGCCTCGGCCGTCGCCAGGCCGTCGAGGAAGGCCTGCGCCTGCTGGGATTGCCCCTGCCCTTGTGGCAGGCCGAAGCGGGCCATCGCCATGTCGCTGTCCAGCACCTGCAGGAAGGCGGCGGCCGCTTGGGGGCTGACCCCGGGCGCCGCCGGGTTGGCGGCAAAGGGGAAGCGCCCGGCCAGGTTTTGGTTGAAGGCTTGAGCCAGGCGATCGTAGGCGGCAACGCTGGCCTGGGCCCGCAGCACCCGGCAGCGGCTGGCCATCATCTGCAGCAGGGCGCCGGCTTTCTGGGCAAAGAAATCGCCGCCCCCCGGCGCCACTATCTGGGCGAGGCTGGCCTGGCAGTTAGCCATGTCCATCGGATCCAGATCATGGTTGACCAGCCGCTCCAGGGCCACCAGGGAACTGGTCGCGCTCTTGGCCTTGTACTTCTCCAATTCGCTCGACAGCTGCTGCCATTGCTTGACCCTTTGCCAGTCCGCCTGGGTCAGGCTCCCCTCTTTGTCCGCCAGCCAGGCCACAGCGCCCTGCACCACACCGGCAAGGTCGGTCACGGCGCCTTGCTGGGCGGCCAGGTAGGCCTGCAGATCCTGGGGGCTGCCCGACTCGAAGGCGGTCAGGGCGGCACCGGTCTTGCCGTTCCACCAATCAAAGCTGCCTTCCCTGGGTTCATAGAGGCCCAGCTCCGCCAAGGTGCCGTCGGCCCGCTGCAGCAGGTTCAGGGCCGCCTTCGTCACTTCCTGGGTGGTGGCGGCCGCCAGTTGCCGCTGGCCCAATTCGTCGAAGGCGGCCGCCAGGTTGGCCGCCTCCTTGATCAGGGTGCCCAGGCGCAGGGCCTCGTCGTGGAGGCTGCGGGGGAAGGCCTGCAGGTTGATGCCCTCCCCTTTGCTGCCGACCAGGGCCTGGAGCATGGCCTGGGCCGTACTGGCCTCGGCGGCCGAAAGCAGCCCTGCCCGGTAACGCTCAGGGGCCGATGGCAGATCCTTGTCACTGTATTTCTGGTAGCTCTGGAAGCTGGCCAGGGCGGCACCGGCGGTGTCCGCATCCATCTGCTTGAAGGCCGCTTCTATCGCCTCTGTTCCCAATGCCTTGCCCTGGCGGGAGAAGGACTGGCCCAGCAGGGTCAGCAGGGCTGTGTCGAGTTTGCCGACATCGCCCTGCAGCTCGATACCGCCGCTGGGGGAAGACTGCAGCACTGCGGGCAGGGTGCCCTTGCGGCTCAGCCAGCGGTCGGCGAAGGATTGCTTGACGGCATCGGCATGGGCCAACACCTTGGAGACCGGCTGCTCACCCAGCAGCGCCAGGTGGCTGGCCCTGTCCATGGTGGCGGCAAAGCCCGGCGCCAGGTCGCGCCCCTTGGCCCCGCTCCAGGCGGCGTTGGCAGAGGTCACCAAGCGCCGCAACAGATCGATCTGTTCGGCCAGCTGCGCCAGGGATGCCCTGTCCACCTGGCTGCCGGCCTGCAACGCCTGCAGGCCCTTTTCAACCGCTTCGGCATTGATCACCAGATTGTTGTTGGCATAAAGGGTATCCAGCCAATGGTGCAACAGGGTGACGAAGCGGCTTGCCACCTGGGGTTGGAACTGCGCCAGATCCAGTCCTTGCCCGGGTCTGCCGGCCGTACGCTGCAACACCTTTTCCACCAGGGACCTGTCGTTGAGCTTGCTCGGCATCAATTCGACCTTGAACAGGTGATGGGCCAGGTCGCCAGCCACATCCAGGTTGCCGCCCCCTTCCTCGAGGAGCTTGTTGAATTCCCTCGCCCTTTGCTCATGCTGGGCGGCTGCGTCCACCAATTGGGTGGCGCTGACCATGTCAGGCCAGCTTTCCGGCGACTGGGGCGAAGCACCACCGACGGCGGCACTGCCCTGTCCCATGCTCTGCAAGGTCTGGATCCGGTAACGCAGGCCGTCGGAGAAGGGCTTGAACAGCAGATCGCGAAAGCCGTAGCCCAGCACCACTTCGATCTGTCCGTCGTCGGAGGACCACAACGAGCTCGGCAACCAGCCGGAGGCCAGGTGCCAGTCCGGCACGCTGTGCAGGGCTGCGGCCACGGCACCCGTCGCCTCCCTGGCGGCGTCTTCGGAACCGGTGGCACCCTGGTATTCGGCACGGGCGGCGCTGAGACGCTCGATACCGCCGGCCAGGAGCCTCGCCTTGGGTACACCGCTATGCCAGGTCCAGAGCATGCCGCCGAGCCAACAGATCCCGACCAGGGCAGTACCGGTGAGCACGGCCCGGTGCCAGCGGGTACGCAGCGCCAAAATGCGGGGAATGGGCGTGGCCAGTCCCTGCTCAGCCAATATCCGCTTGCGCAGCAGCCGGCCGGCAAAGGCCAGTTCCAGCGGGGCTGGCGCCTCGTCCAAGGCGCTGAAGCCGGGTTCCGCTTCGGCCTTCGGCGCCTGGGCAGCCACCAGGTAGAGGCCACGCAGCGCCGGCGCTTCTCCCAGGGCGTTGCCGTGGAAAACGGGGTCGAGCAGGGATTGCAAGGGGCCGCGCAGCTCGCCCAGGTGGCGGGGCAACAGCACCAGGTTTTCATCGAGCTGGTCCTCCAGGGCGCCGAGTTCGGCGATGCCTTCTTGGAGCGAGGTCACCAGGTGGTCGACGGCCAAGTCGACCCAAGCCGGGCTGTAGCCGGCCCCCGGAGCCATAGTCGACGACCACCCCAGCATCAGGTCCCGGCCTTCCTTGGGCACCACCTTGACCAGCTCGTCCAAGCCCGGCACCTGCTCGGCTTCACCGACCACCAGGTAGACCGGCAAGGTCAAGCCCAGCCGCTGCTGCAGATCGGTCAACTTCTTGTAGGCGCGCAGGCCGGCGGCGCCGGCTTCTTCGTTGCCCAACAGGCACTTTGCCGACACCACCCAGACGATGGCGTCCAGGGGCCTGTTGGGGCGGGCGCGGGCCAGGCTGCGCAGCAGGCGGCGCCAATTCGACAGCTGTGCCAGGGCCCCCTCACCGTGGTTGAAGACGGCCGCGGGCACCACCAGGGCGGCGCCGTCGCCGCTGTACCACCAGCGGCCAAACCAGCTCCTGTCGCCCCCCGATGACAGCTTCCAGGCCCGGCAGAGGGCCTCGTTGTCCCTGTCCTGCTCGCCCACCACCAGCAACCAGGGCATCAGGTAGCGATCCCCCAGGCCCACTTCCTCTTCGACGTGGCGCACGGCACCGCCGAAACGGCGCCACCCCAGATCGGCGCGGCGGCGCAGCCACCAGATGGCGAGGCCCAGCACCACCAGGATCAGCACCAGCAGCAGCACTATCCCGAGCGTCCCTTTGACTAGCATCCCTTCACCTCATCTGACTCTCAGGAAATGGGAAAGGGAAGGCTCGACCTGGCCGGCCAGATCCCGCCACAACAAGTGTGAAAGCAGCAGCAGCGACGCCAGCACCGCCACTATCACCAGCCCCAGCCGCGAGCCGTCCGGCAACATGCGCCGTACCGGCAGGCGGGCCGGCTTGACGACGGCGCCCTGCTCCAGGCTGATCCCCACCCGCTTGCGGCTGGCATCGCGGCGATAGACGAAGGCGAAGAGGGCACGGCGCCAGGCCTCGTGCTTGGCTGCGCCACCGTCCCCCCGCAGCCGGCCGCGAAAGCCGAGGGCCAGGCAGAGCAGGTAGACATTGGCCAGTTCCCGGGTCGCCGGCTCTTGCTCCCTGAGCAGTTTCTCAATCTCGTCGGGCAGCCGTTCGCCGGCGCTGCGCGAGCCGAAGAGCCGCGCCTCAAGAGGCGCCTCCCCCCAGCAGGCCCGGCCCGGCCAATCGGAGAACAAGAGGCTCTCATCGACCAGGGCCACGAAGGCAAACTGCACCGCCTCCACCTGGCGGCTTTCTGCCGCTCCCAGGGCCGCCGAGGCGAGACGCCCCAGGGTCCGGGTCAGGCCGGCCGCCGATTCGGCGAGGCTCGCCACCATCTCTTCGGCGGCGCAGGCACTGCCCAGCACCGCCAGTTTGGCCTGCTGCCACTGCCCCAGCACCTCGACGAAGATGGCGGCCAGGGGGCTGCCGTAACCCGTCAGCCGCTCAGCCATTGGCCTCCTCCTGCCGCGCTCTGGCCTCGGTTTTCTCGTCCGGGACGAAGAGCATGATCTCCCAGGGCGGCTCTGTGGCGCCGGCAGGGCGGGCGATATGCAGCTGTTCCTTGGCGTCGAACCAGTCGGCGTCGACCCCCAGGCGGAAGAGTTCGGTGTCGTCGCCGACGCTGAAGGCCGCCCGCTCGTCGCGGCCGAGGGCGCGCCGCGGCAGGCCCCGCATGCGCTGCCTGGCCAGGGCCGGCAGGTGTGGCTCGGAAGCGATGATGGCCTGGGACAGCCAGTCCTGGGCCACGCCGTCGCCGCTGCCCTGGGGCATCCGCAGCCCTATCACCAGTTCCTTGGCCGGCGGTGGCAATTGGGAGAGATCGATGCTGAAACCGGACCTGGCCTGGCTGAAGGCCAGCACCTTGTAACCTTCGCGCACCCGTTCCAAGGCCGCTTCTATCCAGTCGACGACGGGGTCGAAGCAGGCCTGCATTTCCTGGTAGTCGAAGGGGCGGAAGGCCGGCACCCCGGCGCCGGGGTTGAGGGCGGCCAGGGTACCGGCAACGCCAGCCAGCAGCACGTAGAGCTGGCTGGGGTGGTGGGTGCCGGTGTTGAGGGCGGCTTCCAGCTCCGGCAGCCGCTGCCAGAGCGCCGTCAGCAGCCGGGTGATCTCCGCCACGCTCTGATGGTCCCCCGCCCGGCTAGATGCCTGGAGGCGGCCTGAGAGGAAAACGCCCTTTTCCCGCAGGGCGGTGCAGAGCATGCCCAGGCGGCGGCCAAGCGGGGACTCGGGCGTCACCAAGGGGCAGGGCGGCAGGTAGGGGGCCCGGGCAAGGCCGCCGCCCTGCTGGCGCAGGCGCAGCAGCGGCAGCCGGATGAAATCGAGGTTGGCGCTGTCTGCCACCAGCCGCGCGGCCGGCCGCCACACCGGCATGGGCGCAGCCCCTTCGCCGCTGGCCAGATCCGGTATAGCCTCGCTGCTGGCGGAGCGGAAACGGCCTGCGCCTGGGTCCAGGCGCCCGCCGCGATAGAGGGGCGGCACGGCCAGTTGCACCGTCACCGTCTTGTTGGCCGCGGCCTTGACGGCCTCGGTCACGTCCAGCTCCAAAGGCGCGTCCCGGCCTGACACCAGTCGCACCACCAGGCCGTCGGGCAGGAGGGCGTCCAGTTCGGTGATCCGCACCAGGCCGCTGACCAGGGCGCTCTCGTCCAGTTGCAGCGACAGCAGGCCCCAGAAGTGGGGCTGGCAAACGGCGGCGTAGTGGGCCGCCATGCCTTCGGCGCGCAGGGCCTGGACCTGGAAATGCTGCGGGAGCAGCGGCATGCCGTCATGCCAGCAGACAGCGTCAGGGATTAATCGCATACGTCACCTCCCTTTAATCCTTGTTGGCGACAAGGCGTATGTCCTTGGATTCCAAGCGAAGCTTGGCGTCTTCCAGGCCTTCCAGGCGCAGGCGATGGGCCCCGGGGGTCTGGTAGTCAGCGTAGACCAGGACCCCGACCGCCTCGTCCCCTTCGAAGGGAACAGGGTCCACCACCAGCCGCTGGCCCGGCACCAGTTCGTAAGACCAGCTGTGCAGTTGCTGGGGGTAGTCGCGCAGGAACTGGGCCCGCTGTTCGAACCATTTCGCCGCCGGCAACGCCAGCAAGGTCTTGAGCAGATCGGAGTCGGCGACCACCAGGATGTCGACCGCCACTGGGCTGTCGTTGTTGGCCTTGGGCACCACATCCAGGGAGATGGTGGACAAGGGAGTCGAGGGGCTGAACATGGAACAGCCCGGCAAGGTGAGCAGCAGTGTCAACGCTGCCGCAACAGCGGTTCGAAGTCCTTTCGGCATGGGCATCCATCTGGCATAGGCACAAGGAAATCAGCGCAACCGGACTGCTGGGCAAGTTGCAGCCTAACTCTATTAAACTTTTGAAACTTTGCAAATTTCCGCTTTGTCATCTAGACCTTTTGGGGCGCATGGACCAAGCGGCCAGGAGGTCGTTGTCCGCAATCTCAGGGTGGGAAGTCGGCGAGCTGCGAGACACTGTTCAAGGCGCCAGCAACGATACAACGGAGGTATGTAATGGCCGAAAGTACGCAGCACAAGTTGAGCCGGGTTCGTCCGCCCAGGGTGCAAATCACCTATGACGTGGAGATCGGCGACGCTATCGAGAAAAAGGAACTCCCCCTGGTGGTCGGCATCCTGTCCGACCTGTCCGGCAAGCCGGAAACGCCCCTGCCCAAACTGACAGAACGCCGCTTCGTGGAAATCGACCGCGACAACTTCAACGAAGTGCTGGCCTCCATTGGCCCCCGCTTGGCGCTGCAGGTGGACAATGCCCTCAGTGACGACGGCAGCAAGCTCAATGTGGAGCTCAAGTTCAACCACTTCGACGACTTCGACCCCGTCAACATCGTCAAGCAGGTAACCCCCCTGCGCCGCCTCTTCGAGGCCCGCCAGCGGCTGCGCGACCTGCTGACCAAACTCGACGGCAATGACGACCTCGACAAGCTGTTGCAGGAGGTGGTCAGCAACACCGAAGGCCTCAAGGAAATCAAGGACGCGCGCCCGGCCGAAGCAGAGGCCGAGACCGAGACAGCGGCCGCCGAAGACGCCGAACCCCAGGCTTGATCCCCAGCACGGAAGAATCAGGAGCACATCATGGCTGACACAAAAGAAGAGGCAGCAGGCGGCGCCCAGACGGTATCCCTGAGCCTGCTCGATCGCATAGTCCAGGAAGGCCGCATGGCCCACGACGACATGCAACAGGCCTACGCCAAGGATCTGCTGGCGGAATTCGCCACCCAGGTTCTGGACGAAGGCATGGCCGTCGACAAAGACACTGTGGCGATGATCAACCACCGCGTCGCCCAGATAGACGAGCTGATCAGCAAGCAGCTCAACGGCATACTCCACCACCCCGACATGCAGAAGCTCGAAGGCTCCTGGCGGGGCCTGCATTTCCTGGTGATGAACACCGAGACCAGCTCACGCCTCAAGCTGCGGCTGCTCAACGTCTCCCAGCAGGATCTGCTCAAGGATCTGGAAAAGGCGGTGGAGTTCGACCAGAGCGCCCTCTTCAAGAAGATCTACGAAGAGGAATACGGCACCTTCGGCGGCCATCCCTACAGCGTGCTGATCGGCGACTACGAGTTCGGCCGCCATCCCCAGGACGTGGCCCTGCTGGAGAAGCTGTCCAACGTGGCCGCCGCCGCCCACACCCCCATGGTCGCCGCCGCCAGCCCGCGCCTCTTCGACATGAACAGCTTCACCGAGCTGGCCGTGCCCAGGGATCTGGAGAAGATCTTCGAGAGCGCCGAGCTCATCAAGTGGCGTTCCTTCAGGGCCAGCGAGGACTCCCGCTACGTGGCCCTGGCGCTGCCGCGGGTGCTGATGCGCCTGCCCTACGGCCCCGACACCCAGCCCACCGAAGGCATGAACTTCGTCGAGGAGGTCAGCGGCACCGACCACAGCAAGTACCTCTGGGGTAACGCCGCCTACGCCCTTGGCCAGCGCATCACCAGCGCCTTCGCCAAGTACGGCTGGTGCGCCGCCATCCGCGGCGTGGAAGGGGGCGGTGCCGTCGAAGGCCTGCCGGCCCACACCTTCAAGACGTCGGCCGGGGATATCGCACTCAAGTGCCCCACCGAGATCGCCATCACCGACAGGCGTGAAAAGGAGCTCAACGAACTGGGCTTCATCGCCCTGTGCCACAAGAAGAACAGCGATTTCGCCGTCTTCTTCGGCGGCCAGACCACCAACAAGCCGAAGCTCTACAACACCAACGAGGCCAATGCCAACTCGCGGATCTCCGGCATGCTGCCCTATGTGTTGGCCGCCTCGCGGTTCGCCCATTACATCAAGGTGATCATGCGCGACAAGGTGGGCAGCTTCATGACCCGCGACAACGTTCAGAGCTACCTCAACACCTGGATAGCGGACTATGTGCTGGTCAACGACAACGCCCCCCAGGCAATCAAGGCCCAGTATCCGCTGCGCGAGGCCAGGGTCGACGTGACGGAAGTGCAGGGCAAGCCGGGCTCCTACAAGGCCGTGGTCTTCCTGCGCCCGCACTTCCAGCTCGAGGAGCTGACGGCCTCCATCCGCCTCGTCGCCGAGCTGCCGCCGCCGGCCACGGCCTAACGCCTTAACTTCACCAGGAGCAACGGAACATGGATGCGATCATTCTCGACCTCGGCAGCGATATCAAAGGCGACTGCACGCTGGAAGGCTTCACCGACAAGATAGAGCTGATGTCCTACAGCCATAACGTCGCCATGCAGGTCACCAACGACGTCAGCAACACCGAACGGACCTCGGGCAAGCCCCACATCGGCGAGTTCACCGTCACCAAGTTCGTCGACGTCTCGACCCCGACCCTGAACGAATACTGCTGCGCCGGCAAGGACATCTCCGAAATGACGCTGACGGTAGGCCGCAACGCCGCCGAGAGCAACGGTCAGGTGATGCCCTTCATCGTCTACACCATGAACAACGTGGTGTTGTCCAACGTCAGCGTCAGCGGTGGGACCGGCGGCAAACCGGTGGAAACCCTGTCGTTTAATTTCACCAAGATCAAATGGGAAGTCACTTCCCAGAAATCGGACGGTTCCAAGGAAGGCACCGCGGCCTCCACCTGGGATCTGGCAGCCAATAAAGTGATCACATCCTAGGCATGGCCAAAGGCCCTTCCACTGGGCTGGCTCCCCTGTTCGACCGGCTGGCGGACGACAGTCCCTTCCAGCCGGCCGAACGGCCGAGCGCCGCCGCCTTGGTGCACCAGGCCCTGGCCGAATCGGTCAGGGCCGAGCTGTCCAGGCTGCTCAACACCAGGCGCGACACCATTCCGCGCCGGGCCGAGCTGACCGTCATCGACTACGGGGTGGCCGATTGGACAGGCCTCTCTAGCCAGCGGGAGACGGACCGCCGCCGCTTCGCCACCAGCATAGTCCGAGCCATCACAGCCTTCGAACCCAGGCTGCAAAGCCCGGCCGTGGAGGTGGAGCTGCTGGAGCCGAAACGCTGGGCCCTCAAGATCCGCATCAGCGGCCACCTCTGGCTGCATCAGGAGCGTTGGCCCGTGGCCTTTGTCGCCGACGTGACCAAGGGGATGGAAACCAGGATCGAACATGAGCGACTCGATTGACGAGCTGCTGCTGGACTATTACCAGCAGGAACTGAGTTTCCTGCGCCTGGCCGGCAGCCGCTTTGCCGAAAACTACCCCAAGGTGGCCAGGCGCCTGGCCCTGTCCCAGGACGAATGCCCGGACCCCCACGTGGAACGGCTGCTGGAAGGTTTTGCCCTGCTGAGCGCCCGCCTGCACCGGAGCCTCGACGACGAATATTCGCAGCTGACCGACGCCCTCCTCGAACAGCTCTACCCCTATGCCCTGCGCCCCGTGCCCTCGACGGCGATACTGCGTTTCGACCCCGATCCCACCAAGGGCAATATCGCCGCTGGCTATCCCATTCCCCGCGGCACGGCGCTCCATGTCACCACCCAGGCCGGCGACAGCATCCATTTCCGCACTGCCGCAGAGGCGACTCTCTGGCCGGTGCAGGTGGAGGCCGCCATGCTGGTGCTGGCCGAGGAGGCCCAGGCCGTCAGCCACAATCCGCAAGCCCGCGCCGCCCTCAAGCTGAGCCTGTCCTGCCTGGCGCCGCACCGCTTCGAAGACTTGCCTCTCGAGACGCTGCGCATCCACCTGGCCGGCTCCCCCGTGACCTCGGCCGCCCTCTACGACTTGCTCTGCGCCAACGCCATCGGCGTCTCCGTGGCAAGACCTGGCGAGGCGCCGAGCCCTGTGCGGGGCCTGCCAAGGCCCCTGGGCTTCGAGGCAGAAGAAGCGCTGCTGCCGGCCGAGGACGGCCTGCACCCGGCCTACCGGCTGCTGGTGGAATACTTCGCCTGCCCCGAGAAATTCGCCTTCTTCGACCTGCCCATCAGGATGCCTTTGGACGCAGGGGAGGCACTGGAGCTGGTGATCGCCTTCGACAAGGCCCCGGCCAGCCGGCTGACGGTGCGCCAGGAAGATTTCGCCCTGGGCTGCACCCCGGCCGTCAACCTCTTCCCCCGCACCTCTGAGCCCTTGCGCCCCGACGGCACCCAGCGCGAGTACCGCCTGGTGGCCGACGCCCACCGCGAAGCCAGCATGGAGATCTACGCCATCCGCAGCCTGAGGGCCAGCAAGAACCTCAAGGCCAGCCCGGTGCAGCCCTATTTCGCCTTCGGCCACACCCAGGACGGCCCCTACTGGCATGCCCGCCGCGTCACAGGCCTGCACCCCGACCGCCTCGGCAGCGACATGCTGCTGACCTTCGTCGATCCGCATTTCCAACCGGCCGCCGTAACCGACAGCACCCTCACCGCCGAGCTGCTCTGCACCAACAGGTACCTGGCCCAGACATTGCCGGCCGGCACCAAGCTGTCCTTCGAGCGCCCCGGCCCCGTGGCCAACGTCAGCCTGCTGCGCCAGCCCAGCCCCCAGACGCTGCCGGCCCTCGGCGGGGCCTCGCGCTGGCGGCTGGTGTCCCAGCTGTCCCTCAACCACCTCTCCCTGGTGGAGGACGAAAAATCGGTGGTGGCCCTCCAGGAAATGCTGGCCCTGCACAACCTCAGCGACAGCCAGGTGGCGCGCCGCCAGATAGAAGGCCTGAGCCGGGTGCGCAGCGACAGGGTGGTGGCCCAGGTGGGCGAGGATGCCTGGCGCGGCTGGCGCAACGGCCTGGAGGTGCGCCTCGCGGTGGACCCCGAACGCTTCGTCGGCGCCAGCCCAGTGCTTTTCTCCGGTGTCCTGGCCCACTTCTTTTCCCTCTACGCCAACGCCAACCGCTTCGTGCGGACGGTGCTGGAAGACCCCGCCACCGGCATGGAGATCAAGTCATGGCAGACCATGACCGGCGAGCCCCTGACACTGTAGCGGCCAGGCTCTACCGCGAGCCCCACGCCTTCGAATTCGCCCAGGCGGTGATGCTGCTGGAGCGGATGCGCCCGGACGCCATTCCCCTCGGCCGGGGCATGGACCCCAGGGCGGAAGCGGTGCGCCTGCGTGGCCCCCTGGCGCCGCTCTTCGCTCCCAGCGCCCTGACCAGGCTCGAACAACCCGAGCAGGAGCCGCTGCCGGTGCTGACGGCCGAGCTCTTCGGCCTGGGCGGCCCCGACGGCCCCCTGCCCTACGCCTACCAGGAATGGCTGGCGCAGCGCCGCCGCAGCAAGGACCAGGGCCCGGGGGAGTTCTTGGATCTCTTCCAGCACCGGCTGCTGTCCCTCTTGTACCGGGCCCAGACCAAATACCGGTTGGCCCCCTCTTTCGCCCCGGCCGAGCAGAGCCCGGCACGCCCCCTGCTGCGCGCCCTGCTCGGCCTGCTGCCGGTCCCCTTGCAGGAGCGCCAGGGAGTGCCGGACGCGGCCCTGCTGGCGAGGACGGCGCTTTTTGCCAACCAGCGCCGCTCCGTGGCCGGCTTCCAGGCCTTGCTGCACCATCACCTCGGCGTGCAGGCCAAGGTCAGCCCCTTCGAAGGGGCCTGGCGGCTGATCCCAACCGCCAGCCTCACCAAGATCGGCCCCCTGGGCCGCAACAGCAGCCTGGGCCAGGGGGCCGTGGTGGGCAACCGGGTCTGGGACGAGCACGCCGGCATCCGCGTCACCCTGGGCCCCCTGAGTTTTGGGCTCTACCTCCAGTACCTGCCGGGCGGTGAACAGCACCGCACCCTGATGGCCCTGGCCGGCTTCTATTTCGGCCCCGATCTCGACTGCACCCTGGTCCTGCTGCTGGCCGAAGGCGAGGCGCCACCGGCCGAACTGGCGGATCAGGCCCCGCCCCAGCTGGGACGCACCAGTTGGCTGGGCAGGCCCGGCACCACCCTTAGCCGCACCCAGAAGGAGAAAGGCAGATGAGCATCGACCTCAAGGCCCTGGTCGGCAAACTCAACCCCCCTTGTCGCGGTGCCATGGAGCTGGCCGCCCAGCGCTGCCTGCAGCAAGGCCACCATTACATCGAGATAGAGCATGTGCTGCTGGAGTTGCTGGACATCGATGGGGGCGATCTGGCCTGCCTGCTGCCCCGCTTCGGCCTGGAAAGGGACCAGCTGGCCAGCGAGATCAACAGGGCCATGGAGCCTTTCAAGCGCGGCGCCACCCGCACCCCGGCCTTCTCTGCCCATACCCTGGCCTGGCTGGAAGAGGCCCTGGTGCAAAGCACAGTGGTGGCCCAGGAGGAGCTGGTCCGCTCCGGCACCTTGCTGCTGGCGCTGCTGGAAAAGGACGAGCTGCGCTCATTGCTGCTGAACGGCGTCTCCTCCTTGCTGCGCGTTCCCCGCGAGGCCCTGCGGCTGCACCTCAAGGACTGGTTGGCGGCCTCCCGTGAGAGCCCGGCCGGCCCGGCCAGGGTCAACAACCAACAGCCGGCCGCCGGCCAGCCCTCGGTGCTGGAGCAGTACACCCAAGATCTGACAGCCGAGGCCCAAGCCGGGCGCATCGACCCCATAGTGGGCCGCGACCCCGAGATCCGCCAATGCGTCGACATACTGCTGCGCCGCCGCCAGAACAATCCCATCCTGGTGGGCGCTCCCGGGGTCGGCAAGACGGCCGTGGTGGAGGGCCTGGCCCTGCGCATCGCCGCCGGTGAAGTGCCGCCGCCTCTGCAGGACGTCTGCCTGAGGGTCCTGGATCTGGGCCTGCTCCAGGCCGGGGCCGGGGTCAAGGGCGAGTTCGAGCAGCGCCTCAAGGGGGTGATAGAGGCCGTGGCCAGCTCCGCTCAGCCGGTGATCCTCTTTATCGACGAGGCCCATACGTTGATCGGCGCCGGCGCTTCCGAGGGCGGCAGCGACGCCGCCAACCTCTTGAAACCGGCCCTGGCCAGGGGCGAGCTGCGCACCCTGGCCGCCACCACCTGGCTCGAATACAAGAAGTACTTCGAGAAGGATCCGGCCCTGGCCAGGCGCTTCCAACTGGTGCAGGTAGAGGAACCGGACGAGGCCCAGGCCGTGGCCATGCTGCGCGGCATCGCCGCCAGCCTGGAAAAACACCACCAGGTGCAGATCCTGGACGTGGCCATCCAGGACGCCGTCAAGCTCTCTCACCGCTACATCTCGGGCCGGCAGTTGCCGGACAAGGCCATCAGCGTGCTGGACACCGCCTGCGCCCGGGTGGCCCTGGCCCAGCACGACGTGCCGCCGCCCCTGGAAGGCCTGCGCCACCGCCAGCTGGCCGTCGCAGAAGAGCTGCTGCGGCTGCGCCGGGAGCAGAGCGCAGGCCTGGATCACGACCAGCGCATCGCCGCCCTGGAAGGGGAAACGGCGGACAACGCCAAGGCCATCCGCGAGCTGGAAGAACGCTGGGCCGAGGAGCGGGACGCGGTCAGGGAACTGCTGGCCGCCCGCCAGGAGCTGCTGGCCCTGGGCGAAGGCGACGACCAGGACCAGGACGGCCGCCGGGATCACCTGGGAGCCGAACTGGCCCGGTTGGAGGCGGGGCTGGACGCCATCCGTCAGGACGACCCCCTGGTGCCGGAGCAGGTGGACTCCAAGACGGTAGCGGCCGTGATCGCCGGTTGGACCGGCATCCCGGTCGGCAAGATGCTGGCCGACGAGGCCCACGCCATCCGCAGCCTCGGCAAGCGCCTCGGCCAGCGGGTGGTGGGCCAGGACCAGGCCCTCGGCACCCTGGCCCAGCGCATCCAGGCCTACAGGGCCGGCCTCACCGATCCCCAGAAACCCGTGGGTGTCTTCCTGCTGGCCGGCCCCACCGGGGTCGGCAAGACAGAGACGGCCTATGCCCTGGCCGACGCCCTCTACGGCGGCGAGCGCAACCTCATCGCCATCAACCTCTCCGAATACCAGGAGGCCCACACCGTCAGCCAGTTAAAGGGGGCCCCCCCCGGCTACGTAGGCTACGGCAGCGGCGGCGTCCTCACCGAGGCGGTGCGCCGCCGCCCCTATTCGGTGGTGCTGCTGGACGAGATAGAGAAGGCCCACCCCGACGTGCTGGAGGCCTTCTACAACGTCTTCGACAAGGGCCTGATGGAGGACGGCACCGGCCTGGTGGTGGACTTCAAGAACACGGTGATCCTCGCCACCAGCAACGTCGGCGCCGAACTCATCCTCGACACCCCGCCCCAACACCTGGGCAGCGACGGCTTCCAGGAACTGCTGCGCCGCGAGCTGCTGCACGCCTTCAGGCCCGCCTTCCTGGCGCGGATGACGGTGGTGGCCTACAGGCCGCTGGACGCCCAGGCCCTGGAAACCATAGTGCTGGCCAAGCTGGAGAAGCTGCGCGAGCGCTACAAGGCCGCCACCGGCAAGCACTTCGACTTCGACCCGGCCATAGTCCAGGCCGTGCTGGCCAGATGCAGCGCCGCCGGCGCCCGGGATATCGAGCATGTACTGATGACCCAGGTCACAGGGCAACTGGCCCAGTGGGCGATGGAATAGAGACCAGGAGAGACTTCATGGCAGACCCCATAGCCATTTCGATAAACCCCGATTGGGTTAATGAAAAGACCAGACCCGCATGCAAGTACTCCCCTGTCATCGTTGACAAGAAGCAGAGTCCTGGGGCCATAACCAGCATGCAACAGGCACTGCGCAAGCGCGTCATCACCTGCCAGACAATGGCCGCCCAAAAGAATACCAGCTGGTTCTCGTTTCTAAGGGCTGGTCCCTCCCATGAACCGCACCTGCGCCCCAGCAACGTACCTGTCATCGTCATCAGCGGCGGCAGCGCAAAAAAACTCGCCCTCGACCTCAGCATGGGTTACAGCCTGGCCTGGCACCCGATGAATTTACGCAATGAACCGCTCTACCTGCTGGTTCATAAGCTCGATTTTAATAATTACGCCCAGGCCATGGCTGGCCTGATGGCACAGTATCGCAACATGCATTTGATCGGGTGGACTGGTACAGACATGACGGGGTTCGGCGCGGCACGAGCCGCCGCCCTGGCCTTCGCCGACTCGCTCCCCTATAGACCACAGCGGATCTTGCTGATGGATCAGGACGTGGTTCAAACCGAAGCCTCAAGGCACACCAACCCTGAGGTGCACAGGCAACTGGTGAAAAAACATACCCATGGCAAACTGCCCATAGTCGGCCTTGGCGTCGGCTATCCGACGCGAGTGCCAGTGCCCAAACCTTTCAGCGATGTAGGTGCTCCTAGCCCAAAGGACTTCAACTCGCCTGCGCAGCAATTCGTCTCCATCCAAGCCCCTTTCCGGCAAAGGATGAACAGCCGTGCGCATGCTCAAGAAACAAACAATGATGGCATCTACCCGTCATACATGGTGGCGGGTGGCGAAGACATGCTCATGGGCCTGCAATTAGGCCTGAATAACAAGGACGACAATGAGGCTTTGTTGCCGGCCAAGATCCAGAAGAAGGCCCTTCAAGGACCGCCAGACAATTCCAATGAATATTGGAACGGGGCCCGCGTCGAAACCCTTCGTCGCCTTTACGAGGCCGAAAAAAACACGCTGCTCCTCTTCGACAACGAAGAGGTCACCTTGTCTGGCCTCATGGAAATTTTCCATGCTAAAGGGTGGATCTCGAAACACCCCAGCGACGAGTCCTACAACGTTTCGGCCTGCGTCATAGAGCGCATCATATTAAGGCTGTACAAGTTAGGTTCTTTCCCTGCCGATATCGACAGCACCATTTTCAACCGCTGAGGGAAGGGAAGGATCAGCAGGCACTGACCGGCAGTTGCCCTTAGCGCGCCCCAGGGAGAAAGGATGGCCCGTTCCACCGACAGCAACACCAGTTTTTCCATCAACGCATCGGCCTTGGCCGACCTCTACCCCGACAGCCTGAGCGGCACTGAAAGGCTCAACGACCTGGGGGAGCTGGTGCTGGGCGGCCATAGCCTGACCAGCCTCAGCCTGGACGCAGCCCTGGCCAGCCACCTCACCGCCACCTTGCACCATGACGATGCCTCCCGGCCACTGGACGCCCTGCTGGCCGAAGTCCGCCAACTGCCCGCCGACGCCACGGCCGACCATTACCAAGTGGTGCTGCGGCCCTGGCTCTGGTGGCTGAACCTCGCCAGCAACAACCGCATCTTCCAGAACCAGAGCACCGCCGACATCGTCACCGGCATCTTCAAAGACCACGGTTTCGAGGACATCCAGCTCCAGCTCAGCGGCAGCTATGACCCGCGCGAATACTGCGTCCAGTACGGGGAAACGGATCTCGCCTTCGTCTCGCGGCTGCTGGAGGAGGAAGGGATCTTCTGGTTCTTCACTCATGAGGACGGCAAGCACAGTTTGGTGCTGGCCGACAGCAACGACGCCTGCCCGGCCATCCCCAACGGCCCAGCGCTGTCCTACCTCGGCCAGGATCTCGGCAAGCGGGAGCTGCACGGCATCCGCAGCGCCCAGCTCTGCCTGCAGGTGGTGGCCGGCAGCTACAGCGCCGCCGACTACGAGTTCACGGCCCCCAGCACTTCCCTCTACGCCCAGGCCCAGGCCGACTCCAGTGCCTTGTCATTCTACGAACACCCGGGCGGCTACAACACCAAGGACAAAGGCGACAGCCTGGCCAAGCAGCGCATCGACGGCCTGCGCAGCCAGCAGCAGCGGCTGGTGGGGGAAAGCGACTGCCGCTGGCTGGTGCCGGGCCATTATTTCAGCCTTACGGGCCATGACGACGACAGCCTCAACATCGACTGGCTGGTGACCAGCGTCAGCCACGATCTCAGCCACAACCACTACCGCAACAGCTTCGAGGCCATCCCCCGCGCCACCAGCTACCGGCCGCCCCGCCTCACCCCCAAGCCGCGCATCCACACCCAGACGGCCCTGGTGGTGGGCAAATCCGGCGAGGAGATCTGGACGGACGAATACGGCCGCATCAAGGTGCAGTTCCCCTGGGACAGGGAGGGCCAGAATGACGAGAGCAGCTCCTGCTGGGTGCGGGTGGCCCTGCCCTGGACCGGCAAGGGTTTCGGCATGCAGTTTGTGCCGCGCATCGGCCAGGAGGTGGTGGTCACCTTCATCGACGGCGACCCCGACAGGCCCCTGGTGACGGGCTGCGTCTACAACGGCGACAACGCCCTGCCCTATTCCCTGCCGGGCAACCAGACCCAGAGCGGCATCAAGACCCAATCAAGCAAAGGCGGCGGTGGCTTCAACGAGCTGCGCTTCGAGGACAAGAAGGACAGCGAGGAGGTCTTCCTCCAGGCCCAGAAGGACCTCAACGTCAATGTGCTCAACGACGCCACCGCCACCATAGGCCACGACCAGACCGAGACGGTACAGAACGCCCGCACCCGCACCGTCAAGGAAGGGGACGAGACAGTCACCCTGGAGAAGGGCAACCGCAGCGTCGCCATCCAGACCGGCAGCGACAGCCTGGACGTCAAGGACAAACGCACCCTCAGCGTCGGCGGCGACCAGAGCCAGAGCACCGGCGGCAACTACAGCCATACGGTGAGCGGCAATTTTGATCTGACAGTGGATGGCAACCTCACCATCAAGGTCTCAGGCACCCTGGCCCTGGAGAGCAGCGGCAGTTTCAGCATCAAGAGCGGCGCCGATCTGGCCGTCAAGGCCAGCACCTCCCTCTCCCAGGAGGCCGGCACATCCTTGAGCAACCAGGCCGGCACCGAGCTCAGCAACAAGGCCGGCACCAACCTCACCAACGAGGCCAGCGTCAGCCTGGTCAACAAGGGCAGCGCCGACCAGACGGTGGAAGGCAGCGGCATGCTGACCCTCAAGGGCGGCCTGGTGCAGATCAACTGAGGAGGCGGCATGGCGCAGCAGGACGTGAAGCTGGTGCAGGGGCTGACCCGTTTCGAGGCCAGCCTCGAGGGCGGCGCCCTCGAAGGCAGGGCCAGGATCTTCCGGGACGGGGCCCCCTATGCCCAGATGCAGTTCGCCAAGGGCCAACTGAACGGCCCCACCACCCTGCTCCACAGCCCCGGCCGGCCCTCGGCGCAGCTCCATTACCAGGACGGCCAGCTGCACGGCCCCTGCCGTTTCCTGGCGCCGGACGGCACCTTGCAGCGCCAGGCCGGTTACCACAAGGGGCAGCTGCACGGCGAGCTCAAGAATTACCACCCGGACGGCGGCCTGGCGGAGCAGGCCAGTTACCGCCAGGGTCGGCTGCACGGCCTCCACCAGCGTTTCCACCCGAACGGCAAGCTGGCCCAGCGCCAGCACTACCAGCATGGGTTGCCGGTGGGGGAGCCGGAGCGTTTCGACGAGAAAGGCCAGCCCCTGGGGCCGGACGGCAAGCCCCAGGGCCGCTGGCGGCGCTGGTGGCAAAAGCTGCTGGGGGTACCGGCCGAATAAGGGGGGTTCAGGGCACCATGGTGGTGAACTGGCCGGCCATGGTGATGCTGATCACCCCGCCCCAGCTGCACATCAGGGTGGAAGTGGCATCCAGGGCCGGCATGCCCCCCAACAGCACAGTGGCGGCGCCCGGCGTCCAGGGAGCGGCGGTGACGGGAATGCAGGGCATGGGGGTCAAGACCCCGAGGGCCGCGGCCGTGGCGGCGGCCACTGTCGGGTTGGAAGGGCTCTGGCACATGCCGAAGGAGAGCACGTTGACCATGGGCACATAGTCCATGATGTTGGCGGCCGGCATGGAGCTGGTGTTGACCAGGTTGGTGGGCAGCACCGTCAAGGTGCTCGGCGACACCCCGAAACTGCATTGCAAGGTGGCGCCGCTGCAGACCTGCTGGCATCCCATGGCGACTCTCCTTTTTCGCTAAAGCCCTGAGCATAGCACCCAGGGCCGGCCGGCTCAGAATTCGAACTTGTAGAAGATGTCCAACGCCTGGTTGACGCCGTTGACGGCCTGCAGGTAGAGCCTGGGCAGCAGTTCATAGGTGACCCGCACTTCCCCCACAGAGCTGAAGACACCGACCCCGTATTCCAGCTGCAGGCCGGGGGCCAGGTAGCCGGAGATGTTGACCTGGGTGCCGTCCCCCGAGCCAGAGGTGTCGATGGCGACGTCGCTCAGGCCCAGGCCTTCGGCCACCCCCGTCACCAGGCCGCCCACCTGGTTGAGCCCGGCCGACAGCAGCATGGCCTGCATCACGGCGTTGCCGTCGGACTGGTCGTTGCTGTCCAGGCCCTTGCCCCGCAGCAGGTAGGAAAGCTGCTCGGCCTGAGTCATGTCGGGCTCGGAGAAGAGCTCCACCTTGGGCTGGCTGGCCTCCCCCGTCACCCTGACCCCGGCCACTATGTCGGGATCGCTGATGGTGCTGGGGTTGCGGATCGCCTCCAGCTTGAGGTTGGGGCTGTCCAGGGCGCCGGTGAAGAGGATGGAGCCGGTGCGGATCTGCAGGTTCTGGCCGTAGGCCTTGTAGGTGCCGTCCGCCAGCCGGATCTCGCCGTTGCCGCGCAGCGCCTTGCCCGGCTCCTGGACCAGGGCCAGGCCGCCCTTGAGCTTGGTCTTGAGGCCCAGGGCCTCCAGGCGCACATCGTCCCCCAACTCCACACCCAGGTGCATGGTCAGGGGCACGGCCACTTCTTTCTTCTCGCCGTCCTTGGTCACCACCACCACGTCCTTGGAGGCGCTGACGGCGCTCTGGGGCAGCTCCTTGACCTTGATCCTGGCCCAGGGGATCACCACCTTGCCTTCGACGCTGTTGGCCTCGCCTATGCCGACGCTCAAGTCGGGACTCAGCCTGATCTTGCCGTAGCCGGGGTAGCCTGCCTCCAGTTTGTCGCCCTGGATGCGCACCTGGCCCTTGATGGGCGGTTGCTGCCAGTCCATGTCGCCACTCAGCGCCAGTTTGCCCTTGCCCACCAGGGCCGAGCCGGACAGGGTCGCCTTGGCGCCGTCCACCGCCAGTTCGGTATCGAGCTGGGAGAGGGTCAGGATGTCGGAGTTGGTGTCGAGGCCGCCGCCGCTCAGGGCCAGCTTGCCGAAGAAGAGCGGCTGGGCCAGGGAGCCGCCGAGGCGGCCTTCGCCGTTGATCTCGCCACTGAGGCTATGGACCTGGGGCAGCAGCGGTGCCAACCAGCCGAGCTTGAGACCCTTGAGGCTGAGCTGGCCGTCCAATTTTCTTTTTGCCTGGGGATCGGTGACCGTCGCCGCCAGGGCCAGTTGCCCCAGGCTGTCGGACTGGAAATCCAGGTGGGTAGCCAACTGGTCACCGGCCAGCTTGGCCACCAGGGCCAGCTGCCGGTAGTCGGCCTGGTTCTGCCCCACCAGCAGCCGGCCGGGGGAGGTCTCGATATGGGCATCCAGGCTGGGCTTGCCCTGCTGCCAACCAAAGCTGGCCTCACCCTTGAGGCTGGCCTGCCACTGCAACTGGTCCGGGAAGAAAGGCTTGAGGCGGGCCAGCTCCAGGCCCTCCAGGCGCAGGCTGCCCTGGCCCTTGTCGGCCGAGGCGAGAAGCGGCGTCAGGCAGGCAGAAGCCCCTTCGGAGCGCCAGCACTGGGCCCCGGCCTGGAGCTGGCCACCGGCAAAGGCCAGGGACAAAGGCTTGTCGAGGTGCCAGCGGCCCATGGCCGTATCGAAGGCGGCGTCGGAAAGATTGCCCTGCCAGTCCTGGCCCTTGAGGCCGCCGCTCAAATGCAGCTCGCCCCCCACAGGCGCGCCCTTGAAGCTCAGGGCCAACTTGTGGTCGGCGAGGCCGCCTTGGGCGCTGAGGGCGATGTCCTTGAGATCCAGGCCGCCTTCTTTGAGGCTGGCCAGATTGAGCTGCAGCCGGCCCTTTGGCGTCTGGCCCAGCTCGCCTTGGGCCGCCAGCTTGAGCCTTGCCGCCTTGAAGCCCATCAGGGTCAGGCGCTGGCCGCCAAGATCCAGGTCCAGTTGCGGCTTGGCCTTGTCCCCTTGCAAGGTCCAGTGGCCGGCCAGGGCCCCCTCGAAGTCCTTACCGTACAGGGACAGATCCTGGGCCTGGACCTCACCCTTGAGGGTCAGCTGCTGGCCGAGGCTGCCCTTGGCCAGCAACCGGTTGGGGCCGTTGGCCAGCGCCAGCTGCAACTGCCCCTCCAGGGCCTGGTCCAGGGCCAGGTCGCCTTTGAGGCTTAACGGGAAACCGGCCAGGCTGCCGCCGAGGGCCGGCTGGGCCGCCAGCTGCCACTGGTCGCCGGCCAGTTTGAAGGAGGCCGGCACAGTGCCGCTGATGGCCCCCGGCAACTGTTCCAGCCAGAGGCTGGGGTCGAGCTGGTCCAGGCTGAGCTTGCCTTGCCAGCTGAGCCCCTGCCGCCAAGCGAGCATGCCGTCCAGCTGCGCCTTGCCCCTCGGCAGGGTCAGGGCCAGTTGCCGGATAGCCAACTGGCCGGCGTCGCCGTCGGCGTCCAGGGCCAGGGTGGTGTTGGGTACAGAAGGGCCGGTGGCGGAGGTGCTGATATTGAGGCGGTAGCCCTTGAGGCTGCCCTTGGCGCTGAGTTCGCCGGCGCCGAGGCGGTACTGGGGCTCGGCCAGGGGCCAGCCGGTTTCCTGCCAGTTGAGCTCGGCGTCGAAGGGGAGTTCAGGCTTAAGGGGCTGGGCCCTGGCCTTGAGCGCCAGGGCCAGGGGGCCCTTGGCGGCCAGGCCCAGCTTGAGGTCGGCCAGGGAATCGTCGAGGCGCAGGGCCAGGGTCTCGCCGTTCAACTGGCCGTCAAGCAGCCCCTTGCCGAGGCTGGCGTCCAGGGCCAGCGACAGCGGGTACTGGCCCTTGAGGCGGATCTGCCCCTTGAGGCTGGCCGTGCCCAGCTCATGTTCCAGGGCCAGCTTTTGGATGTGGATGTCGCTGCCGGCCGCCTTGGCCGAGAGGCTGAGCATGGCCAGCTGCTGCTCCATGTCCCCCTGGCTAAAGTGGCTGTCCTTGAGCACCATGCCTTCCACCCTGACCGCCACCGGCAGCTGCACCACCGGCAGTTGGAGGGGCTGGGCCGCAGGGCTTTCTTCTTTGCTCCCGGCGGCCTTGTCGCCGGCCGTCTCGCTCAGTTGGATGTCGAGGCCCGTCACCTCGGGGCCGTTGAGCATGATGCCGTCCTGGTCCCAGAGCCCGGACAACCCAAGGCTCTTAAGGCGGATCTGCTGGCCTGGCAGGCGAAGCCGGACGTCCTGGAGATCGACGTCGTCGAACACCAGCAGCATCGGCAACTCGAGGGGCGCCATAGGGCCCTCGGCCTTGGCCGGCGCCGGGCCCTGCTGGCTGGCCTTGAGATCCAGCTTCAAACCCCTGGCCACCAGCCGGTCCAGCTGCAGCTTTTCGGCCAGCAATGCCGAGGGGGTCCAGGCCAGCTGCAACTCGGCCAGTTTGAGGCTCAGGCTGCTGTCTTCATAGCTCAGGCCCTTGAAATGCCAGCCCTGGCCCAGGTTGCCTTCCACCAGCTCGCCATCCAGGCCAGGCACAAGGTCCTTGGCCTCGGCCCAGAGCCAGCGGTTACCCCCGTCGGTCAGCAATACGGTCGTGGGCACCACCACCAGCAGCGCCAACAGTATGAGGAAGGTCCAGGCAAGCCACTTTAGCCAACGCATCAGAATTCAGGCCCCATGGTGAAATGCAACCGCCAGGGGACATGGGTCTCACTGACCCCGAAGGCGAGATCCAGGCGGATGGGCCCGATCGGCGTCATCCAACGCACCCCGAAGCCGGTGCCCACCTTCCACTCCCGGAAGCCGCCCTGGTAGCTGTTGGCCGCGGTGCCGGTGTCCACGAAGGTGGCCAGGCGCCATTTCTCGGCGATGCGGTGATCGTATTCGAGGCTCAGCGCCGTGCTGTACTTGGCACCCACCAGCTCGCCATCGCTGTTGCGCGGTGCGATGCTCTTGTAGTCAAAGCCCCGCACCGTCTGGTCACCGCCGGTGAAGAAACGCAAGGAGGGTGGCAGCTGGTCGACATCCTTGACCCAGACGGCCCCCTGCTCGGCGCGGGCTATGACGCGCCCGTCCTTGCCGAGGGTGCGCAGCCACTTGGTCCGCCCCCAGAGCCGCACGAAGCGGGCGTCCGAGCCTATGGCCTGGTCTGAGACCTCCAGGGTGATGGCCCGGCTGTCGCCCCAGCTCACCTCGGGCGCCCCCTTGAAACGGGTGCGGCTGTAAGAAACGCCGGGGATCACCAGGAAGCTCTGGTCGTGCTGGTCGGCCTGGCGATAGTCCTCTTTTTCCACCCGCACGAAGAGATCCCGGCTCCAGTCCTGGCTGCGCTTGTCCCAGCGGTGGGCGGCGACGGTGTACTTGGTGCTCTGGGTGTCCTGCAGGTTGAGGCGCTGCAAGCCCCCTTGCAACGTATAGAACTGGTTGAGGGGATCCCGCCTCGGGATCCGGTACTCGAAGGTCGCTTCCTGGCGGGGGCCCGAGACCTTGAGGGCAGTGGTAAAGCTGTGGCCGTGTTCGTTGAGGAAAGGCTTGGTCCAGGACACCGAGGCCCTGGGGCCCTCGTCGGAGGAAGCCCCCAGGCCCAACTCCACCTGGTTGTTGGCCTTGGCGCGCAGTTTCACCAGCATGGGGATGGCCAAGTCCGGACCCGCCTGGTCCACCAGAGGCAGCACTTCGACGCTGCGAAAATACTTGGTGGATGAGAGATTGCGGCTCAGCTCGCTGACGGCACTGGCCTTGAAAGGCTCGCCTTCCTTGATGGTGAAGAGGGCGTCCAGCAGATGGTCCACCTCCCTGTCGCTGTCGAAGCGGATGGCCCCGAAGCGGTAACGCTTGCCGCTGTCGAAATGCAGGCTGAGATCGGCGGCATTGTCCTCGAGGTGCACCTCCACCTTGTTGGCGGTGAAACGGGCGTCGAAGTAACCGCGCTGCAAGGCCAGGCTCTGCAGCCGGCCCTTGGCACTCTCGTACTGGTCGTGGCGCAGCACTGCCCCTGCCTTGAAGGGCAGGTTCTTCAAAAGCTCGAGGAAGAGCTCGTCGGACTTGGCGTCCCCCTCGAGCTGGATGTCGAGGTGGCGGTAGCGCACCGGCTCGCCGGGGTCGACACTGATGGGCAGGCTGTCGCCGTCCAGTTCGCCGAAACGGATCTTGGGCTGGTAGTAACCGAGGGGTTTCAAGGCGTTGCGCAGGGCGGTTTCCAGATCCTCGAAATGGAGGTCGGCTTTTTCCGGCGGGATATCGGGCAACTGATCCAGGTAGATACCGGCGTTGTCCGCCAGG
Organism: Gallaecimonas kandeliae; assembly: GCF_030450055.1. Taxonomy (NCBI): domain Bacteria; kingdom Pseudomonadati; phylum Pseudomonadota; class Gammaproteobacteria; order Enterobacterales; family Gallaecimonadaceae; genus Gallaecimonas; species Gallaecimonas kandeliae. The sequence continues at coordinate 2,524,021 of NZ_CP118480.1, forward strand.
GCGCCATCCAGCCCCTGCAGCCGGTACTGCAACTTGGGCGCCGCCGCCCAGGCCGGCAAGGCCAGGCACAGCAGCAGCCCCAACAACGCTGGCAGCTTGAAAAGACGCACATGCCTCCCGATTTTGTGAACTAGTCGCTGCGGCTCAACCCGAAGTGGCGATAGGCCCTGTCCGTGACGATGCGCCCCCTGGGGGTGCGCTGCAAAAAGCCCTGCTGGATGAGGAAGGGCTCGAGCACATCTTCGATGGTGTCCTTCTCTTCCCCTATGGCGGCGGCCAGGTTGTCGAGGCCGACGGGGCCGCCGAGAAACTTGTCGATGATGGCCATCAGCAGCTTCTTATCCATATAGTCGAAGCCCTCGTTGTCCACGTCCAGCATGTCCAGGGCCGCGGCGGCAACGGTGGCATTGACGCTGCCGTCGCCCTTGACCTGGGCAAAGTCCCGCACCCGGCGCAGCAGGCGGTTGGCGATACGGGGCGTACCCCGGCTGCGCCTGGCCACCTCGAAGGCGCCGCTCTCGTCCAAGTCCAGGTTCAGGAAGCTGGCCGAGCGCGCCACTATGGTGGCCAGGTCTTCGACCTTGTAGAACTCCAAACGTTGCACTATGCCGAAACGGTCGCGCAGGGGCGAGGTCAGGGAGCCGGCGCGGGTGGTGGCGCCGATCAAGGTAAAGGGCGGCAGGTCCAGCTTGATGGAGCGGGCCGCCGGGCCTTCGCCGATCATGATGTCGAGCTGGTAGTCCTCCATGGCCGGGTAGAGGATCTCCTCCACCACGGGGCTGAGGCGATGGATCTCGTCGATGAAGAGCACATCGTGGGGCTCGAGGTTGGTGAGCATGGCCGCCAGATCCCCGGCCTTCTCCAGCACAGGGCCCGAGGTGGTCTTGATGCCCACCCCCATTTCAAAGGCGACGATGTTGGCCAGCGTCGTCTTACCGAGGCCGGGAGGCCCGAAGATCAGCAGGTGGTCCAGGGCCTCTTCCCGGCCGCGAGCGGCCTGGATGAAGATCTCCATCTGCGAGCGCACATGGTCCTGGCCCTGGTAGTCCGCCAGCAGCTTGGGCCTGATGGCGCGGTCGATGACGTCGTCTTCGCGGTCGGCCTGGGGGCGGATAAGGCGGTCTGCTTCGATCATGGTTTACCTCAGAGCATGGCCTTGAGGGCGTCTCGGATGATGGCCTCGGAATTCATGTCGGCCTTGGCCACCTTCTTGACCACCGTCTCGGCCTGGGACTGCTTGTAGCCCAGGGCGATAAGGGCGGCCAGGGCGTCGTCCTTGGGATCCATGGCCGCTTCCTGGGGCGCCATGGCCAGCTCGGGCATGGCAAGGCCCACGAAGGCCTGCTCGCCGAAGTCCTTGAGCTTGTCGCGCATCTCCACCAGCAGCCGCTCGGCCGTCTTCTTGCCGACGCCGGGCAGTTTCACCAGGGTGGACATGTCGTTGTGGTGCACGGCCTGGACGAACTGGCCCACCGTCATGTTGGAGAGGATGGCAAGCGCCAGCTTGGGGCCGACGCCGTTGGCCTTGATCAGCTGGCGGAACAGGGCCCGCTCTTCCTTGGTGACGAAGCCGAACAGCAGGTGGGCGTCTTCCCGCACCACCAGGTGGGTATGCAGCACCGCCTTGGCGCCTATCTCGCCGAGGGCGTAGAAGGATTGCATGGAGCACTGCACTTCGTAGCCGACCCCGGCCACGTCGATAAGGATCTCGGGGGGCTGTTTGGCAGCCACCAGGCCGGTCAATCTTCCAATCATAAAATTCCGTTATTTTCGCAGGCGGCCACGCACCAGCTTATGGCTATCGAGGGCCATCTTAGTCAGGCTGGTGCTGGTGTGTCCATGACAGAGCGCAATGGCCAGGGCGTCGGCGGCATCGGCCTGGGGAGTGCCGGGGAGCTTGAGCATCTGGGTGACCATGTGGGCCACCTGGGTCTTGTCCGCCGCCCCCGTGCCCACCACCGCCTGTTTGACCTGCCGGGCCGAGTACTCGGCCACCGGCAACCCGGCGTTGACGCCGGCGACTATGGCCACCCCCCTCGCCTGGCCCAATTTGAGGGCCGAGTCGGCGTTGCGGGCCATGAACACCTGTTCTATGGCCAGCTCGTCTGGCTGGAACTGGCGGATGATCTCCGAGACGCCGTCGAACACCTGCTTGAGGCGCCCCGGCAGCTCATCGCCCTGGACCCGGATGCAACCGCTGCCGAGGTAGGAAAAACGAACCCCGGTCTGGCGCACCAGGCCGTAACCCGTGATGCGCGAGCCGGGGTCTATGCCAAGGATGATGCGGCTCATCCCTGGCACCCGTTTTGGCCGCGGCGCTGGCAGTTCGCCATGGCGCCGCCCTTACTCTTCGACCTTCTTCACGTTCAGGGCCAACTCGTCCAGGGCCTGGGGGTTGGCGAAGCTCGGCGCCTCGGTCAGGGGGCAGGCGGCGGTGGTGGTCTTGGGGAAGGCCATGACGTCACGGATGGAGCTGGCACCTGTCATCAGCATCACCAGGCGGTCCAGGCCGAAGGCGAGGCCGGCGTGGATGGGGGCACCGTATTGCAGGGCTTCGAGCAGGAAGCCAAATTTCTCTTCCGCTTCTTCGCTGCTGATGCCCAGCAGTTTGAACACGGCCTGCTGCATGGCGTTGTCGTGGATACGGACAGAGCCACCGCCCAGTTCCACACCGTTCAATACCATGTCGTAGGCGTTGGAGATGGTGGACAAAGGATCGGCCGCCAACTGTTCGGGGCTGGCATTCAGGGGCGCCGTGAAGGGGTGGTGCAGGGCGTAGAGGCGGCCGTCGTCTTCCTCGAACATGGGGAAGTCCACCACCCAGAGCGGGGCCCACTCCTCGGTGCGGGTAAAGCCGAGGTCTTCACCCAGCTTGAGGCGCAAGGCACCCAGGGCGTCGGTACAGACCTTGTAGGAGTCGGAGCCGAACAGCAGCAGGTCGCCGTCGGCGACTTCGGTACGGGCCAACAGGCCCTGGACGGCTTTTTCATCCAGGAATTTCAGGATGGGGGATTGCAGGCCATCCATGCCCTTGGCCAACTCGTTGACCTTGAGCCAGGGCAGGCCCTTGGCGCCGTAGACGCCGACGAAGGCCTGGTAGTCGTCCAACTGCTTGCGGGAGAGGCTGGCGCCACCGGGGACCTTGATCACGGCAACCCGGCCCTTGGGATCGTTGGCGGGGCCGTTGAAGACCTTGAACTCCACGTGGGCCAGGATGTCGGCCACGTCGACCATCTCCAGGGGGTTACGGAGATCCGGCTTGTCGGAGCCGAAGCGGGTCATGGCTTCCAGGTAGGTCATGGTCGGGAAGCTGCCGAAGTCCACGTCCAGCATTTCCTTGAACAGCTCGCGGACCATGCCTTCGGTGATGGCGCGCACTTGCTCGGCGCTGAGGAAGGAGGTCTCGAGGTCGATCTGGGTGAACTCGGGCTGGCGATCGGCGCGCAGATCCTCGTCACGGAAGCATTTGACGATCTGGTAGTAGCGGTCCATGCCGGCCACCATCAGCAGCTGTTTGAACAGCTGGGGCGACTGGGGCAGCGCGAAGAACTTGCCCTTGTGGGTGCGGCTCGGCACCAGGTAGTCGCGGGCACCCTCGGGGGTGGCCTTGGTGAGGATGGGGGTCTCGATGTCGAGGAAGCCCTGCTCCTCCAGGTAGCGGCGCACGAAACCGGTGACCTTGGCGCGGAAGATCAGGCGCTCTGTCATCTCGGGGCGGCGCAGATCCAGGTAACGGTACTTGAGGCGGGCTTCTTCACTGTTCTTCTGGTGGTCGTCCAAGGCGATGGGCAGCGGCAGCGCCTTGTTGATGATGGTCAGCTTCTTGCCCAGCACTTCGACGGCGCCTGTGGCCATGTCGGCGTTGACCTGGGACTCGGGGCGGGCCCGCACAGTGCCTTCGATCTGGACGCAGAACTCGGCGCGCAGGCTGTTGGCCAGCTCGAACACCTCTTGCAGATCCGGATCGAAGACCACCTGTACCAGGCCTTCGCGGTCACGAAGCTGGACGAAGATGACGCCGCCGAGATCCCGGCGGCGGTTGACCCAGCCAACCAGTTGAACGCTATGGCCCACATGGGCTTCACGGATCTGTCCACAATAGATGCTGCGCATGAAACTAAGAGTCCTTTGACGAAGAAGTGTGGCTGTCACGCCATAATGGCCGTCGATTATAGCGAGCAGGGCTTGGGGGATTCAATTCGGTCGCTATAATGGCCGCCATGTTGTACCTCGGTTGCCCCATGTGGTCCCACCCGGCCTGGAAGCATTGGCTCTTCCCGCCCGGCACCCCCAGCACAGAACACCTGGCCCATTATGCCCGGGTGTTCAACGCCGTCGAGGGCAATACCAGCTTCTATGCCTTGCCGAGCGAAGCCTCTGTAGCGCGCTGGACCAAGGCGGTGCCGGCGCATTTTCGCTTCACCTTCAAGTTCCCCCAGGCCATCAGCCACCACAAGGCCCTTGTCGGCTGCGACAAGGAACTGGACGACTTCCTGAGCCGCTTCGCCCCCCTCCATGGCCAGATAAGCCACTACCTGTTGCAACTGCCGGCCCAGTTCGGCCCAGAGCGCCTGCCGGCCCTGGCCGCCTTCCTGGACGCCTTGCCCAAAGGGTTGCCGGTGGCGGTGGAAGTGCGCCACAGGGCCTTCTTCGACAAAGGCGAAGCGGAGCGGGCCTTCAACCGGCTGCTGCTGGAGAGAAACTGTGACCGCATCATCATGGACAGCAGGCCCGTCTTCTCGGTGCCGGCCACAGATGCGGTGCTGCTGGACGCCCAGCAGAAAAAGCCCAGAGTGCCTGTCCACGCCATAGCCACAGGGCAAAATCCCGTGGTGCGCTTCGTGGCCCTGCCGGAGCCCGGTCTCAACCACGGCTTCCTCGCCCCCTGGCTGGACAAGTTGGTCCAGTGGCTGGCCGAGGGTAAGACCCCCAGCTTCTTCGTGCACAGCGCCGACAACGACCAGGCGCCCATGCTGGCCCGCTGGTTCTATGAGGAAGTGGCCAAGCGCCATCCCCTGCCGCCCCTGCCCCCCTTCGCCCAACCCGGACTTTTTTAAGCGAAAGGCGGTTGCCAGTTTCCTCGGCCGCCTTCGCCCAGGCCGGGCTCATCTGAAAAGGGCCTGGCCGGCAGCGCCTCGCCGGCCGCACCTCGCTCGCAGCGAGGCCTAAACTCAGGCAAAATAGCGCCCGCTTTGAACCAGAGGGTGAGCCCATGTCCCAGGATCGCATCTATTCCCAGCCCCACTCCGCCGTCAAGGATTTCGCCTTCGACGAGCAGGTGGCGGACGTCTTCAACGACATGATCAACAGATCGGTGCCGGGCTACACGACCATTTTGCACACCCTCGGCAAGCTGGCGCCGCGCTTTGCCAAGAGCGGCAGCAAAATTTATGACCTCGGCTGCTCCCTCGGCGCCGCCAGCCTCGCCATCAAGCGCAGCGTCGATATCGAAGGGGTTGAGCTCATCGCCGTCGACAGCTCGGAGGCCATGGTGAGCCGCGCCCGCCGCCAGCTCGAAGCCTACAAGGGCAAGGTCCAGGTCAGCGTCCAGCAAGCCGACATCCGCGACATCGACATCCAGGACGCCTCCCTGGTGGTGCTGAACTTCACCTTGCAGTTCCTGCCGCCGGAAGACCGCGATGCCCTCATCCAGAAGATCCATGACGGCCTGCGCCCGGGCGGCCTGCTGCTGCTCTCCGAGAAGCTGGTGTTCGAAGACAACGCCATCAACGACCTCCTGTGCGAGCTGCACTGGGACTTCAAGCGCGACAACGGCTATTCGGAGCTGGAAATCGCCCAGAAGCGCACCGCCATCGAGAACGTGATGCGCCCCGACAGCCCGGAGAAGCACCTGGCGCGCCTGGCCAAGGCCGGCTTCGGCCACAGCCAGTTCTGGTACCAGTGCTACAACTTCGCCTCCCTGCTGGCCATCAAATAAGGAAGGGCAATGAACTGGTTCCAACGCTTCTTCGCCGATATCGCCGAGACCCAGCTCAGCCACTGGCTGGAAGTGCTGCCCAAACAGCTGCGTGAGTGGGAAGAAGAAAGCCGCCACGGCGAGTTCCGCCACTGGCAACGCATCCTCAGCCAACTGCCTGAAGTGCAGACCAAGCATCTCGATATCGAGAATGGCGTCACCATAGGGGCGCCTGGGGAGGTGGATGCCGGCACCCAGAAGGCCATCGAAGGCCTGCTGCAGAAGTTCCACCCCTGGCGCAAAGGGCCTTTTGAGGTCCACGGCGTCCATATCGACACCGAGTGGCGCTCCGACTGGAAATGGGAGCGCGTGCTGCCGCACCTGTCGCCGCTGAAGAACCGTTTCGTGCTGGATGTGGGCTGCGGCAGCGGCTACCACCTCTGGCGCATGCTGGGTGAAGGAGCCTGGCGGGTGGTGGGCATAGACCCTTCGGATCTCTTCCTCATCCAGTTCCAGGCCATCAAGCATTTCGCCAAGGGTGCCGGCAGGCCCCTGCCGGTGGATCTGCTGCCGCTCGGCATCCAGCAGCTGCCGGAGCTGCGGGCCTTCGACACCGTCTTCTCCATGGGGGTGCTCTACCACCGCAAGAGCCCCATAGAGCACATAGAGCAGCTGCGCGCCCAACTCAAAGAGGGCGGCGAACTGGTGCTGGAGACCCTGGTCATAGACGGGGACGAGAACGCCGTGCTGGTGCCCAAAGACCGCTACGCCCAGATGCGCAACGTCTGGTTCCTGCCGTCCGCCGCGGCATTGGAGCTTTGGGTCAGCCGCTGCGGCTTCAAGGACATCAAGGTGGTGGACATAGACCAGACCAGCACCGATGAGCAGCGGGCCACGGCCTGGATGCGCAACGAGTCCCTCAAGGACTTCCTGGACCCGAGCGATCCCAGCAAGACGGTGGAAGGCTACCCGGCGCCGAAAAGGGCCGTGCTGATCGCCACCGCCTGTTAAGACTAGGGGCCCTAAGGGCCCCTAGTCTTTTAGTCCTCAGAAGAGGCTGACCTCAAGAGCCTTGGACAATTCTTCCAGCGCCCAGATCCCCGCCACCGAATTGCCGTATTCGTTGAGTTCTGGCGACCAGACACAGGCCGTGAAGCGCCCCGGCAGCACAGCCACTATGCCGCCCCCTACCCCGCTCTTGCCGGGCATGCCGACTCGGTAGGCGAAGTCGCCGGCGGCGTCATAGAGGCCGGAGGTGAACAGCAGGGCGTTCATCTGCTGGGCCTGGCGCTTGCTCAGCCACGGCTCGCCGCTCTGCTGGCACTTGCCGTCATTCGCCAGGAAGCTGAAGGCCTTGGCCAGCTCCACACAGCTCATGGACAGGGCGCAGTAGCTGAAGTAGGCCCGCAGCACCCTGTCCACCTCGTTCTCGAAGTTGCCGAAGCTCTTCATCAGGTTGGCCATGGCGGCGTTGCGGTAGCGGTGCTCGAACTCCGAGTCTGCCACCTTGCGATCGATGATGATGGAGGCCTCGCCGGCCCGCAGCCGCACCGCCTCCAGCATGGCGTGCACCGGCGCCGAGAGCCGCGAGCAGAGGCTGTCGGCCACCACCAAGGCGCCGGCGTTGATGAAGGGGTTGCGGGGCACTCCCTTCTCGAACTCCAGCTGCACCAGGGAATTGAAGGCGGTGCCAGAAGGCTCCTTTCCCACCCGTTCCCAGAGGGCGTCGCCGTGGCGGTTCATGGCCATGGCCAGGGAAAAAGCCTTGGAAATACTTTGAATGGAAAAGCGTTTTTGCGCCTCACCACTAAAATAAAGTTGGCCGTCCACCGTATAGATGGCCATGCCGAACTGCTTGGCGGGCACCCTGGCCAAAGCCGGGATATAATCGGCCACCTTGCCCTTGCCGTAGTGCTGAGGTGCGGCGGCGCTGATGTCGTCGAGGAGTTGCTGCAGATCCAAGGTCAGGGCCTGTTGGGAAGAAAGCGTTATTGTCGCTCTCCCCTGGCCAAATGCAAAGGCGCCCAGGGAGCTGAGCCGCTACTATGGCAATTCAGAAAGCGTTGATGGATCTTATGGTTGAGCCCCAAGCCACGACAAAAAAAGGATTGATGGAAAAGCGCAACCCCTTGCGGCTCCAAGCCCCTGTGCCGTGGCTGGCCGCTCAGCAAAGCCGCCCTGGCGGCCATCACCGCCAGACGCAACAAAAAAACCAGGCCTGTCGTCTGTCCCCCTACAATTCAACAACAATGTCCGGAGACCAAACCCATGCCAGTGAAGGATGAAAAACTGGTGGTCGGTGCCTTGGAAAAAGTGCGCCTTCACCCTTCCGACGTGGTGCTTACCGCCCGTATCGACACCGGGGCCACCTCGGCTTCCCTCGACGCCCGCGATATCCATAAGTTTGAAAGGGAGGGCGTCGACTGGGTTCGCTTCCAGGTGCCCACCGACGACCAGGGCAGCCAATACATGGAAGTGGAACGCGAGGTGGTGCGCTGGGTCAGGGTGATCCAGTCCAACTCAGAGGAAGGGGAACGCCGCCCCGTGGTGGAGTTCAAGTTCGACATAGGCCCCATCAGCCAGCAGGCCGAGTTCAACCTGTCCGACCGCTCCCACTTGGAATTCCCGGTGCTGATCGGCCGCAACATCCTCAAGGACGTGATGCTGGTGGACGTGGCCAGGGAATACAGCCTCGACCTGCCCTCCCTCTAGCACCCTAAAGCCAAAGGCGCAGGGTCAACACCATAGTTCAGCCGTTGACCCTGGCCATCGCCTTGCTGGATTGGCCGGCCAAAGGTTGCAGCGACCCGGAACTTGGCCAAATAAGCAGCTTACTCTTCTGTCTGGTGGCCAAATAAAAAAATACCCCGTAGGAAATCCCTACGGGGTTTTGGCTTCACAGGATGATTGATAAACAAACATGCTTTTGAGGAATGGTGGGTTTTCACTCACCAATGGCAGCACTATGCCATAGCAAAAATAAAAAGAAAACGTTTTCGTTGAAAAAGTTGTCCGGACACCAGATTTCTCAATAGCGGTACTTTGAGGCATGCTGGACGGCAGCAAGCGAGAGAGGCACAACATGTACAGGCCCAAGACCACCCTCGAACAATGGCGGATGCTGCAGGCCGTCGTGGACAACGGCGGCTATGCCCAGGCGGCGGCGGCGCTGAACAAGAGCCAGTCGTCACTCAACCATGCGGTGGCCAAGCTCCAGGACCAGTTGGGGGTTTCCCTGCTGGAGGTCAAGGGCCGCAAGGCCTTCCTGACCCCAACGGGGGAAGTGCTGCTGCGCCGCTCCCGGGCCCTGACCGATACCGTCGAGACATTGGAGGGCCTGGCCCGCAATATCGAATGCGGCTGGGAGCCGGAGATCCGCCTGGCGGTGGAATCCATCTATCCCCCCGCCCAACTGGTGGCACTGCTGGCCCAGTTCCAGCCCCAGAGCCGGGGCTCGCGGCTGCAGATCTACCACTCCGTCATCACCGGCACCGAGGAGCTGATCCTGAACGGGAGCGTGGACATCGCCATCACCAGCATGATACCCCGCGGTTTCATGGGCCAGTCCCTGTGCACCGTGGAGATGGTGCCTGTGGTGCATCGGGATCACCACCTGGCCACCATAGGCAGACCCGTCAGCGGCGAGGAACTGGCCCAGGAACTGCAACTGGTGATCCGTGACACCGCTGCCAAGCCGAGGGAGCTGGGGGGCTGGCTGCGGGCCGAGAACCGTTGGACCTTCGGCCACTTCCAGGATGCCCTCCAGGTGGTCAAGGCCGGCATGGGTTTCCTCTGGGTTCCCCGGCACTTGGTGGAAGAGGAACTGGAGGCTGGCTGCCTCAAGGTCGTCAGGCTCAGGGACGGCGGCAGCCGCAGTGCCGTGCTCAACCTGGTACTGCCGGATCCCGACCAGGCAGGCCCGGGCACCCATCTGCTGGCAGAGCTGATCCGTGGCCTCCACAACTTGCCATTGAATGAATAACAAGCACTTGTTTCAAAAGCCCTTTCTGAGAGGAAAAAGCCCTTGCGCGCCCCCTTGCGCTGGGCCAGACTTGGCGCCATGCAAGGAAGCCCCCCCAGCCCCAGGTATAGCCTGCATCGCAGGCGCCCCATGAACATCAGCAGCCTGGTGTTGGCCTTGGCGTTGGTGTTGCTCAGCCTGCTGCTGCCCCTGGCCGGCCTGCCTGACTGGCTGCCGCTGCTGGGCGCTACCCTTGCCGCCATCCTCATCTACTGGGTGCTGAACAATCCCGCCGAGGAATTCCTGGTGGTCCAGGGCGGCCGCCTGTCCATCAAAGATGCCGGCAGCCACCGCAGCCGCACGTTGCCCCTGGCCGAGATAGCCAAGGTAAGGCCGCTGCCGGACCGGGACGGGGCCCGGCTGGAACTGCTCTGCACCGACGGCAGCCAGCTTCTCTTCGTCCCCTTCCACGACGAGGTCGGGGAGGACGAACTGCGCGAACTGCGCCACTTCCTGCGCCAGCACCTGGGTGCCAAGGCCCACTGAATTCCCCTCAACCAACCTTGTTCCTGTCTAAACAACCATTGGTCGGGCCGCCGTTGCACCACTGTGAGGCCTGTGTTGAGATGGTGCTAATAAAACCAACAGGGAACTCATAAAGATGGCAAGGACAAAGACGGTCAAACTGTCTCTTCTCGCCAGTGCGCTGCTGCCCTTCCTTTCCCAGGGCAGCCAGATCCAGACCGAGGATCCGCATGGCCTCTACCCCAAAGCCGGCCAGACCCTGGCCCTGACCCACGCCACCCTGATAACGGCCCCCGGCGAGAAGCGCGAGGATGCCACCCTGGTGGTGCGGGACGGCCGCATCCTGGCCGTGGACGACAAGGCCCCGGCCGGCGCCCGGGTCATCGACGTCAAGGGCGCCTGGATCTACCCTGGTTTCATCGACCCTTACAGCAATTACGGCCTGCCCACCAAGGCCTACGAAGGTCCCAAGGACGAGGTGCCCCACTACCGCTGGCCCCGTCCCGGCGCCCAGGCCCATAACGCCGCCGTGCACGGCAGCGAGGTCTGGCGCAGCCGGGCCAAGGCCGACATGGAGGGCGCCAAGCCCTTCCTGGAGGACGGTTTCACCAGCGTCGCCAGCGCCCGTCTGGACGGCATCTTCCAGGGCTACAGCGTCTCCCTTTCCCTGGCCGACCTGCCCAGCAACCAGTTGGTCTACCAGGACAAAGGCCGCCAATTCATGGCCTTCGACAAGGGCAGCTCCCCCCAGGTCTACCCCACATCCCTGATGGGGGCCATGGCCTTGGTACGCCAGACCCTGTCCGACGCCGCCTGGTACAAGGACGCCCTGAACCATGACGGCGCCCGCGCCCAGCTCGAAACCAACGCCGATCTGGCCGCCCTCGGCGCCCTCAAGCAGCAGGGCATTCTGCTGGCCACCCGCCACGAAGACGAGCTGCTGTCGGCGGCCAACCTCTTCAAGGGTTTTGGCCTCAATCCCGTCTACCTGGGTTCCAACTTCGAATACGACCGCGCCGACGAAGTGGCCAAGGTCGCCAAGACAGTGGTGCTGCCGCTGAACTTCCCCAAGCCCCCCAAGGTCGCCTCGGAAGCGGACCTGGAGCGGGCCCAGCTGGCCGATCTGCGCCACTGGGAGCGCGCCCCCAGCACCGCCGCCGCCCTGACCCAGCGCGGCGTGGCCGTGGCCTTCAGCCGCCACGGCCTGGAAGGTTCCATCTGGCCGGAAGTGAAAAAAGCCATCAAGGACGGCCTGAGTGAAGACCAGGCCCTGGCGGCCCTGACCACAGTGCCGGCCAAGATAGGCGGCGTGGACGGCATCGCCGGCCAGCTCAAGGCCGGCATGATGGCCGACTTCGTGATCGCCTCCGGCGACATTTTCCAAGACGGCAAGGTGCTGTCCACCTGGACCCAGGGCCAGCCCCACAGCCAGGTGCCCCTGGATCTGGCCGCCCTCTGGGGCGACTACCAGGTGGCAGGGGACTACGCCTTGACGGTGAAGGACGACGGCAGCGTCAGCCTCAAGCAGGGCGACAAGGCCATAGACCAGCTGACCAGCAATTACGAGGACCGCCAGCTGCAACTGCGCTGGGCCGACGATGCCGGCAGCCATTACTGGGTGCTGTCCGGCAGCCACAAGGCCCCAGTCATCAGCGCCCAACAAGGCGGTGCCTGGCAGAGCCTGGTGGTCACCGCCAAGGCCCCCGAGGCCAAGAAAGAAGACAAGGCCGACGACGCCAAGTTGGTCAGCCGCGCCAGCTTCCCGGATCAGGCCTATGGCCTTGCCCAACATCCCAAGAGCGAAAAGCTGCTGATCAAGAACGCCACCGTCTGGACCTCTGAGAAGGCCGGCATCCTCGACAACACCGACGTGCTCATCGACGACGGCGTCATCGAGAAGCTGGGCAAGCACCTGGACGCCCCGCGCGGCGCCACCGTCATCGACGGCACCGGCAAGCACCTCACGGCCGGCATCATCGACGAGCACAGCCACATCGCCATCAGCGGCGGCGTCAACGAGGCCAGCGAAGCCGTGACCTCGGAAGTGCGCGTCGGTGACGTCATCAACCCCAACGACATCAGCATCTACCGCGCCCTGGCCGGCGGCACCACCAGCGCCCAGCTGTTGCACGGCTCCGCCAACCCCATAGGTGGCCAGGCCCAGATGATCAAGCTGCGCTGGGGCGAGACGGCCGAGGACATGAAGTTCAAGGAAGCCCCCGGCACCATCAAGTTCGCCCTGGGTGAGAACGTCAAGCAGTCCAACTGGGGTGACAACTTCACCATCCGTTATCCCCAGAGCCGCATGGGCGTGAAGAGCCTGATGGAAGACGCCTTCCAGACGGCCCGCGAATACCAAGAGGCCCGCACCCGTTACGACCTGCTGTCCAAACGCAACAAGAACGAGGTGCTGCCGCCGCGCCGCGATTACCGCCTGGATGCCCTGGTGGAGATCATGAACAAGGAGCGCTTCGTCCACGCCCACTCCTACGTGGCCTCGGAGATACTGGCGCTGATGGAAGTGGCCGACGAGTTCGACTTCCACATCCAGACCTTCACCCACATCCTCGAAGGCTACAAGGTGGCCGACGAGATGAAGGCCCATGGCGCCACCGCCTCCACCTTCGCCGACTGGTGGGCCTACAAGTTCGAGGTCTATGACGCCATCGCCCAGAACGCCTGCCTGCTCAACCAGAAAGGGGTGCTGACCTCCATCAACTCCGACTCCGAAGACCTCATCCGCCGCCTCAACCTCGAAGCGGCCAAGTCCATGGCCTACTGTGGCATGAGCCCGGAAGACGCCTGGAAGATGGCCACCATCAACCCGGCCAAAGAGCTGAAGGTGGACAAGTACGTCGGCTCCATCAAGGAAGGCAAGCAAGCCGACCTGGTGCTCTGGGACGCCAGCCCCCTGAGTGCCCGCGCCCGGGTACTGGACACCTGGGTGGACGGCAAGCGCTACTTCGACCGTGAGCGGGACCTGGCCGAACGCCAGGCCATCAAGGCCGAAAAGGCCACCCTCATCGACAAGATCCTCAAGAGCGGCGAAAAACCGGCCGAAGATCGCAAGGGTTACCGCCCTGCCGTGGTGCACTGGCACTGTGAAGACATGGACAGCCATCTGGAGGAAATGTGATGCGTAAACTGATAGCTGCCCTGATGGTGCTGGCCACCCCGGCCCTGGCCCACGACATGCTGCCCGGCAAGCCCCAGGCGGCGCCCATCCTCATCAAGGGCGCCACCTTGCACAGCGTCCAGGGCGGCACCCAGGAAAAGACCGACCTGCTGCTCGAACACGGCCTTATCGCCGCCATAGGCCAGAACCTGGCGGCGCCCCAGGGCGCCACCGTGGTGGACGCCAGCGGCGAACACCTCTATCCGGGCCTCATCGCCCTCTCCACCTACCTGGGTATCTCCGAGATAGAAGCGGTGCGGGCCACCAACGACGTGGAAGAGGTGGGTACCTTCACCCCCGAAGTGGCCGCCGAGACCGCCTTCAACGGCGACTCCGAGCTCATTCCCACCATCCGCAGCAACGGCATTGCCCTGGCCGAGGTGGCCCCTGAGGGGGGCCTGGTGGCAGGCCGCTCCGCCGCCATGCGCCTGGACGGCTGGAACCGCCGCGACATGCTGGTGCGCGCCGACACCGGCATGCACCTCTACTGGCCCAAGGTGGGCGACGAGGCGGCCCGGGAAAGCCTGGAGACCTATTTCGCCAATGCCGAGGCCTACCGCCAGCGCCGCGCCGACAGCGAGGACCAGGCGGTAGACGAGAGCCTGGAAGCCATGAGCGGTGTCATGGACAAGCGCATACCGCTGTTCATCCATGCCGACGGCAGCGCCGCCATCCACCAGGCCATCCGCTTCGGCGACCGTTTCGGCCTCAAGTGGACCCTGGTAGGGGGCCGTGGCGCCGAGGCCTATGCCGTCGAGCTGGCCCAGCGCGGCGTAGCGGTGGAAGTGACCAACCCCGAAGGCCTGCCCTCCAGCGACGACGCCCCCTACGACGAGGCCTATGCCCTGGCCGGCATCCTCGACAAGGCCGGGGTCAAGGTCGCCATAGCCCTGCCCAGTTCCTGGTCGTCCCGCGACCTGCCCTTCGCCGTCGGCATGGCCATGGCCTGGGGCCTGCCCGAGCAGAAGGCCCTGGCGTCCGTGACCCAGGTTCCGGCGGATCTCTTGGGGATAGGCCGGCAGTACGGTGACCTGGTGGTGGGCCGCTCAGCGACGGTGCTGATCACCGATCACCCGCTGTTCGACTATGCCGGTGTCAGCGTCAAGGCGCTTTATATCGACGGCGCCGCCGTGGATCTGGATAATCGCCAGAAACGCCTGTACCGCAAGTACCAACGCAAAGGACACTAAATGAACAAGGGCCCGCGCCTGCACCTGTTGTTGCCCCTGTTGCTGGCCGGCTGCGCCAGCCACTACGAGGTCAACACCAACCTGGACAAGGATCGTATCCACGACTACTTCGCCCCGGGCCAGGTGCAGCTGCTCGGCAGCGACGCCCTGGCCGGCAAGCGTTACCAGGTGCTGGGCATGGTCAGCGGTGAGGCCTGCCAGGAAAAGGCCAACGAGCCACCGGCCAAGCAAAGCGACGCCCGCACCGACGCCCGCGCCAAGGCCGCCAAGCTCGGCGCCAATGCCCTGGTGATCCGCCAGTGCCTGACCCTCACCGGCAAGGAGGCGGCCCCAGGCTGCCTCAGCCAGGCCATCTGCCAGGGCCAGGCCATCCAGATAGAGGCGCCCTGATGGGCGCCTTTTCCTTTGCGGCCATTGGCCACATTCAGAGCCCCTACGCCGAGAAGTTCGCCGTGCCCCGCCAGCCGGGGCTGGTCAAGTCCGCCCGCGCCCAACTGGTGCTGGAGCCCCCCTTTAGAGGCGACGCCCTGCGCGGCATCGAGGCTTTCTCCCACCTCTGGCTGGTCTTCGTCTTCCACGAACACCTGGACCGGGACTGGCAGCCCCTGGTGCGCCCACCGCGCCTCGGCGGCAACGCCAAGACCGGCGTCTTCGCCAGCCGCTCCACCTTCAGGCCCAACCCCATAGGCCTCTCCGTGGTGGAACTGCTGGACGTGGACCACAAGGCCGGGGTCCTGAGCCTCGGCGGCGTCGATCTGGTGGACGGCACCCCCATCCTCGACATCAAGCCCTATATCCCCTACGCCGACGCCCACCCAGAGGCCAAAGGCGGCTACGCCCCAGAGGCGCCGGCCCTGCTGCCGGTGGACTGGACACCAGAGGCCCTGGCCAAGCTTCAGGCCCTCGGCAAGGGCGAGCTGGCGGCCTTCATCTCGGAGGTGCTGGCCCAGGATCCCAGGCCCGCCTACAAGAAAGCCGGCGACGACGAGCGCCAGTACGGCGTGGTGCTGGCCGGGCTCAATGTCCGTTTCCAGATAAGGCAGGATCGGGTGCAGGTGCTGGATATCCAGCTCTTTACTACGCCAAGTGCTTGAACCATAGTGGCTTCAAGCAATAACAATCCAGGATGTTCCATGCTGCGCCCCGCTTTGGCCATGGTTGGCCTGCTGCTGTCCTTCTCCCTCTTCGCCGATCCTCTGGTATTGCAGCTGCGCTGGCACCACCAGCCCCAGTTCGCGGGCTATTACGTGGCGCTCTACAAGGGCTATTACAAGGATGAAGGCCTGGACGTGACCATCCGCGAGGGAGGCGCCAACCGCTTCCCGGTCACAGAGGTGCAGGAAGGCCGGGCCCAGTTCGGGGTCGGCAACATGGAGGTGCTGAGCTTCTGGGCCGAGGGCTATCCCTTCGTGGCCCTGGCGGCCATCTACCAGCATTCCCCCTCCGTGCTGGTGGCCCGCACCGACCGCGGCATCAAGACGGTGCAGGATCTGGTGGGCCACAAGGTGATGTTCTTCCCCGGCGGCCTGGACCCGGAGATCATCGCCATGCTGAAAAAGGCCGGTGTTGACCCGACCCAACTGGACAGGGTGGACACCTCCACCAACATCCAGGACTTCATCTCCGGCAAGGTGGACGCCTTCAACGCCTACCTCTCCAACGAGCCCTACCAGTTGGACAAGTTGGGGCTGCCCTACCTCATCCTCGATCCCCGCTCCCAGGGCCTGGATTTCTATTCCGACATCCTCTTCACCACCCGGGACTTTGTGAACGCCCACCCTGACGAAGTGGCCGCCTTCCGCCGCGCCTCCCTCAAGGGCTGGAACTATGCCCTGGACCATCCCCAGGAGACGTTGGACATCATCAACGCCCACTACAAGGTGGACAAATCCATGGGCAACATGCGCTTCGAGCTGGATACGGCCCGGCAGCTGATCATGCCGGATCTGGTCAAGGTAGGGCACATGAACCCCAGGCGCTGGCGCCACATCGCCGATCTGCTTTTTGAAACGGGCCAGATCCCCGAGGTGAAGAGCCTCGATGGCTTCCTCTACCAACCCCAGGGGCCGGGCAAGACCACCTGGCTGCCCTGGCTGCTGCTCACCGCCAGCCTGTCCCTGGCGGTGATCCTGCTGTGGCGCTGGCGCCTGGCCCTGGGCCGGCTGCAGCGCAACATGAGCCGCCTGGCCAGGCTCGAGCACCGCCTGGAACATGACCCCATCACGGGCCTGCCCAGCCGCCGCCGGCTCTGCCGGCTGGTGGAAAGAAGCAAGGAAGAGGCCTGGTTGATGTTGCTCCACCTCGACAACCTCAAGGACCTCAACCTGGCCCAGGGCTTTGACGCCGGCGACAAGGCCATCAGGGCCCTGGCAGAGCGCCTCAAGCGCGAGTGCCTGCCCGGCGACATCCTGGCCAGGGGCGACGGCGCCCGGCTCTTGCTGTTCCTGTCCAAGGCCAACCATCCCGTGGCTGAAGGCTTTGCCGAGGCCCTCTGTCTGCAACTGGGCCCGCCATTGGGCCTGGCCTTGTCAGCGGCGGTGCAGCCGGTCAACGCCAGCCTCCAGGCCAGCCGGCAGCTGGCCCAGTTGGACGAACAGCGCCAGGCCCTCAAGCCGGGCTTCTAGGGGGCCGGCCTGGCTGCTAAACTAAGGCCCTTTTTCACTGTCTGGCCCTAGGAAAATGCGTACCAGCCAATATCTGCTGTCCACCCTCAAGGAAACCCCGGCCGACGCCGAGGTCAAAAGCCACCAGCTGATGATGCGCGCCGGCATGATCCGCAAGATCGCCTCCGGCCTCTACACCTGGCTGCCCACCGGCCTTCGTACCCTGAAGAAGGTCGAGGCCATAGTGCGTGACGAAATGAACAAGGCCGGCGCCGTGGAAGTGTCCATGCCGGTGGTCCAGCCCGCCGAGCTGTGGCAGGAATCCGGCCGCTGGGAGCAGTATGGCCCCGAGCTGTGCCGCCTCAAGGACCGCCACAACCGCGATTTCGTGCTGGGCCCCACCCACGAGGAGGTGATCACCTCCCTGGTACGCTTTGAAGTCAGCAGCTACAAGCAGCTGCCCCTGAACCTCTACCAGATCCAGACCAAATTCCGCGACGAAGTGCGCCCGCGCTTCGGGGTGATGCGCGGCCGTGAATTCCTGATGAAGGACGCCTACTCCTTCCACCTGGACCAGGCGAGCCTCGAAGAGACCTACCAGAAGATGCACCAGGCCTACTGCAACATCTTCACCCGGTTGGGCCTCGACTTCCGCCCCGTGGTGGCCGACACCGGCTCCATCGGCGGTACCGCTTCCCACGAGTTCCACGTGCTGGCCGACAGCGGTGAAGACCTCATCGCCTTCTCAACCGAGTCCGACTACGCCGCCAACGTCGAGATGGCCGAGGCCCTGGCCCCGGCCTTTGATCGCGCCGCCCCGGCCGAGGAGCTGCGCCTGGTCGACACCCCCAACGCCAAGACCATCAACGAGCTGGTGGAGCAGTTCGGCGTGGCGGTCGACAAGACGGTCAAGACCCTCATAGTCCACGCCAGCGAAGACGCCGGCAGCTCCCTGGTAGCCCTGCTGGTACGCGGTGACCACGAGCTCAACGAGATCAAGGCCGAGAAGCACCCCCTGGTGGACAGCCCCCTGACCTTCGCCAGCGAAGAGGC
The DNA here is from genome assembly GCF_030450055.1 of Gallaecimonas kandeliae. Classification (NCBI taxonomy): domain Bacteria; kingdom Pseudomonadati; phylum Pseudomonadota; class Gammaproteobacteria; order Enterobacterales; family Gallaecimonadaceae; genus Gallaecimonas; species Gallaecimonas kandeliae. The sequence goes on from NZ_CP118480.1 coordinate 2,542,445, forward strand.
CATTCGCGCCGCCATAGGTGCCGGCCCCGGCTCCCTGGGCCCGGTCGGCCTCAAGATGCCCGTCATCGTCGACCGCAGCGTCGCCGTGATGAGCGACTTCGCCGCCGGCGCCAACGAAGACGGCAAGCACCAGTTCGGCATCAACTGGGAGCGCGACGCCAGTTTCACCGACGTCGCCGACATCCGCTCCGTGGTGGAAGGCGATCCCAGCCCCTGCGGCCAGGGCGTCATCCAGCTCAAGCGCGGCATCGAAGTGGGCCACATCTTCCAGCTCGGCACCAAGTACTCCGAGGCCATGAAGGCCACAGTGCTGTCCGAACAGGGCAAGGCCACAGTGCTGGAGATGGGCTGCTACGGCATAGGCGTGACCCGGGTCGTTGCCGCCGCCATAGAGCAGAACTTCGACGACAAGGGCATCATCTGGCCCGACGCCATAGCCCCCTTCCAGGTGGTGATCATCCCCATGAACATGCACAAGTCCCATCGGGTGCAGGAAACGGCTGACAAGCTCTACGAAGAACTCAAGGCCGCCGGCATCGACGTGCTGTTCGACGACCGCAAGGAGCGCCCCGGCGTCATGTTTGCCGACATGGAGCTGATCGGCATCCCCCACAGCATCATCATCGGCGAGCGCGGCCTGGACAACGGCGAGGTGGAATACAAGTGCCGCCGCGGCGGTGATACCGAGAACCTGGCCATCGATCAGGTGGTGGCCAGCCTCAAGGCCAAACTGCAAGGCTGAGTCAGCCCTACTTGAAAAAGCCCCGCACAGCGGGGCTTTTTTGTGCCCGGCGGGAAGCCCGGCGGGCGTACCAAGAATGCACGCTAACAGCTTGTAAACTAAGCTGATGTTGTAGCAACCTTAGCCCGAGGCACCATGACCAGTCCAGCCAGCACAGCCCTGATCCTCTCCGGTGGCGGCGCCCGTGCCGCCTACCAGGTGGGGGTGCTCAAGGCCATCGGCAACTGGCAGGGCCGGGGCCGGGGCCTGCCCTTCCAGATCCTCTCCGGCACCAGTGCCGGCGCCGTCAATGCCACAGTGCTGGCGGCCTGGGCCAGTTGCCTGTGCAAGGGGGTCAGGCAGCTGGAAGGGGTCTGGAGCCAGTTCAATACCGGCCAGGTGTTTTACGCCGACGCCGGCCACATCATGAAGCACCTGACCAAGCGCCTTTTGCACTTCTTCCAGGCCGACTACGCCGGCCAGTTGCCCCCCAGCCTGCTGGATCCCACCCCCTTGCAACAGCTGCTTGCCAACCGTATCCCCTTCGCCCGGGTCGATCAGCAGATCCGCCTCGGGCGTTTGCGGGCCCTGGCCGTGACCGCCTCTTCCTACAGCCTGCGCACCTCGGTCAGTTTCTTCACCGCCACCGACGACTGCCATCCCTGGCACAGGGCCAAACGGCTGGGGATCCGCACCCACCTGAGCGAGGCCCATCTGCTGGCCAGCACCTCCCTGCCCTTCCTGTTCCCGCCGGTGCGGATCAAGCACCAGTACTTTGCCGACGGCACCATCCACCAGCTCAGCCCCCTGAGCCCGGTGATCCACCTGGGGGCGGAACGGATCCTGGTGGTGGGCACCCAGCATCACCACCCGCCGCCGCCCCAGGCTCGCCACCATCCGCCCACGGCCGGCACCATAGCGGGCCACCTGCTGGACACCATCTTCACCGACGCCCTCAATGCCGACTTGGAGCGGGCCTGGCGCATCAATCAAACCCTGGAACAGGTGCCGCCCAGGCGCCTCAAGCATATGGCGTTGAGGCCCCTCAACATCATGGTGATCCAGCCCAGTCAAAATCTCGACGCCCTGGCCGCCCGCTTCTACCAGCACCTGCCGCGGGCGGTACGCTGGCTGCTGAGCCGCATGGGGGTGTCGGATGATGCGGAATCCTCGCTGCTGTCCTACCTCTTGTTCGAAAGCCCCTATTGCCGGGAACTGATCGCCCTCGGCGAGGCGGACGCCGAGGCCCAAAAGGCGGCCCTGGCTCCTCATCTTGGCATCCTGGCCTAGATCTTGCCTGATGATGCTAAGTCGTTCGAGGAGCGTCAAAAATGCAGTTCAGACCCTATCTGGCCAGCAGCGCCGCCCCAGTGCCTGCCCTGTCGCCCCGTCCCGAGGACGTGGTCAACCTCCACCAGAGCCTGGATCCCCAGCAGGTGCTGATGCGTTTTGCCGCCCTGGCAAAACATTGCCTCCCCCTTGCCGGCGTCGAGGTCGACGACAGCCTGCGGCTGCGGCTGCGCTCCGGCATTCAAGAACGTTTCCTGCCTTCCCAGCACCCCTTGCTGAGCGGCATCAGCTACCATTTCGCCAGCCCCTTGAGCCTCTGGCAGGAGCAATTGCTGGCCCATTGGCACGACGCCCTGGAGCCGGCCCTGGGTAACGCCCTTCTGCACCGCCAGGCCCTGGCCATGGCCCGCACCGACCACCTGACAGGCCTCGGCAACCGCGCCGCCTTCGCCGAGGAAGGCCAAAGGCTGGTTGCCACGGGAGAGCGCCATAAGCATCTGTTCTGCCTGATGTTGCTGGATCTCGATCACTTCAAGCCGGTCAACGACACCTTCGGCCACCAGCGCGGCGACGCCATCCTCTACCGGGTAGGCCAGTTGCTGCGCGCCCAGGCGCGCCAGGAAGATCGTTGTTTCCGGATGGGTGGGGACGAATTTGCCCTGCTGTTGCCGGACACGTATGAAGAAGGGGGCCAGGTGCTGGCCGAAAGGTTACTGACGGCACTGGCCGAAGACGACTACCTCCACAGCCATGGCATCGGCTTCAGCCTGGGCCTGGCCCAATGGCAACCGGGGGAACACATCAAGTCCCTGGAGGCGCGGGCCGACATGGCCCTCTACCAGGCCAAGGACGCAGGCCGGGGTTGCCTGAAGAGCGCTTGAAAGACAAAAACGGCCATCAAGGCCGTTTTTTCATAAAGGGCATCAAAGCGGGATCATTCGGAACCGGGAACAGCCCTCCTTGCTCATAATGCTCCTTGGCCACCGCCAGGCCCGGCACCGCCAGCAGCTGGCCGTCCTTAGACACCAGCAACGGCCAACGGGATCGCAGCCAGGGTGGCACGCCCCATTCCTGCCAAAGCTTCTTGAGGGTACGGCCCTTGTCCCTGTCCTGGGGGTGGAAAGGCGTCGCGCCCGGCAGGTCGAAGGCCAATTGCCAGGGGATGCCGGCAGGCAGGCCACCTCCCGGCAGCCAAGCCAGCTCGGCGCTTGCCTGTGTCTCGGCAGGCAGCGGATACCAGCGCCCCTGGAAACGTCCAAAGCCTCCCACCTGGGCCTGAGCATCCGCCCTGGCCTGCTGCTGCGCCAGCAGTTCCCTGAGCTGCTTATGGCTGAGCGCCCTGCCGTTCTCGGCTGCCCAGGCCTTGAGCAGCAGGGCGGCAGCCTCATCGGGCACGCCGGTGATATCCAGGCTGCCGTCGGCATGGCGGCGACGCTTCAGCTCCTGTGACAGCAGCCAGTCCCTGGCCGGCCGCTCCTCTGCCAGCAGTTCGGCACTGCGGGCCAGCCCCCGGGCAAAGCCCGGCAGGCGGCTTTGTGCCAGGGGCAGCAGGCTTTGGCGCAGGAAATTGCGGTCGAAGCCTTGATCCTGGTTGGACTCGTCTTCCACCCAGGAGAGCCCCTGGGCCTGGGTCTCCAGCTCGGCGCGGCTCAGCCCCAGCAGGGGCCGGACCAGCAGGCCAGCGCCGAAAGGACGGGCGATAGGCATGGCGCAGAGGCCCTCGAAGCCGGCGCCGCGCTTTGCTGCCAGCAGCAAGGTCTCGGCCTGGTCGTCCAGGTGATGGGCCGTGACCAGGCAGTCCCCTTGGCCAACATGCTTGGCCAGCAAGGCATAACGCCCTTCCCTTGCCAGGGCCTCCAGGCTCTGGCGCGGCCCCTTCTCCAAGCTGAGCCTTTCCAACACGAAATCCACGCCAAGAAGCCGGCATTGACCTTCGCAATGGGTCGCCCAGGCATCGGCATTGGCGGAGAGGCCGTGGTGAACATGCACCGCCTTGAGCCTAAGGGCAGGATGGCGCTCCCGATAAGCGGCCAGACCATGAAGCAGCACCATGGAGTCGAGGCCACCACTCAGGGCCAAAACGACAGAGCCCCCGCCGAGGCGGGGGCCAAGATGTTGCTCGAGGGCGTCGAGAACGGGCTGCATCAGCAGTAGCCGTACCCCATCAGCCGCTCGTAACGCTGGTCCAGCAGGCTGGTGCTGTCGAGGCCACGCACTGCGTCCAGGTCAGCGATGATACGGCCTTTGAGGCGCTCGGCCATCAGCGCCGGGTTGCGGTGGGCGCCGCCCAGGGGCTCCTCGATGATGTTGTCGATGAGCTTGAGTTCCTTGAGGCGGTCGGCGGTGATGCCCATGGCCTCGGCAGCGGTGCTGGCCTTGTCGGCGCTCTTCCAGAGGATGGAGGCGCAGCCTTCGGGGCTGATCACCGAATAGGTGGAATATTGCAGCATGTTGACACGATCGCCGACGCCGATGGCCAGGGCGCCGCCGGAGCCACCTTCACCGATCACGGTGCAGATCACCGGTACCTTGAGGGTGGACATCACCTTGAGGTTGCGGGCGATGGCCTCGCTCTGACCCCGCTCCTCGGCACCGACGCCCGGGTAGGCGCCAGGGGTGTCGATGAAGGTGATGATGGGCATCTTGAAGCGCTCGGCCATTTCCATCAGGCGCAGGGCCTTGCGGTAACCTTCAGGGCGGGGCATGCCGAAGTTGCGCTTGGTGCGCTCGCGCACGTCGCGGCCCTTCTGCTGGCCGATGATCATCACCGGCTCCCCTTCGAGGCGGGCGATACCGCCGACAATGGCCTTGTCGTCGGCAAAGGCACGGTCACCGGCCAGTTCGTCGAACTCGGTGAAGATGTGCTCTATATAGTCCAGGGTGTAGGGACGCTGGGGATGGCGGGCTATCTTCGCCACCTGCCAAGGGGTCAGATCGGTGAAGATCTTCCTGGTCAGCTCGTCACATTTGTCCTTGAGGCGGCCGATCTCCTCGTTGAGGTTGAGATCCACACCGCTGCTGTCGCCTACCGCTTTGAGCTCCTCGATCTGGGCCAGCATCTCGGCGATAGGTTGTTCGAAATCCAAAAAGTTAAGGCTCATGTTGTATCCGTCGTTTTAAATGGCTTCGCCTTAAGCGTCGTATTGAAGCGTAACCGCTTCTTTCCCCAGCAGGTTACCCAACTGGTACAGTAATGCATCTTCCGGCATCACCCGCCATCTGACCCCAAGTTTCAATTCTCCCTGGGCCTCTCTGTTACCCAAGGCAAGGGTGACAGGACAGGTCCCCTGGCTGAAGGGTTCCAGTACCGCCAGCAGCTGCTGCGCCTCCAGATCCTCGCTAAGGACCAGCTTGAGACCCCTGGCGTGGCGCTCCCGGGCCTGGGTGATGGTCATCACAGAGCGCGCCGTCATTCTATAGCCCCCGGAAAAGTCATCAAAGCTGACCTGTCCCTCGACCACCAACACCAGATCCGGTGCCAAAAGATCCTGATATTGCTCGTAAGTGTCAGCATATAGCATGACATCCAGTCGTGCCGAGCCATCATCCAGGGTCACTATGCCCCAGCGCTTGCCGTTGCGCTTGTTGATCATGGGCCGCACCGCCAGCACCAGGCCGGCCAGGGCCACGGTGCCGCCCTTGGGCGTGGGCTGTACGTCCGACAGCCTGGCACGCACCAGGTGCTTGAGCTCCGGCAGGTAGCGGTCTATGGGATGCCCGGAGAGATAAAGCCCCAGGGTCTCCCGCTCGCCCATCAGCCATTGCTCGTCTGGCCAGGCCTGGGCCTGGGCGAAGCTCTGCTGGCTGTCGTCCGGGCTCTCGTTGACCAGGCCGAAGAGATCTCCCTGGCCGACGCTCTGGGCCTTGGCGTGCTGGTCGGCGGCCTTGATGGCCTCGTCCAGGCTGGCAAAGAGCCTGGCCCTTTGCTCACCCAGTTTGCCTTTGAGGCTGCCCTTGATGGGACCCAGGTGGTCCATGGCACCGGCCTGCACCAGCTTTTCCAGCACCCGGCGGTTGACCTTCTTGATGTCGACGCGGTTGCAGAAATCAAAGAGGTCCGTGAAGGGCCCCCCCTCGTTTCGGGCCTCGAGGATCACCTCTATGGGGCCTTCGCCGACGCCCTTGATGGCGCCGATGCCGTAAACCACGGCGCCCTGCTCGTTGACGGTGAACTTGTAGAGGCCGGTGTTGACGTCCGGCGGCTCTATCTGGATGCCGAGGCGCCTGACCTCGTCCACCAAGGTCACTATCTTGTCGGTGTTGTCCATATCGGCGGACATCACCGCCGCCATGAACTCGGCCGGGAAGTGGGTTTTTAACCAGAGGGTCTGGTAGGATACCAGGGCATAGGCGGCGGAGTGCGACTTGTTAAAGCCATAACCGGCGAATTTCTCCACCAGGTCGAAGATCTTCATTGCCAGTTCGCCGTCGACGCCGTTGGCCTTGGCGCCGTCCTCGAAGGTGGCCCGCTGTTTGGCCATCTCCTCCGGCTTCTTCTTACCCATGGCCCGGCGCAACAAGTCGGCGCCGCCCAGGCTGTAGCCGGCCAGTTCCTGGGCTATCTGCATCACCTGCTCCTGGTAGAGGATGATGCCGTAGGTGGGCTCCAGTATGGGCTTGAGGCACTCGTGCTGGTACTGAGCGTCGGGGTAGGAGATCTCCTCCCGGCCGTGCTTACGGTCGATGAAGTTGTCCACCATGCCCGACTGCAGCGGGCCGGGGCGGAACAGGGCCACGAGGGCGATCATGTCCTCGAAGCAGTCGGGCTGCAGGCGCTTGATGAGCTCCTTCATGCCCCGGGATTCGAGCTGGAAGACGGCCGTGGTTTCGGCGTTCTGCAACCGCTTGAAGCTGAGCTTGTCGGCCAGGGGAATGGCGGCGATGTCCACCGGCTCCCGGCCTTCTTTCGCCAGGCGCGGGTTTATCATGCCCAGCGCCCAGTCGATGATGGTCAGGGTCCTAAGACCCAGGAAGTCAAACTTGACCAAGCCCGCGTATTCCACGTCGTTCTTGTCGAACTGGGTAACGGGGTGGTTGCCGACATCGTCGCAGTAGATGGGCGCGAAATCGGTGATGGTGGTGGGGGCTATCACCACACCGCCGGCGTGCTTGCCGGCGTTACGGGTGACCCCTTCGAGTTTGCGCGCCATGTCGATGACGGCCCGCACTTCCTCATCGCCGTCGTAGACTTCCTGGAGGCGAGGCTCTTCTTCGAAGGCCTTGGCCAGGGTCATGCCGGGGTCGCCAGGAATGAGCTTGGAGATACGGTCCACGAAGCCATAGGGGTGGCCCATGACCCGGCCCACGTCCCGCACCACCGCCTTGGCGGCCATGGTACCGAAGGTGATGATCTGGGACACGGCATCCCGGCCGTAGAGCTCGGCCACGTGGTCTATGACCTGGTCACGCTTGTCCATGCAGAAGTCGACGTCGAAGTCGGGCATGGAGACCCGCTCTGGGTTCAGGAAGCGTTCGAACAGCAGGTCGAATTCCAGGGGGTCGAGGTCTGTTATCTTAAGGGCATAGGCCACCAGGGAGCCGGCCCCCGAGCCCCGGCCGGGACCCACGGGGATGTCGTTATCCTTTGACCACTGGATAAACTCCATCACGATCAGGAAGTAGCCAGGGAAGCCCATCTGGTTGATCACCTCAAGCTCTATCTTGAGGCGTTCGTCATACTCGCCGCGCTTCTCGGCCCGCACCGCTTCGTCGGGAAAGAGGAACTCGAGGCGCTCTTCCAGGCCTTTTTCTGAGACCTTGACCAGGTAGTCCTCGATACTCAGGTCACCTGTGGGGAAGTTGGGCAGGAAGTACTCGCCGAGGCGTACAGTCACGTTGCAGCGCTTGGCGATCTCGACGGTGTTTTCGAGGGCCGCGGGGATGTCGGCAAAGAGCTCGGCCATCTCGTCAGGGGTCTTGAGATATTGCTCGGCGCTGTAGCGCTTGGGACGCTGGGGGTCGGCCAGCACATAGCCGTCGCGGATGGCGACCCGGGTCTCGTGGGCGTCGAAGTCTTCCTTGGCCAGGGTCACCACCTCGTTGGTGGCCACCACCGGCAACCCCTGCTGCTGGGCAAGCGCCACCGCATAATGCAGGTAGTTTTCCTCGTCAGGCCGTCCTGTTCGCAGCAGTTCGAGGAAGAAACGTTCGGGGAAATACTGCTGGTAGAAGCCGACGGCTTCTTCGACCAGGACGCTGTTGCCCTTGAGCAGCCCTACCCCTATGTCCCCTTCCCTGCCACCGGACAGCAGGATCAATCCTTCGCTGTGGTGGGCCAGCCAGTCCCTGTCCACCACGGGCCTGCCCTGCACATGGCCGCGCAGGTAGGACTTGGAGATGAGCATGGTGAGGTTCTGGTAGCCGGCGTTGTCCAGGCACAGAGCGGTCAGCCGGTAGAGCTGCTCGCCCATAGACTCGCTTTGCAGCCAGAGATCGGCACCGACAATGGGCTTGATACCGGCGCCGTGGGCAGCGCCATAGAAGCGCACCAGGCCGCAGAGGTTGCCCTGGTCGGTGATGGCCAGGGCCGGGTAAGCCAGTTCGGCGGCTTTCTTGACGATGGGGTTGACCTTGGCCAGGCCATCCACCATGGAGAAATCGGAATGGACCCGCAGATGGATAAAAGTCGGTGTGCTCATGCGTCCTGTCCCAGGGCCAGGCGTACCGGGCGAAAGCTGCGCCTGTGAGCCGCTATGGGCCCCAGTTCGGCCAGCCTTGCCAGGTGTTCGGCCGTGGGGTAACCCTTGTGCTTGTCGAACCCATACTGGGGATATTGCTGGTGCAGCGCAACCATCTCGGCGTCCCTGGCCACCTTGGCGAGGATACTGGCCGCACCAATGGCCGGCTCGAGGGCGTCGCCCTTGACGATGGCCCGGGCAGGCATGGTGAGCTTGGGCACCTTGTTGCCGTCGATCAGGGCTTCACTGGGCTGGATGGCCAGGCCCTCGACGGCGCGGCTCATGGCCAGCATGGTGGCCTGGAAGATGTTGAGCTCGTCGATCTCGGCCGGCGTGGCTCTGGCCACACACCATGCCAGGGCCTTCTCGCGGATCTCGATGGCCAGGGCCTCGCGGCGCTTGGCGCTGAGCTTCTTGGAATCGGTCAGGCCGGCGATGGGATTATGGGGGTCGAGGATGACGGCGGCCGTCACCACGTCACCCACCAGGGGGCCGCGCCCTACTTCATCGACACCGGCGATCAGCATGTCAGCTCCAATACGGCTTCGGCGGCCCGCTCGGAGGCGTTGCGGCGGATCTGCTCGTGGAGCTCGCGGAAGCGGGCCGGGTTTTCGCGCTGCGCCTCGCCAAGAGCGCCGGCCACGGCCTGGGCTATGGCCTCGGGGGTGGCGTCGTCCTGGATAAGCTCGGGCACCCAATCGGCATCGGCCAACAGGTTGGGCAGGCTGAAGCGCTTGACCCTGACCAGCTTCTTGGCCAGCCAGTAGGTGAAGGGATGGACCTGGTAAGCCACCACCATGGGCTTCTTGGCCAGCATGGCCTCCAGGGTGGCAGTGCCCGAAGCCAGCAGCACGGCATCAGAAGCGGCCATCACTTCCCGGCCCTGGCCGTCGACGACACTGGTGTCGGGGAGCTCGGCAAAGACGGTTTCGATCTGGGCGCGGCGCTTGGCGTTGGCGGCCGGGATCAAAAAACGCAGCCCCGGAAACTGGGCCTTAAGCCTGAGAGCCACCTCCTTGAACAGGGGCGCCATGCGGGCCACCTCGCCGCCCCTGGAGCCTGGCAACACCGCCAGGGTCGGGTGGGATTCATCTAACCCCAAGGCCTGCCAGGCACCGCTGACATCCACGTCCAGCGGCATGCGATCGGCCAAAGGGTGGCCGACGAAGACGCAGGGGTGGTCGTGACGATCGTAGAAGGCCTTCTCGAAAGGCAGCAGGGCCAGCACCAGATCGGTGGCGGCCTTGACCTTGAACACCCGCTTTTCCCGCCAGGCCCAAACCGAGGGACTGACGTAATGCACCGTCTTGATGCCCTGCTCCTTGAGGCGCCGCTCGACACCCAGGTTGAAATCAGGGGCATCGATGCCGATGAAGACGTCGGGCGGGTTGTCGATGAAATGGCGGACTATCTGCTTGCGGATACTGAGCAGGCGCGGCAGGTGCTTGAGCACCTCCACCAGCCCCATCACCGACAGCTCTTCCATGTCGAAGTGGCTATGAAAACCAAGGGCCTGCATGCGCGGGCCCCCTATGCCTTCAAACTGGATCTCGGGGTGTCGGGCCTGGAGGGCGGCCATGAGGTCGGCCCCCAGCAGATCGCCTGAGGCCTCCCCCGCTATGATGCCGATGCGCAGCGGTCTGGAAAGGGCCATCTCAGCGAATGATGCCGCGTTCGGACTGGTCGATGAAGCTCAGCATCTCGCCGACGGCGGGCTCGTCCGCTGCCAGCTTGGCCAGCTCTTCCTTGGCCTGCTCCAGGGTCAGGTTCTGGCGGTAGAGGGCCTTGTAGGCATTGCGCAGGGCACGGATGCTGTCTTTGGAATAGCCGCGGCGCTTGAGGCCTTCGATGTTGATGCCAAAGGGCTCGGCACGCATGCCGGCGCACATCACGAAGGGCGGCACGTCCTGCACCACCAGGGCGCAGGCGCCGACGAAGGCGTGGGCCCCGACCTTGGCGAACTGGTGCACCCCGGCTTGGCCGCCGAGGATGGCCCAGTCGCCCACATGGGCGTGGCCGGCCAGGGCCGAGTAGTTAGCCATGATGACGTTGTTGCCGATGACGCAGTCGTGGGCCACATGCACATAGGCCATGAACAGGTTGTTGTTGCCGATGGACGTCAGCCCCTGGTCCTGCACTGTGCCGCGGTGGATGGTCACGGACTCGCGGATGATGTTGTCGTCACCTATCACCAGGCGGGTTGGCTCACCCTTGTACTTCTTGTCCTGGCATTCTTCGCCGACAGAAGCGAACTGGAAGATGCGGTTACGCTTGCCGATGACGGTGGGGCCCTTGACCACAACGTGGGACAGGATCTCGGTGTCATCACCAATTTCGACGCCCGGGCCTATGTAGCTCCAGGGGCCAACCTTGACGTTGTTGCCCAGCTTGGCTTCGGGATGGACGAAAGCTTGAGGATCGATCACGTTCAGATCTCGCGTTTGGCGCACATCAGGTCGGCTTCGCAGACCAGATTGCCATCGACCAGGGCCTTACAGTGGAACTTGCCGATGCCCGCCTTGAGTTTGACGATTTCCACTTCAAAGATCAGGGTATCACCCGGTACCACAGGCTGCTTGAAACGGGCGTTGTCGATACCGGCAAAATAGTAGAGGACGCCATCTTCGGGCTTCTGGTTGGCCGTTTTAAACGCCAGTATTCCTGTCGCCTGGGCCATGGCTTCCAGCAGCAGTACCCCCGGCATCACCGGCTTCTGGGGGAAGTGGCCCTGGAAGAAAGGTTCATTGATGGTGACATTTTTCAAAGCCACCAGGGTTTCACCGACCTTGTAGTCCAGCACCTTGTCCACCAGCAGGAAGGGGTAACGGTGCGGCAGATGGTCCATCACCTCGATGATGTCCATGGTGTTCATTTCATTCATGATAGGTCGTCGTCCAATAGTCATTCTTTTTTTTCGCCGGCCTGCTCCATGGCGGCCAGCTTCTCTTCCAGGCCCTTGAGGCGCCTGTGCATGTCATCCAACTGCCGGTAACGGGCAGCGTTTTTGCGCCATTCGCGGTTCTGGGCAACGGGCATACCGGAGCTGTAGACACCGGGCTCGGTAATGCTCTTGATCACCATGGACATGCCGGTGATGGTGGTGCCGTCGGCGATCTCCAGGTGGCCCGATATGGCGCAGGCGCCGCCAATGATACAGTATTTTCCGACCTTCACCGAGCCCGCGAAGACGGTAGTGCCGGCCACGGCGCTGCCGGTGCCGATATGAACGTTGTGGGCTATCTGTACCTGGTTGTCGATGATGACATTGTCTTCGATGACGGTATCATCCAAGGCGCCGCGATCTATAGTGGTGCCGGCCCCTATCTCTACATGGCTGCCGATACGCACGCCACCTGTCTGGGGGATGGGCTCCCACTTACCTTTGTCGTTGGCGTAGCCGAAACCATCGGCACCGATGACAGCGTTGGCGTGCACCTTACAAAAGGCGCCCAGGCTGACGCCGTGGTAGATGGCGACGTTGGACCAGATGAGGCTGCCTTCCCCGATGCGGCTGTTCTTGCCGATAAAGCAGTGCGGCCCCACCTTGACGCCGCTGTCCAGCACGACGCCACTCTCGATGACGCTATAGGGTCCTATGGCGACGCCCTCCCCTATGATGGCGTCAGGGGCTATCACGGCAGTGGAGTGAATGCCTTCGGCCGGAGCCGGGGTGCTATCCAGCAGCTGGGCCACCTTGGCAAACCCCAGGTAGGGGTTTTTCATGACCAGGGCGGCGCCTTGCCAATAAGGCAAATCGGCTTCGGACAGTATCACTGCCGAAGCCTTGGAATCTTCGAGGTGCTTGCGGTATTTGCTGTTGGCCAGGAAAGCGACCTGGCCCTCGGTGGCGTGCTCCAGGGTGGCGACCCGGCTGATTGCCAGGTCGCCGTCCCCTACAAAGCGGGCACCCACCAGCTCGGCCAGTTTGGCCAGGCTATAGGTCATGCTTACTTACCTTTGGAGACCTGGGCAATGACCTTGTCAGAGATGTCTACATCGTTGGAGATGTAGGCAACGGCTGCACGCTGCAGCACTACGTCATACTTGCCCTTGGCAACGGCGTCGACGGCCTTCTGGATGGTGTCCAGCAGCTTGTTGCGTTCTTCGCCTTGACGGTTACGCATGTCTTCGTCCAGCGCCTTGCGCTTAAGCTGGTAGTCAGCCTGCAGCTGCTCCATCTTACGGGACAGGTCGGTCTTCTGGCTGTCGGTCATGATGGAGGCATCGCGATGAGCTTTGTCCTGGATGTCTTTCATCTGATCTTCGAGTTTGCGTACGGCTTCGATGCGGTCGGCAAATTCTTTTTCCAGTTTCTTACCAACTTCTTCCCGCTGGGGAAGGGATTGGAAGACTTTGGCCATGTCGACCACGGCGATACGAGCTTCGGCAGCGGCGGGCAGGGCCACACCGGCGGACAGGGCCAGCGCCAGGCCGGCGCCGATCAGTGACTTCTTCAAGATTCTCTCCTTATTGTGACTGCTAAAGCAGCTTCTTGGCTGCGCCCAGCACGACCTGGATAGCCAGCGCCTCGGTCTGTGCCAAGGTCGACTCATCCGGGATCTCCTGCTGGGTTCGGTTAACCACCACCCCCGCCACACAGCCAGCTTTCAATCCCTGGCTGGCACACATGGTGAGAAGAGTGGCCGATTCCATCTCATAATTCAGCACGCCCATGGCCTGCCACTCCTTGAGTGAACCCTGGAAGCGCTGTACTACTCGGCCCGAAAAGGTGTCGTACCTTTCCTGGCCGGGATAGAAGGTGTCAGACGATGCCGTCACACCTATGACGGGCTTGACGCCCTGATCTCGAGCCGCCGTTACCAGCGCCTCGGTGCAATCGAAGCTCGCCACCGCAGGAAACTCCAGGGGGGCGAAATGTTGGCTGGCACCGTCGAGACGTACCGAGCCTGTGGTCACTATGATACTGCCGACTTGGATGTCCGGCTGGATTGCCCCAGTTGTACCGATGCGCAGGAAGGTACGCACCCCCAACTGGGCCAGTTCTTCCACGGCGATGGACGTGGAGGGGCCGCCGATACCGGTGGAACAGACCACCACCGGCTTGCCGGCCAGCTTGCCACGCCAGAGGGTGAATTCCCGCTGGGCCGCCAGGAAGACGGGTTCGTCCAGCAGCTTGGCGATACGTTCTACCCTGGCCGGGTCCCCCGGCACTATTGCCAGGATGGCGCCGCCCAAGTCTGCCTTATCGATGCCGATATGAAACTGTCCCATATTCCGTCCTTAAAAAGTGGTACCGATGTTGAACGAGAAGAATTCTGTCTCGTCACCGGGTTGCTTCTTAAGCGGCCTGGCCAGGCTGAACACCATGGGGCCCATGGGGGAGATCCATTGCAAGCTCAGGCCATAGGACGCCCGGTAGGCACCGGCATCGCTGTAGTCGTAGAACTCCTTGCTACCATCCAGCTTGTCGAGGCTTTGATACTGGCTGTAGTTGAACTCGGTATCCCAGACGTTACCCACGTCCACGAACATGGAGGTCCGTACCGAGTTCGTGTACGCCTCGTCCAGGAAGGGGGTCGGCACTATCATCTCCAGGGTCGCCACCGCCATGGCGTTACCGCCCAAGGCGCCACCTACATAGACTTTGTCTTCAGAAGGAGGTAGGTAGGGAGCACTAGGTGGATTGGTTGAACCATCGTACCCCACCTTATAACGATATATGGCACGGGAGCCGACCGAGTTGGACTTGAAGCCCCTCATGGTCTGGCTGCCGCCGGCGTAGAAGTTCTCCCAGAACGGCAGTATGGCGTCGTTGCCGTTGACGGTGCCATAGCCTTGGGCATAACCCAGCTTGACGTTGGTGGAGATCACCCAGCTCTGGGCCCTGTTGAGCGGCCAGTAGTTGCGGGCATTGAAGTTCAGCTTGTAAAAGTTGAGCTCGGAGTTGGGGGTGGTCACCGAGAGTCCCAGGTCCTGGCTCGAGCCCGCCGTCGGGAAGGTGCCGCGGTTCAGGGTCCGGCGACTCCAGCCGGCGTTCAGCTCGTACTCGTCGTAATGGATCTTGCCATCCAGGATATTCTGGTCGGAATAGACCTTGTAGAAGCGCAGCGCCTGCTCGTGGGCCGAGATGGCACTCAGCCTGGAGTTCTTGTAGCCGAAGCCGAAGGTCAAGCGGTTGTATTCGTTGACCGGGAAGCCGAAGCTGGCGTTAGCCCCCCAGGATTTCTGGCTATAGGCCTCCAGCTGGGCGCTGCCATAATCGATGGAGCTGTAGTAGAGCCTGCCACCGAGGCTGATGGCGTCGATGGTGAAATAAGGGTCCAGGTAGCTGAGGTTGATGGACTTCTGGTAGCTGTTGGTGTTGACGTTGATGCCCACCGACTTGCCGGTGCCCAACCAGTTGCTCTGGGTAATACCGGCACTCAGGGAGAGGCCACCGTAGGAGCCGTAGCCGATACCGGCATTCAGGGAGCCGGACGGTTGTTCCTTGACCTTGAACAGCACGTCGGCCTGGTCAGGCAGGTCTGTGGAACGCTGGGTGTCGGTGTCCACCTTCTCGAAGTAACCGAGGCGGTTGAGACGGTCCTTGGACAGCTCCACCAGGCTGTTGGACAGCCAGGTGCCCTCCATCTGCCGCACTTCCCGGCGCAATACCTCGTCAGAAGTGGTTTCGTTACCCTCAAATTTGACGCTGTGCACGTAGATCCGAGAACCCGGTTCGACGTTGATGTTGAGGGTGACTTCCTTAGTCTTGTCGTCTATCTGCGGATAGGTCTTGACCTTGGGATAGGCATAACCGAAACGGCCCAGGAACTTGGCCAGCATCTCCTCCGTGAAGGTCACCTCGGCACCACTGTAGGTGCTGCCGGCCTTGATGGGGATCAGCTTCTCCAGCAGTTCCTTCTTGTCCAGCAGGTTGCCTACCAGCTTGACGTCCTTGACCTTGTAGACGTCCCCTTCGGTGACGTTGACGGTGACGTAGACGCCGCTGCGATCCGGGCTCATGGATACTTGGGTCGAGTCGACGTTGAAGCGCAGGTAGCCGCGGTCCAGGTAGTAGGACTTGAGGGTCTCGAGATCCGACTCCAGTTTCTGCTTCTGGTAGCGCTTTTCGGAGAACACTTTCCACCAGGCCAGCTTGTCCTTGAGCTCCAGCTTGTCCTTGAGCTCCTCGTTGGAGAACACCTTGTTGCCAACGATGTTGATTTGCTGGATCTCGGCGGCCTTACCTTCCTTGAAGACAAATTTGAGGCCGATCCTGTTGCGGGGCAAAGGCGTGGCGATGGCGTGGACGGTAGCGTCGTATTTACCCACCGAGTAATAGAAGTCCACCAGGCCCTTTTCGATCTGGGTGAGCATGGTGCGGTCCAGCGGTTCACCAACCCGGACATTGGAGTCGTTCAGGCTCTGCTTGAGCTGGTCTTCCTTGATGTCCTTGTTGCCGCTGAAGTCGATGGAGCTGATGGTGGGCCTTTCCTTGACCTTGACCACCAGGGTATCGCCATCGCGCAGCACTTCGATGTTTTCGAAATGGGTAGAGCTGTAGAGGTTGCGTATCAGCTGGGCGATACGGGCTTGGTTGATAACATCGCCAGTCTTGACGGGGACATAGGTCAGGGCAGCGGAGAGGGCGACCCTTTGCAGTCCGTCGATACGGATGTCTTTGACTTTAAAGGCGTCCATCGCCTGGCTGGGCGCGGAGACGGCCGCCAGTACGGCTGCGCACAGCAATGATTGCACGGCTCTCATTGATTTTATTTATCCGTCCTTGCCCCGCTATAACCTTGCGAGGTCGTTAAAAATGGCAATGCCCATCAGCGTCAACAGTAACGCGGCCCCGATGCGGAAGGCCAGGTCCTGGGCGCGTTCAGAAAGGGGTTTGCCACGCACTGCTTCATACATGAAGAACAACAAGTGGCCTCCGTCCAGAACGGGCAGGGGCAGTAAATTGATTATCCCCAGATTAACACTGATAAGCCCTAAAAAACCAAGAAAATGGGCCAGGCCTATACCGGCCGACGCCCCCGCTCCCTGCGCTATGGCGACAGGGCCGGAAAGGTTGCGCAGGGAGAGTTCTCCCGTCACCAGCTTGGCCAGGGTGGAACCGGTCAGAGTCACCATCTGCCAGGTTCGCTTGGCGCCTTCGGTAAAGGCATCCAGAACACCGAAGCGGATCTCGGTCAGCATTTCCGCCGGCCACTTCGGGGCCTGGGGGTAGATGCCGACCACACCTTTACCGTCTTGCTCCTGTGGGACCACGGTCAACGTCTTTTGTTCACCGTCCCTTTGTATCAATAAGCTAAGGGGCTTACCGGGAGAGCTCTGCACCTTCGCGACGAAGCTTTCCCACTCCAGTTTCGCATCTCCCAGGGCCAGCAGCTTGTCCCCGACCTTGAGCCCGGCCTGTTCGGCGGCGCCGCCCTTCGCCAGTTCGGCAATGACGATGTCCATCTTGGGCCTGAAAGGCACCAGGCCTAGGCTGGTGACGCTGCTCTCTTTGTCCGGGTCGAAATGCCACTGGCGGGTATCCAGGCGGTAGTGCCTACTGATCCCGCGCTCGTCCGCCACTGTCAGGGTCAGCTCAGCATCGCCAATATGGCCGACCAGGGCCAGGTTCACCTCGTCCCAGCTGCGGGTCGGGTCCCCGTCGACGGCGGTGATCTGCCCTGGCTCTACCTTGGCCTGGGCGGCAATGGACTGGGGCAAGACCCCTTCCAATACCGGCTTGAGAGCAGGCACCCCTACCAGCCACATCAGCCAATAGATAAGGACGGCGAAAACCAGGTTGGCGGCAGGCCCCGCCGCCACTATGGCGGTACGGGCCTTGAGGGACTGGGTGTTAAAGGCGAGATGCCGCTCTTCTGGCGCCACCTCTTCCACCCTTTCGTCCAGCATCTTGACGTAGCCACCCAGGGGGATGGCGGCGATGACATATTGGGTGCCATCACGGCCCAGGCGCTGCCAGAGCGCCGGACCGAAGCCGATGGAAAACCGTTCTACCTTGACGCCGCAGCGCCTCGCCACCCAGAAGTGGCCGAACTCGTGAATAGTGACCAGGAGTCCCAGGGCGAGGACAAAGAAGAAGAGGTTCCACAGCAGGCTCAGCATGGCAGGCGGTTTTCCACAAATTGGCGACCTTGGCGGTCAAGGGCCAGGATACCGGCTAAATCGCTGACTGTCTCCCGGCCAAAACGGGCCAGGGCCTCTTCCACCAACTGGGCGATGCTGGTAAAGGGAATACGGCCGGCCAGGAAGGCCGCCACCGCCACTTCATTGGCGGCGTTCAGCACAGTAGTGGCACCCTGCCCTGCCTTGCAGGCATCGATAGCGAGATAAAGGCAGGGGTAACGGGCCGGATCCGGTGCTTCAAAGCTGAACTGGCCCAGGGAGAAAAAGTCCAGCGGCCTCACACCGGCGTCGATACGCTCCGGGTAGGCCATGGCGTGGGCTATGGGGGTGCGCATGTCGGGGTTGCCCATCTGCGCCAACACGGAGCCGTCGGCATAGCGCACCATGGAATGGATGATACTCTGGGGATGCAGCACCACTTGGATGTCGGCTGGCGGGCAATCGAAGAGCCAGCGGGCCTCGATGAATTCCAGGCCCTTGTTCATCATGGTGGCCGAATCGACCGAGATCTTCTGGCCCATGGACCAGTTGGGGTGGGCCACCGCCTCGGCCGGGGTGATGGCACCGAAGGTCGCCAGCTCACGGCTGCGGAAGGGGCCGCCCGAGCCGGTCAGCAGCAGTTGGGTGACACCATGGGCCTTGAGCCCCTGTCCCTGCTGGCAGGCATAAGGCAGGGACTGGAAGATGGCGTTGTGCTCTGAATCGATGGGCAACAGCTCGGCGCCGTGTTCGCGCACGGCCGCCATGAACAGCTCCCCGGACATCACCAACGCTTCCTTGTTGGCCAGCAGCACCCGCTTGCCGGCCTTGACGGCAGCCAGGGTCGGCAGCAGGCCGGCGGCGCCCACTATGGCCGCCATCACTTGGGCGGCATCGGGATGGGCGGCGATCTCGCAAAGAGCCGCCTCCCCCACCAGCAGCTCGGTCTTGCCGCCGGCCTTTTTCAGCTCGGCCGCCAGCCAGGGCGCCTTGGCCCCATCCACCAGCACCGCCTGCTCGGGCTTGAACCTCAGGCAGAGCGCCAGCAGCTTTTCGGCGTTGGAATGGGCCGATAACGCCACCACCCGGTACTGGTCCGGGTGGCGAGCTATGACATCCAGGGTGGAATCGCCGATGGAGCCGGTGGCCCCGAGGATAACGACGCCCTGCATCAGACCCCCATGGCCAGCATCACCAACACGAACACCGGCACTGCGGCGGTGATGGAATCGATACGGTCAAGGATGCCGCCGTGGCCCGGCAGTATGGCGCCGGAATCCTTGATACCGGCCTCCCGCTTGAACATGGACTCACAGAGGTCACCCAAGATGGAAGCCAGCACCGTCAGCAGGCTGGCGGCGAGAATGGCGCCGCTGGAGAGGTGAACGGGTTTGAAATAGAGGCTGCCCGTGGCGATGGCCATGGCCAGCAGCAGGCCACCGACCGCCCCTTCCAGGGTCTTGTTGGGGCTGACCCTGGGGGACAGCTTGCGCTTGCCAAGGGTGCGCCCGGTAAAGTAGGCGCCTGTGTCGGCGGCCCAGACCAGCAGCAGCACGAAGAGGATGGCCCAGGCGCCAGCCAGGGGGTCGCTGTCATGGCGCCAGCTACGCAGTATCACCAGGCCGGCCCAGGTCGGCACCAGGGTCAAGGCGCCGAACAGCAGGCGCCAGCGCTGACTCTGCTGCCAGAAGCGGGCATGGCGGGGATATTGGCTGATCAGCACGGCCGCCACTGTCCACCAGGCCCCGGCCAACAATACCAGCAGGCTGTAGAGGCTGGCCGGCTGGCCCCCTTCCCAAAGCAGGGACGCCGGCATCTGCCATTGCATCAGCCCAAGGAAAGCAAAGGTGGCGACCGCCAGCAAGGCCTGGTGGCCACGGCCCTTGAAGCCGGCCAAGGGCGCCCATTCCCAGCCGCCGACGGCGATGAGCGCCGCCGCCACCCAGGCAAAGAGATCCACCGGCAGCCAGAAGATCACCAGCAGCGCCAGGGGCAATAACAGTAGTGCGGTCAAGATCCTTTGCTTGAGCAAAATGATTATCCTTGTTGTTTGTCGTTCATCCAGGCCCGGACCTGGGCGCCGGTGCAGCCAAAACGGCGCTCCCGGCTCAAGAAGGCGGCTACGGCCTCGGCGAAGGCCTGCTCATCGAAATCGGGCCAGAGGGTGTCGGTAAAGTACAGCTCGGCATAAGCCAGCTGCCAGAGCAGGAAATTGGAGATGCGGTGGTCGCCACCGGTACGGATCATCAGATCCACAGGCGGCAGCTCGGCCAGGCAGAGCTGCTGGCCAAGTCTCTCCTCGGTGATTTGCACGCTGTCCAGCTCACCAGCCTTGACCTTATCTGCCAGGCGGCGCGCGGCCTGGGTGATGTCCCAGCGGCCACCGTAGTTGGCAGCCACGTTCAGCACCAGGCCGGTGTTGCTTGCCGTCAGCGCCTGGGCTTCATCAATTTTCTTTTTGAGGCGGTCGGAGAAGGCGCTGGTGTCGCCGATGATGCGCAGCTGGATGTTGTTCTTGTGGAGTTTTTTCACCTCCCGGCCCAGCACCAGGAAGAAGAGTTCCATCAGGAACTTCACCTCTTCTTCGGGACGGCGCCAGTTTTCGGAGGAGAAGGCAAAAAGGGTCAGGGCTTCCACCCCCAGGCGGCTGGCGCAGCGTACCGTTTCCCGGACCGCTTCCACCCCCTGCTTGTGTCCCATGATCCTGGCCTTGCCACGCGCCTCGGCCCAGCGCCCGTTGCCATCCATGATGATGGCGATATGGCGGGGACAGGCCTTGCCGGTGCTGGCATCGAAGGCAGGGTGTTGAGACATCGACGGGTTACCTTGGTTTCAGAATAAACAAACGCCGCACGGCAAAGCCATGCGGCGTCAAAACCTTACCCGATCGGGCCTTAGAATTCCATCAGCTCGGCTTCTTTGGCGGCCAGGACTTCATCGACGTGCTTCACAAAAGCGTCGGTGAGTTTCTGGATCTCGTCCTGGGCACGGCGCTCGTCGTCTTCGGAGATCTCCTTGTCCTTGAGCAGGGCCTTGATGTCGTTGTTGGCATCACGGCGCACGTTGCGGATGGCCACCCGGCCATTTTCCGCCTCGGCGCGTACCAGCTTGACCAGATCCTTGCGGCGCTCTTCGGTGAGCGGCGGCAGCGGGATGCGGATGGTGGTGCCGGCGGAAGACGGATTCAGGCCCAGGTCTGACATCATGATGGCCTTTTCCACGGCCTGGATCATACCGCGGTCAAAGACGGTCAGGGCCAGGGTGCGAGCGTCCTCGGCGGTGATGTTGGCCACCTGCTTGAGGGGGGTGGCGGTGCCGTAGTAGTCCACGCGGATGTTGTCCAGCAGGCTGGGATGGGCGCGGCCGGTACGCACCTTGGCCATCTGGCTCTTGGTGGCGTCCAGGGTTTTTTCCATGCGCGCTTTGGCGTCGGCTTTAATCTCGTTGATCACGGATTGTCGTCCTCGTTGTCTTAGGCCTCATGGGTAATGAGAGTGCCCTCTGGCTCTCCCATCGCCACGGCTTTCAGGGCCCCGGGTTTGTTCATGTTGAATACGCGGATGGGCATGCTGTGGTCGCGGGCCAAGGTAAAGGCGGCGAGATCCATGACTTTCAGTTCCCGGTCCAGTACATCTGCGTAGGTCAGCCTATCATACTTCACGGCATTGGGGTCTTTCACCGGATCGGCGGAATAAACCCCGTCCACCTTGGTGGCCTTGAGTACGCAGTCTGCTTCGATCTCGATGCCGCGCAGGCAGGCGGCGGAGTCGGTGGTGAAGAAGGGGTTGCCGGTGCCGGCGGAGAAGATCACCACCTTGCCGTCGCGCAACATGCCGATGGCGTCGGCCCAGTTGTAGGAGTCACAGACCCCTTTGAGGTCGATGGCGGACATCAGCTTGGCATTGACGTAGGCGCGGTGAAGGGCGTCGCGCATGGCCAGGCCATTCATGACGGTAGCCAGCATGCCCATGTGGTCACCGACGACGCGGTTCATGCCGGCACGGGCCAGGCCTTCGCCGCGGAAGAGGTTGCCGCCGCCGATCACCAGGCCCACCTGGACACCCAACTCGATCAACTCCTTGATTTCGGTAGCCATGCGATCCAGCACTTTGGGATCGATGCCGAAACCTTCATCGCCCATCAGGGCTTCACCGGACAATTTCAGGAGGATACGGCGGTATTGGGGCTTGGTACTGGTGCTCATGATCCATTCTCACCTTGCAGACACAAATCGACCGCGGCCCAAGGCCACGGCCCAGATAAAAAGGAGGCCGGCAAGCCGGCCTCGGTATTTCTTACTGCTTGGCTGCGGCGGCAGCGGCAGCTGCGGCGGCTTGCTGGGCCACTTCGGTAGCGAAGTCGACCACTTCTTTCTCGATGCCTTCACCCACTTCGAAGCGGATGAAACCGGTGACATCGGCACCGGCGGCTTTCAGCAGGTCGCCAACGGATACGGAAGGATCCTTGACGAAGGGCTGGCCGGTCAGGGAGATCTCGCCGGTGAATTTCTTCATGCGGCCTTCGACCATCTTCTCGGCGATTTCCTGGGGCTTGCCGGACTGAACGGCGATGTCGATCTGGATCTGACGCTCTTTCTCGACAACTTCGGCAGCCACGTCTTCGGGCTTGGTGAACTCGGGCTTGGAAGCGGCCACGTGCATGGCAACGTCCTTGGCCAGCTCTTCGCTGCCGCCAACCAGGCTGACCACAACGCCGATACGGCTGCCGTGGTTGTAAACGCCCAGGTTGTCACCTTCAACGATGGTCACACGGCGGAAGCTCATGTTCTCACCGATTTTGGCGATCAGGTTCAGGCGGGTGGTGTCCAGGGTTTCACCGTTGACTTCGGTGGCGCCCAGGGCTTCGACGTCGTTGACGTTGTTGGCCAGGGCAGCTTGAGCAGCGGCGTTGGCCAGGGCCAGGAAGGAAGCGTCCTTGGCTACGAAGTCGGTTTCGCAGTTGATCTCCAGGACGGCAGCCTTGTTGCCTTCCTGGGCGATGATGATGGTGCCTTCGGCGGCGATGCGGCCGGCTTTCTTGGCAGCTTTGGCCTGGCCGTTCTTACGCATCAGCTCGATGGCGGCTTCGATGTCGCCATTGGTCTCGGTCAGGGCTTTTTTGCAATCCATCATGCCAGCAGCAGTGCGATCGCGCAGTTCTTTTACCAGGGCAGCGGTAATTGCCATGTTAAATTCCTCGGTTTTACTTGCCAAAAAACAGGGGCCAGAGGCCCCTGTTAACCAATCCATCCTCGATGGTCAATCAAGGGCGAGACAGATGCCTTACTCGGCAGCTTCTACGAACTCGCCTTCAGCAACGGGAGCGGCGCCTTTGGCATCGTTCACGGTTGCAGCCACGGCACCAACGTACAGTTGGATGGCGCGGATGGCGTCGTCGTTGCCGGGGACTACATAGTCAACACCGTCCGGGTTGGAGTTGGTGTCAACGATGGAGACCACAGGGATACCCAGGTTGTTGGCTTCCTTGATGGCGATGTGCTCGTGGTCGGCGTCGATCACGAACAGAACGTCAGGCAGGCCGCCCATGTCCTTGATACCGCCCAGAGACTTCTCCAGCTTTTCCATTTCGCGGGTCAGGTCCAGCGCTTCTTTCTTGGTCAGCTTTTCGAAGGTGCCGTCTTGGGACTGGGTTTCCAGATCTTTCAGGCGCTTGATGGACTGACGAACGGTTTTCCAGTTGGTCAGCATACCGCCCAGCCAGCGGTGGTTGACGTAGAACTGGCCGCAGCTCAGGGCTGCTTCCTTGACCGCTTCGCTGGCAGCGCGCTTGGTACCTACGAACAGGATCTTGCCTTTCTTACCGGCCACGGAGGACAGGTAGTTCAGGGCATCGTGGAACATCGGCAGGGTCTGCTCGAGGTTGATGATGTGAACCTTGTTGCGGGCACCGAAGATGAAGGGTTTCATCTTGGGGTTCCAGAAACGGGTCTGGTGACCGAAGTGAACGCCGGCTTGCAGCATGTCGCGCATAGAAACTTTGGACATAATCGTCTCCAAAATTGGGGTTAGGCCTCCACGAGTCCCATGCATCCGACCCCTTGAGGGCACCCCGGCGCATGTGTCGACCCGTGTGTGGTTTAGGGTTAATGGCAACTTGGTTTGTAAATTGCCGGCGCGCTTTATACCATAAAGCACCGACCGAAACCAAGGTGAAGCGCAGTTTTTGCGCCAAAAGAGTAGTTGAATGAGTGCCAAGATCAAGACGGCTGACGAGATAGAGAAAATGCGCGTGGCGGGCCGCCTGGCCGCCGAGGTGCTGGAGATGCTCACCCCCCACGTCAAGGCCGGGGTCACCACGGAGGAATTGGACCGCATTGCCCATGACTACATCGTCAATGTGCAGCAGGCCATTCCCGCGCCCCTGAACTACCACGGTTTCCCGAAATCCATCTGCACCTCGGTCAACCACGTGGTCTGCCACGGCATCCCTGCCGATGACAAGGTGCTCAAAGACGGCGACATCATCAACGTCGACGTCACCGTCATCAAGGACGGCTACCACGGCGACACCTCCAAGATGTTCCTGATCGGCAAGCCAAGCATCCAGGCCGAGCGCCTCTGCAAGGTCGCCCAGGAGGCCCTCTACATCGGCATCAAGATGGTCAAGCCCGGTGCCAGGCTCGGCGACATCGGCCATGCCATCCAGAAGCACGTGGAAGCCCATAACTATTCGGTGGTGCGCGACTACTGCGGCCACGGCATCGGCAACGAATTCCACGAAGAGCCCCAGGTGCTGCACTACGGCAAGCCCAAGACCGGCTTCGAGCTCAAGGCCGGTATGTGCCTCACCATAGAGCCCATGGTCAACGTGGGTAAATATCACTGCAAGGTGCTTAAAGATGACTGGACTGTGGTTACCAAGGACCGTAGCCTGTCAGCACAGTGGGAACATACCTTGCTGGTGACCGACAAAGGTGTGGAGGTCCTGACGTTGCGTCCGGACGAAGACCTGCCCCGCGTCATCGAGCACTGATAACAAGCCCCTCACCGAGGGGCTTTTTTGTGGAGCCTGAATGAACGCCGCCCTGGCCCTTCGCGAAAGCCTCAAAGCCCATACCGACAGCCTCAAGGCACGGCTGGGCCCCGATACAGACATCATCGCCCTCATCCACGAGCGGGCCGCCGTCATGGACGCCCTGCTGGTGGAACGCTGGCAGGCCCTGGGGCTGGAACAAGGGCAACTGGCCCTTATCGCCGTCGGCGGCTACGGCCGGGGCGAGCTGCACCCCTATTCCGACGTGGACATACTGGTGCTGTCGGAGAAGGAGCTGACAGCGCCCGAGCAGGACAGCATCAGCCAATTCATCACAGAGCTCTGGGACGCCCGCCTCGACATCGGCCACGCCACCCGTACCCTGGCCGACTGCCTGGATAGGGCCAAAGACGACATCACCATCGCCACCAACCTGCTGGAAGCGCGGCTGCTGTGCGGCCCCCAGGGGCTCTTCGACGCCCTCAAACGCGGCCTGTCCCCGGCCCATTGCTGGCCTGTGGCGGCCTTTTTCAAGGCAAAGGCCGATGAGCAGATAGCCCGCCACGGCCGTTACGACTCCACCGCCTACAACCTCGAGCCCAACCTCAAGGGCAACCCCGGGGGCCTGCGTGACATCCAGACGGTGGTCTGGGTGCTGCTGCGCCACCTCAATCGCAAGGATCTGCCGGCCCTGGCCGAGCAAGGCTGGCTGGAGCAGGAAGAGCTGGACGAGCTCATCGCCTGCCGCGATCACCTCTGGCGGCTGCGCTTTGCCCTGCACCTGGCGGCCGGGCGCAGCGAAGACCGGCTGCTGTTCGACCTCCAACCCGAAGTGGCCAGGCTGCTGGGTTTCGAGGGCGACAACCGCCAGGCGGTGGAGGCCATGATGCAGCAGCTCTACCAGACGTTGCGCCGAGTCTCGGAGCTCAACGCCATCCTCCTGGAAATATTGGCCGAAGAGCTGAGCCCGGAGCCGCACCCGCCGAGCCGCCGCCTGGACGATCTTTTTGATGCCCAGGGCAGCCAGCTGCTGTGCCGCGAGCCGGGGAGACTGGGCGAGCAGCCCCATTACCTGCTGGACCTCTTCCTGCATCTGGCCAGGGACTCCAACCTCACCGGCATCGCCGCCGGTACCTTGAGGGCCTTGCGCGCCCTGCGCCGCGACATAAAGGCGCCGCTTTGCGAAGATCCGCCCTGCCGGGAGCGTTTCATGGCACTGCTGCGTCACCCCAGGGGCCTGGGCCTGCCCTTCAAGCTGATGCACCGCCACGGCATTATGGCCGCCTACCTCCCCGCCTGGGGCAAGATAGTGGGCCAGATGCAGTTCGATCTCTTCCACGCCTACACCGTGGACGAACACACCTACAGGGTGGTGCGCAACGCCTACCGTTTCTCGCTGCCGGACAGGGCCAAGGAGTTCCCCCTGGCAAGCCTGCTGGTGCGGCAGATGCGCAAGCCCGAGCTTTTGTACCTGGCGGCGCTCTTCCACGACATCGCCAAGGGCCGGGGCGGCGACCACTCGGAGCTCGGCGCCGCCGACGCCCTGGCCTTTGGTCAGAGCCATGGCCTTTCCGACATCGACACCCGCCTCATCGCCTGGCTGGTGGAGCACCACCTGGTGATGTCGGTCACGGCCCAGCGCCGGGACATCTCGGATCCGGAAGTGATCCGCCAGTTCGCCGCCCTGGTGCGGGACGAGACCCACCTCAACTACCTCTACTGCCTGACGGTGGCCGACATCCGCGCCACCAACGACAAGCTGTGGAACGACTGGAAAGGCTCCTTGCTGCGCGAGCTTTACTTCGCCTCGCAAAAAGCCCTGCGCCGCGGCCTGGAAAAGCCTATCGACATCAGGCCCGCCATCCGCGAGGCAAAAGAAGAAGCCGGCCGACTGCTGGCCAAGCGCGCCATCAGCCAGAGTGCCTTGAAAGCCCTTTGGCAACGTTTTCGCGCCGACTATTTCCTGCGCCACAGTCCTGAGCAGATCGCCTGGCATGCCGAGGCCATCCTCAAGCACCAGCATAAGGACGGCCCCCTGGTGAAGCTGTCCAAGCACACCACCCGGGGCGGCACCGAACTCTTCGTCTATACCCGCGACAGGCCCCAGCTCTTTGCCGGCATCGCCAGCGTGCTGGACGGCAAGAATCTCTCCATCTTCGATGCCCAGGTCATGACCAGCAAGGACGGCTGGGCCCTGGACTCCCTGGTGGTGGTGGAGCGGGACGGCAGCCCGGTGGAAAGCCCCTCCCGGGTACAGAGCACCAGGCGCGCCCTGGAAAAGGCGCTGCTGCAGGCCAAACTGCCCAAGCCGGCGCAAAGGCCCCTGCCCCGCCAGCTCAAGCCATTCAAGGTGCCGACAGACGTAACCTTCCTGCCGTCCAGCCGCAAGCAGAGCCTGGCCGAGTTCACGGCCCTGGACAGGCCCGGCCTGCTGGCCCAGGTGGGCCAGGTGTTCGCCGAATGTGGCGTTTCCCTCAAGGCGGCCAAGATCACCACCATAGGGGAGCGGGCCGAGGACTTCTTCATCCTCACCACCCTGGACGGCGAGGCCCTCAGCGACGACGAACAGCAGCAATTGCGGGACGCGCTGGTGGACGCCCTGGCGCAATAATGGGGATAATCGGCCGCTACGCCGGAGGAGCCAATTGCCCCTCGGCACCGGCCCTATTGGGGCCGGCTTTTGCCCGGCCTATTGGCCAGGGCCTGTCGGCCCCATGCCGACCCTTTTCATGGCGCGGCGCCATGGCGTCGCCACAGCAGATCCTTAGGAGACCCTCGTGACAGCTGCTAACCACTTTAGTTTGGGCCTGGGTATAGGTACCCGCAGCGCAGCCGGCGACTGGCTGGAAGTGTTCTACAGCAAGCCGGTACTGGCCCCGCAGGCAGAGCTGGTCGAAGCCCTGGCGGCCGTCACCGGTTACAGCGGCGGCAACCAGGCCATCGACATCAAGGCCGAGCAGCTGCCGGCCCTGGCCGAGGCCTTTGCCCAGGCCGGCCTTGGCGACCAGCAGGCCATAGCCCAGGCCCTTTTCGGCACCGCGCAGCCGCTGGTGCTCTGTATCCTCGAAAGCGATGCCCAGTCCAGCTCCACTCCCGAGGTCTACCTCAAGCTGCAACTGCTTTCCCATCGCCTGGTACAGCCCCACGGCATCAACTTGAACGGCATGTTCGGCCTACTGCCCAACGTGGCCTGGACCAACGAAGGGGCCGTGGCCCTTGACGAGCTGCCCCTGCGCCAGCTCAAAGCCCGTGCCGAGGGCCGGGTGCTGGACGTACAGTCCGTGGACAAGTTCCCCAAGATGACCAACTACGTGGTGCCGGCCGGCATCCGTATCGGCGACGCCTCCCGGGTGCGCCTGGGCGCCCACCTGGCGGCCGGCACCACCATCATGCACGAGGGCTTCGTCAACTTTAACGCCGGCACCCTCGGCACCAGCATGGTCGAAGGGCGGATCTCCGCCGGTGTGGTGGTGGGCGACGGTTCGGATCTCGGCGGCGGCTGCTCCACCATGGGCACCCTGTCCGGTGGTAACAACGTGGTGATCTCGGTGGGTGAAGGCTGCCTCATCGGCGCCAACGCCGGCCTCGGCATCCCCCTGGGCGATCGCTGCACCATCGAAGCCGGCCTCTATGTGACCGGCGGCTCCAAGGTGGTGGTGCTGGATGACAAGAACCAGGAAGTGGAAGTGGTCAAGGCCAGCACCCTGGCCGGCAAGCCGGATCTGCAGTTCCGCCGCAATTCCCAGAGCGGCCGCATCGAGGTCAAGACCAACAAGTCCGCCATCGAACTGAACGCCGAGCTGCATTCCCACAACTGAGGGAAGCCGGCAGCAAAAAGGCAGCCCCGGGCTGCCTTTTTTCATGCCAACTGGCGGTTGAGGGCGTCCCTCAGGCCAGCCGCCCTGGCGCCGAACACCAGTTGCACCCCCTGGCCTATGACCAGCACGCCGCTGGCGCCCAGGCGCCGGCAAGCCTTCTTGTCCACCATCTTGGGGTCGGCCACCTGTAGCCGCAGCCGGGTGATGCAGGCGTCCACCCGCAGCAGGTTGTCACGGCCCCCCAGGGCCGCCAGCAAGGCCTCGGCGATCACCTGGCCCGTGGCCGGTACCGGCGCCTGGACCTCAACGGTGCGCCCTGGCGTAGCCAGCTTCAGGGCCCCTATGGCCACGTAGAAGACCACGAAGTAGAGGGCGCCCCAGAGCGGCATCAGCCAGAACAAAGGCGCCAGGTTGCGGGCCAGGGGCCAGTAGGCCACGAAGTCGATGAGCCCCTGGGAGTAGCTCATGCCGTGGTGGACTCCCAGCATTATGCAGACCACGAAGGCCAGGCCGTTCATCAAGGCATGGAAGACATAGAGCACAGGCGCCACGAACAGAAAGGCGAACTCCAGGGGCTCGGTAACCCCCGTAACCATGGACGCCAAGGCGCCGGAGAGCATGATGCCCCCCACCTTGGCCCGCTCTTCCGGCCTGGCCCGCAGCCAGATGGCCAGGCCCGCCATGGGCAGCCCCACCAGCTTGGTCAGGTAACCACCGGCCAGGTGGCCGGCGCTGGGATCCCCGGCCAGGAAGCGGCGCACCTCGCCGCGGATCCAGCTGCCGTAACAGGCGCTCTGGTCCACCGGCAGCACCTGCCCGTCCTGCACGCAGACGCCGCCGGATTCGGTGAAAAAGGGCACGTTCCAGATGTGCTGCAGGCCAAGGGGAGAGAGCAGCCTGTCCACCACCCCGTAGAGGCCCCAGGCCAGCACGGGCTCGCCGTCCGACACCCAGTGGGAGAAGTGGGCGATGAGCTGGGACAGGCTGGGCCAGAGGGTAGCGAGGCTCGCCGAGAGCAGCAGGGCCGGCACCACCACCAGGGCCGCCAACAGTCGCGGGCCGGAGAAGAAGGTCAAAGCCGATGGCGGCTGCCAGTTGCGGCTGAAAGAGGCGACATAGGCCACCATCAGCCCCACCAGCACCCCACCGGCGGCGCCGGTGTCCACGGCATTGCCGGCAAAGGCGTCCAGGCCGGCGATGGTGATGAGGTAGGCCAGCACCGCAGCCAGGGCGGCGCTGCCGTCGTTGCGGCTTAGGCCGGTCGCCACCCCCACGGCAAACAACAACCCCAGGTGGGCGAAGACGGCGTCCCCTGTCTGGTAGAGCCAGGCGGCGACGGCGTCGGGCAGCCAGCCGGGATTGGCGGCCCCCAGGCCCAGGATCAGGCCCGCGGCCGGCAATATGGCCACCGGCAGCATCAGCGCCTGGCCGAGACGCTGGGCGCGGGCGAAGAGTTGGTGTTTCACCTAGAGGAGCGCACTCCAGTGCTTGAGCCAGGACAAGGCTTCTTCTTCAGGCTCCAGGGTTTCACAGGCATCAACCTTGAGGCGGAGGCTCAGGGCCTTGCCCCCCAACTCTTCCAGCAATTCCTCGAACTGGTCGCCAGCACCGCAGTAACTGCTGTAGCTGGAATCCCCCAGGGTAATGACGCCGTAGGGCAGGCTCTTTAGCATAGGGAAGCTGTCCTTGAGTTCCACAAAGAAGGGCAGCAGGTTGTCGGGGATGTCGCCGTCGCCTGTGGTGGAGGTCACCACCAGCAGGGCATCGGGCCTGTCCTGGATCACCTCGGCCACAGTCGGCTGTTCGAAGAGGCGGGCCTGGTGGCCGCCTTCCGTCAAGGCCTCGGTCAGGGTTTGGGCCAGTTGCTCGGCGGCGCCGTAGACGCTGCCATAAACCACATGGATAGCGGCCATCAAAGATCCTCGTCATGCCAGGCACCGGCCTTGGCCATCAGGCCTTGGCAGTCCCAGCCAAAATCGGTGAAAAGATTTTCCCAGCTTGCCGGCAGAGGCGCCCTGATGTCCAGCGCCTCGCCCGTCACCGGGTGTGTGAAAGCCAGGCGCCAGGCCCGCAGGGCCAGTTCCCGAAAACCCAGCACTTCCCGAAACAGCAGGTTGTGCTTGCCGTCGCCATGGGTGGTGTCGTTGACGATGGGGTGGCGCAGGTGATCGAAGTGGCGGCGCAGCTGGTGGCGGCGGCCTGTCAGGGGCGAGCAGGTCACCAGGCTGTAACGGGCCGTCTGGTAACGGCCGACGGCATGGGGCAACTCACAATGGGCCAGGGGCGCGTAGGCAGTGACGGCGTCCTGGGCTTCTTTTTCCTTGCGCGGCTGGCCCATGACGGCGTCGTATTCTTCCACCAGGGGGTAGTCCAGCACGGCCCCTTCCTTGACCCAACCCCGCACCAGGCTCAGGTAGCTCTTCTTGACTTGGCGGGCGCTGAACTGCTCGGCCAACTGCCTGGCTACCTCTGGGCTCAGCGCAAAGAGCAACAGGCCTGAGGTGGGCCTGTCCAGCCGGTGCACAGGGTAGACGTGCTGGCCCAACTGGTCCCGCAGCAGCTGCATGGCGAAAACCCTCTCCCCTGCCGCTATCTTGGATCTGTGCACCAGAAGCCCAGCTGGCTTGTCGATGACCACCAGGTGTTCATCCTGGAAGCAGATCTCCAGCATCATTCCCTGACCCGCTTGCCGCTCAGCAGTTCGTCCAGGTCGGCTATTCGGTCCAGCAGCACCATCACCTTGTCGCCGTGGTGGCGCCAAGCCTCTTCGGCCATGGGGCAGACACTGACGTTATGGGGAACATTGCCTACCTGGATAAGCACTGTGAGTTTGGGCAGGTAGATGAACTGCACCCACTGCTCGAAGTCCAATGTGTCAACGGCAAAGGGTTGGGTGCTGGCCAAGGCCTCGGCGGAAGGTTCAACGTCAGACCAGAGGCCGTGTTGACGCATTTCCATCTCGATCAGGCTGATGAGATCCAGGGCGCGATCCCGCATGGCAAACTCCTCGAAAAAACAGGGTGTCTAGGATAGCAAAGCCGAGCTACCTATAATGACCCCTTTTTCAAGAAGAGCCTTTCCATGGAATTGACCAACCTGGCCGATTTTCTCGACGCCAGCGGCGCCCGTTACCGGATCTTCGATCTGGGCCGACGGGTAGTGCCATTGCCCGAAGACGACTTCAGGCGCTGTGCCGAAGGCGAGCGGCCCTATCCCTACCCTCTGCAGCGCCAGGCCTGGCTGGGCATTCTTTTTTGGCAAGACCAGCCCTATGTCTGGTTCGTCCGTCTGGGGCTGGACGAGCAGGGCCTCATCAATCAGGGCCAGGCTGCCCAGTTCATGGCCCAGGTACTGGCCGCCATGCAAGAAGGGCGGGATGCCCTGCCGGACAATCCCTTCACCTTCCTGCCCAGCGAGGAAAAACGCGCCGCCTTTCATAGCCAGGCCAAGTTGCTGCTGGGCGAGCCGGCATCCCTCTATTACGAAGAGACCCTGGCCTACGCCCGTGGCCAGCTGCGGGACTGGCAACGCCTTGGTCTGCAAGGCCTGGCTGACCTGGTGGCAAGGGACAAAGACCAGCCCTGGTTCCCAGGCTTTGTCGCCGAGGCTCCCCTGGAAGTGCTGATACCCCTGGCCATGCAGTTGGAAAACCACAAGCTGGCCCCCGAGTTGGCCGAAGCGCTCTGGGAGCGCTTGCCCCAAGCTCCTCTCCCACTGGGGCGAGCCCTGGGACGAACCGGCAAGGCCGCCGAAGTCGCCGACAAGCTCTTGGCAGAAGCCGCCCTGCAAGACTTGCTGGTGGTAGCCGGCAGGCTCTGGGAGAGCCTGGAGGATGAAAAGCGCCTCGGCCATTTCCTGGAACTGGCGGCAGCCCTCGAAGAGGGAAGGCACTTCCCTGCCCTTTTTGCCGATCTGGTGATGCTGCCATCCCTGCGGCCAAAGCTGCTGGCCAAACTCCGTGACCCCGAACGCTCTGTGGCATTGGCCAAAGCCCTGGGGAGCCTGTTTTGAGCGAACTCCTGACCCTGCTACTGCTAGCCCTGGGACTGTTCATCTTCTGGCGGCTGCGTCAGCAGGAGGAATGGGCCAGGGCGGCGGCCGTCCAACTCTGTCAACGCCACCAGGTGCAATTACTGGAGGTGGCCCTGCACAGGCGCCGCCTGGGGCGGCGAGGGCTGGTGCACCACTATGTCATGGAAGTGAGCCTCAACGCCGACGAACGCTATCAGGTCCATTTCGCCATGGCGGGGCGTCGGCTGCTTGATGTGCAGTGGCCGGTGATGAGGGAGTACTAGCCGAGACGGGTGGCACAGGCCTTAAAAAAGAAGAGCCGGGAAGGGGCAACCCCTTCCCGGCGAGAGCGGCTTGGATGTCGATTCCTTGCGCTTTATGCTCCCTGCATCAATCCTTGATGCTCCCTATCCCTGGGACTTCCTTAAAAGGCTCCTGCCTTGATCCTGTTTGGCTTCCTTACCTGGCCAAGCATCCTGCTTCGCCAACCCGTCCTGGGTATTACCGCCATCCTGCGGTGTCGTCCCTGCTGTCATCCTTGTATCGGCGTCCTGCCGACACTGATAAGACTAAGCTTTTACCGGCCGATAACAAGGCGACCTCGGGCCTTCAAAGCCCGAGCCAAACCGACTCTGGCTGCAGTCATTTTGCATAAGACACTGTTTTAGATTGGAATTAATAAAACACGTCGGAAATGGCGGGGGAAACAAAGCGGCATTTGCCCAGGGCTTTGTAAGAGATTTCGCACAAGGAAAAGGAATAAACGGCCAAGGCAGCGCAATGCGAATTCAAAGAAGCGGGACAAAGAGAAGCCGGGAAGAGGATACCCCTTCCCGGCGAGAGCGGCTTGGATGTCGATTCCCTGCGCTTTATGCTCCTTGCATCAGTCCTTGATGCTCCCAATCCTTGGGACTTCCCTAAAAGGCTCCTGCCTTTGTCCTGTTCGGTATCCTTACCTGGCCAAGCGTCCTGCTTCACCAACCCGTCCTGGGCATTACCGCATCCTGCGGTGTCGTCCATGTCCTCATCCTTGTGCCAGCGTCCTGCTGACAGTGCAAAGATTACCCCTTTACCGCGCCATAACAACCGACTGACGGAGCCTAGAGCAACTTCCAGAGCGTAAGAAAGCAAAGGCACAAAACAATAACCGCATGTTTTAAAAGACAATTTTAAAAATCCCGCAGAAATCACCAAGGCAACAAAGGGAGATTTTCCCAGGCTTTTGTAAGAGATCTCGCACAAGGGGATGGCATAAAAGCTCAGTGAGCTACTAAGGAAGCAGGGTCCAGCCCCCATAAAAAAGAAGAGCCGGAAAGGTTTCCCTTCCCGGCTGGCGGCTTGGTGTCTTTCCTGGCGCTACCTGCTTCTCGCATCTTCCATGACGCCCCTTACCTGGGCATATCCTGATGGCGTCCTGCCACTGTCCTGTTCGGCTTCCTGCCAGGCCGGGCTCCTACCCCGCCTCGGGTCCTTCCGGCTGCGGCTCCTGCCGTTGTCCTGTTCGGCTTCCTGCCGGGCCGGGCTCCTGCCCCGCCTCGGGTCCTTCCGGTTGCGGCTCCTGCCACTGTCCTGTTCGGCTTCCTACCGGGCCGGGCTCCTGCCCCGCCTCGCTTCCTGGCAATACCGCACTCCTGCGGTCGCATCCCTGCTGCCTTCCTGGCTGTCAGCATCCTGCCTACGACTTAAGAATAAGAGATGGACAGCGGGGAACAAGGCGACTCCAGGGGGGCTGGACCAGGGAGAACGGCACCAAAAATGAAGATAAGACACTGTTACATAATGAATTTAACAACAAGAGCCCGCCGGATGCCGACAGCACAAAGTGGTGATGGCCCAAGCCCCTGTGAGATATGGCTTACATCCTATTGCCGAAAAAGCGGCGCAGCATCTGCCCGAACATCACCCAATCCCCCAGCAAGCTGTACCAGGGGTGGCTGAAAGTGGCAGGCTTGTTGTGCTCGAAAAAGAAGTGCCCTACCCAGGCGCAGCCGTAGCCGGCGACCGGCAGCCACCACAGCAGCGACCAGCGGCCTGTCAGCAGCGCGGCCAGCAGCAGAAGCAGCACCAGGGTTGAGCCCAGGTAGTGTAGGCGCCGGCACCAAGGGTCTTGGTGTTCGCCAAGGTAAAAAGGGTAGAACTCCTTGAACCTGTGGTACTTCATAGCGTCTTCTGCCAAAGGGCGACCTCCAGATCGTTGAAGGCCAGGCTACCTGCCTGGCTGAAACCCTGACGGGCAAAGAAATCGGCCTCTTCAGGCCGGCTCAACAGTAGGGCCAGGCAACCGCTGCCGGCATCGATGCTTGCCCTGGTGGCACCGTCCACCAGCATATTGCCCAGGCCCAGGCCACGATAGACGGGGGACACGGCCAGGAAGGCCAGCCAGTCGAAGCTGTCCTTGTCCACCTTGTCCACCAGTTGCTGCTCCAGCGCCAGCCATTGCTGGGTGGTGCCGAAGCCGGCGGTGAGCAGCATGGACAGCCGCCAACTCCACAGCTTGCTCTTGCCCTGGGGCTCGGCCACCAGGCAGGCCACCCCCAGCAGGCTTTCCCCCTGGAAGCAGCCGAACAGCTTTTGCCGCCCCTGCCACAGGTGCTGAAGCTCGTCACGGATGGCCGAACGCAGCCGCTTTTCGAAGTCGGGGTGCTGAGCGTCGAACAGCTGCTGGAACAGGGGATCGTCCCGGTAACACTGGAAAAGAATGCTGCCGGCCTGGCGTAAATCTTCGGCAGTCAGCCAGGTCAGTTGATACTCTTGATTCAGGGCAGTGCTCATGGGTCCATCCGTTGCGGTGCAGGCTCACTGACGCTAGCCTCATATCAACATTTTCGCAACACGGAGGCGTTCGTCATGGAACAGCCCGTACATGGCCTGCCGGAGCTCTTTGCCCAACTGGGCCTGCCCAGCGGCCAGAAGGACATCGAAGGTTTTATCGCCCGTCACCAGGGCCTCAATGCCCGCACCAGCCTGGCCGACGCCCCCTTCTGGAGCCGCGCCCAGGCCAGTTTCCTGCGCGAGTGCTGGCGCGAAGATTCCGACTGGGCCGAGTGCATCGATGAACTGGACGTGCGTTTGCGCTGAATTTGTGGATCATAGGGCTCCCGCAATGGAGCCCTCACCATGTCCAGCGAACTGAACGACGTTATCCAGGCCCTCAAGGCCGAAGGGCACAGGCCGACCCTGGCCCTGGTCAAGGCACGGCTGAAAAGCCCCCTGCCCCTGCCGGTTATCATCAAGGCCCTGCAGGGTGAGCCACTGCCCGAGCAGACCCCGCCTCCCGAGCCTTTCAGTGCCGCCCAAAAAGCCTGGTTGGACGACTTCGTGGCCACCAAGATCCAAGAGGCCCTGGCCCACCACGGACTTCTTGAGGACAAGGGCTGATGTACCTGCTGGATGTGAGCTTCGATCTCTTTGAGGACAGCCAGGTGCAGCTGGTTGAGGGCGCCGTGATGCGGCTCTTCGACGCCTGGCGCCACCAGGGCCAGGTGCTGGGCCGGGAGCTGCCCACCTGGATAAAAGAAGGCAGCCTCAACCTGCGGGTGGTCTGCCCCGAGCCGGATAGCCTGCATCAAAAATACCTGTCACCGGCCGGCCGCCACGCCTTGGCCAAGCTCGCCGAGGCCGGCCTGACCCAGCCCCGCATCAAGCTGCTGGGCCGGGATCTCTTCTCCGATACCACGGCCGAAGAAGGCTCCCCCAGTTGGCAGCTGCTCTATGCCACCTTCGTGCACAACTGCAGCCCGCTGCGCAGCGGCGACAGCCTGGCCCCCATCCCCCTCTACCGGGTGCCGGCCATCGCCAACGGCGACCACAAGCTGTTACTGCGCTGGCAGGACGACTGGATGGCCTGCGACCAATTGCAGATGAACGGGGTCAGCGCCGAGCAGGCCGCCCTGTTCGAGCTGGGCGATCCCAAGAGCCCCCTGGGCAGGCGCGGCCACGACTTTGCCAAGCGCACCGAGTACCTGACCAAGATCCCCACTTACTACTACCTGTACCGGGTAGGGGGTGAGAGCCTGGAGGCGGAGCAAAACCGCCCCTGCCCAGGCTGCGGCGCCCCCTGGCGCCTGGCGGACACCCTGCACGGCATCATCGATTTCAAATGCGACGAATGCCGACTGGTATCCAACCTGAGCTGGGACTTCCAATAAGGGCTGTCAGGCCTCGCTTGCGCTGAGGTTGTCGAGGAACTCGGCCAGGCTGGGGGCCAGCACTTCCCTGGCCTCCTGGCCCACCGGCTCCAGCACCACGGCGCCGCTTTCGTTGTCGATGCTCAGCAGCAGATCCTCGTCGTCGGTACAGGCGATAAAGAGGGTGATGGGCTGCTTGAGTCGCCGCTTCATCAGCACATGGCCGATGAGGTTCTCCTGGAGCCGTTCAAAATCGGCCTGGTTCCAGGCCCCCAGCAACAACACTTCACCGCGCTGGTG
Organism: Gallaecimonas kandeliae; assembly: GCF_030450055.1. Lineage (NCBI taxonomy): Bacteria > Pseudomonadati > Pseudomonadota > Gammaproteobacteria > Enterobacterales > Gallaecimonadaceae > Gallaecimonas > Gallaecimonas kandeliae. The sequence goes on from NZ_CP118480.1 coordinate 2,579,451, forward strand.
CCGGACCTTGAGATGCTCCATGAAGTAATGGCCATAGTAGGCCTTGACGCTGGGATGCAGCGCCAGCTCCAGGGCTTTTTCGAGATCGGTAAATAGGCCTGGGGGGTCCCGCTTCACCGGCTGCCAGCGGCCGTCGCCCTCGCAAGGGGAAGGCCAGTCGGGATCAGGCTGGTATCGCCAGCAGGGGTTGTCTTGGGGCAGGCGGGCGAACAGGCGCTCCAGGGCGGCAAGGCTGTGGTCCATCAAAGGCGGCTCTTGGGATACAATGGCAGGCCAGTTTAGCCAAGGCCGCGAGCAATGCCAAAGAACCCGCTTTACCAAGGTGCCAAGGAACTGGCCGATCTGCCGCTGGGCAAGACCACGGCCTACCAGGACCAGTACGATCCCAGCCTGCTGCACGGGGTGCCGCGCAGCCTTAACCGCGACAGCCTCGAGCTGGGCGACAGCCTGCCCTTCGTGGGGGAAGACATCTGGAACGGCTACGAGCTCTCCTGGCTCAATGCCCGCGGCAAGCCGGTGGTGGCCTTGGCCCAGTTTCGCTTCCCCGCCACCAGCCCGCGCCTGGTGGAGTCCAAGTCCTTCAAGCTCTACCTGAACAGCTTCAACCAGAGCCGCTTCGAGAGCACGGATGCCGTCAAGGCCGCCCTGGTAAAGGACTTGTCCGCCACCGCCGGCGGCGAGGCCACCGTGACTCTTTACGGCCCTGAAGAGCTCGACGCCCTGCCCCTCGGCCACCAAGAAGGCGACTGCATCGACGGGCTGGACATCGAGGTCAGCCACTATGACTTCGACCCCGGCCTGCTGGACGGCATCGGCGGCAGCGAGATGGTGGAGGAAAAGCTGGTCAGCCACCTGCTCAAGTCCAACTGCCTCATCACTTCTCAGCCTGACTGGGGTTCGGTGCAGATCCACTACCGAGGCCCGCGCATCGACCGCGAGAAGCTGCTGCGCTATATCATCAGCTTTCGCCAGCACAACGAATTCCACGAGCAGTGCGTGGAGCGGATCTACATGGATCTCAAGCACCGCCTGGACCCGCAGTTCCTGCTGGTGTCGGCCCGTTACACCCGCCGCGGCGGCCTGGACATCAACCCCTGGCGGGCAAGCGAGCCTGTCGCCATGGGTAACCCCCGCCTGCCCCGCCAGTGACAAAAAAGCCCGCCGAACGGCGGGCTTTTTTGTCAGGTATTGAAGGTCGCCTTCCCACCATGGGCCAGGTAGGCGGCATCGGCTCCAGGCTTCCCTGGCCTTCCTCCAAGAGGGCAAGATTGTAAGCGCACCGGTTCTCTCAACGCTGGCACGGCTCCTCGGCCAGCACCGAAAGGCTCAGACAGTTAACAAAAATGGCAAAAATGGCTTCATGGCGCCTCCCTGGGTCATTATGCTTGGATTATCAGGCTGGTATGGTAACGACAAGCCCCTAGCGCACAACGCCGATCCGACCTCCGGTATAAGGACAACAACAAATCGGACATGAAAAGAGTCCTGCTTTGCCTCATGCTCATCAGCCTGCCGGTACTGGCTTTCGACCAGGAACAGCTGTTCGACGCCCGGATCCAGGTTCTTCAAGCCCCAGACAAGGCCATCAGCCTGGCCGACCAGGTTCTGGCGGACAAGGCCGACGGCTTGGCGTTCCAGGCGCTGCTGCTAAAGGGCTGGGCCTTGCTGGCAAAGCATGCCAGCAGAGACAGCATGGATCCCGTCCTCGACCAGTTGAAGACGCGGGCCGCCGCAGGCACTGATCCCCTGCAGAAGGCCGACTACGCCTACCTCAAGGCCAAGGTGCTGATCTATTTCGACTCCGATCTCAACCGCGCTTTGCCACTGCTGGAAGAGGCCATGAGCTACTGCCGCCCCTTCAACCAGCTGCGGGCCTACCAGTATTGCGCCGAGATCAGTTCCAGCGCCGCCCATGTCTATGCCTTCATCGGTGACCTGGACAAGGCCCGCAATCTCATCTCCGACAGCTATCGCTTCGCCAAGCTGGGGGGACGCAACAACATCTACCTGGAGCTCAAGTTGCTGGAAGCGGCCCTGGCCCGGCGCCAGAACCAGCCGGCCCAGTCACTGACCCTGCTCAAGGAGACAGAGCTGGAAGCCGAGCAACTGGGCGACAAGCTCTACCAGGGCAAGGCCCTTAGCCGCCAGGGGATGATCTACGCCGGCCTGGGCCAGTACAAGCAGGCAGAGCAGGCCCAGATGGACGCCCTGGCCCTCTTCCAGAAACTCGATGACCAGGACGATCTGGCTATCAGCTTCCGCTACTTGGGGGAGCTAATGCTGGCCACCGACAGGCCGCAACTGGCCCTGGTGCAGTTCTATAACGCCCTGGACATCGTCAACCGCCTGGGCCAGGCCATGGCCGCCGGCCAGCTGCTGATGGACATAGGCCAGGGCTACCTGAGCCTCGGTAAACTGGACAAGGCTGAGGCCATGCTGACCCAAGCCAAGGAGCAGCTGACCCGCCTCCAGGGCAGCCTCTACCTGCCCAAGGCCAATTACCAGTTGGGCAAGCTCTACCTGGCCCAGCACCAGGACGACAAGGCGGCCCTCGCCCTCCAGGCCGCCATCGACGGCGCCGAAGCCAACCCCACAGTGGAGCGGGAACTCCACAGCAAGGCTCTTCAGGCCCTGGCCGGCCTCTATGAAAGCCAGGGCCAGTACCAAAAGGCCCTGGAAGTCACCAAGACCCTGGCTAATTTGAATAGCGGCGCCAAGCCCAGCCAGATCACCGTCAAGGTCTCGGCGCCACCACCGGCGGCGCCACCGGCCAAAGAGCCGGCCCTGCCACCGCTGGCGGTGGCTTTGGGCCTTGCCCTTGGCGCCGGCGGCTGCTGGCTGGGCCTGGCCGGCTGGCGCCGCCACCAGCGCCAACGGCACCTGGCCGGTGCCGGCCAACACCCTGCCACCGGTTTCATGAACATCAACGCTTTCCTCCAGGAAGGGGACCAGATGCTGAGCGAGCTGCGCCTGGCCATGGATCTCAGTCCCCTTTCCGCCGGCCAGGCCAACCACCAGCCTCTGGCCGCCGTGCTCTGCCGCTTGTCCGGCATGGCCGAGGTCTACGAGAGCCTCGGCTTTCAGGAAACCCGGCGCCGCTTCGGCCACTTCGCCAAGCAGCTGACCCTGGCCCTGCCGGAAGCCAGGATGCTGGTGCAACCCTCCCGGGACCTGCTGCTGTTCGTGCTCTCCAGCCCCGGCTACAGCCAGGAGGACAGCCTCACCATGCGGCTGCGCCAGATCCTCGACAAGGCCGCCCGCCAGTCGGGCCTGGACGTGGGCCAGCAGACCCTGACCGGCACCCTGCTGCCGCTGCTGCCCTACCACCCCAGGGTGGGCAGCGCCATGACGGTGCTCGAAACCCTGCTCTTTGCCCAGCACCTGGCCGCCCTCGACAGCCCCCAGGCCGACATCTGGGTGATAGGCCTGAGCTGCACCCTGCCCTCGGCCCTGGCCGAGCCGGTCAGGGACAGCCTCGGCGAGGCCATCCAGAAGGGCACCATCAAGGTGACGGGGCTGCCCTACTCGGATTTGATGCAGAGATTGCAACAGCTCAATGCAAGCCAAGAGACTTTCGCGGTAAACTGGCCCAATAAAGAACAGGCTCTGCCAATATCATGAGTGACCCTATCGATATGGACGCCAAGCTGCGGGAAAGACTGGCCGCCAGCCTTCGCCTCCAGGAGCAGCAACGCCGGGATATCCAGAACCAGCTGGATGCCGTCAGCCAACTGTTGCAACGGACCTGCCACCTGGCCTTTGGCCTGGATCCCGAGCTCGACGAGAGCCTCAAACGGCTCACCAACCTGGTGCTCAACCCCGAGAACCTGGGCCGCAGCCTGGCCCAACTGCTGGCCATCAACGACCAGCTCAACCAGCAGCAGGACCGCCAGGAACAGCGCCTGGGCGGCTGGCAGACGACCCTCACCGAGACCCTCAAGCAGCTGCATCACATCAATGGCCTGCCGACGGACCTGCGCCGCCAGCTGAAAAGCCTGATCACCGACCTGCACCTGCCCAGGGTCACCCTCTACCGGCTGTTGCCCGCCACCCAGGAAGCCCTGAGCCTGCTGCTCAAGGTGGTATCCCTGCAGAGGCGCAGCCCCGACAGCTTCGGCGGCCACCCCCACCAGGGCGACCCCGAGGTGCTGGACCAGCTGATGTCCCTGGTCTCCAGCCTCAAGCTGTCCGGCGCCGACCACGAGCTGCACCAGATCCGCCGCCAGTTACTGTCCCCCCTGTCCCAGGACGCCCTGCTGAAACTCTGCCTGGATTTCCTGCAGGTGCTGGTCAAGGTGCTGGACCAGGAGCGGCAGCTGGCCAAACAGTTCCTCAGTATCGCCGGCGCCAGCCTGCACAACCTGCAACAGCACACCTGCAATGCCCTGGCCCACTGCCAAGCCCTGGACGAGAGCCGCAAGGAGCTCAATGCCCGCTTCTCGGCCCAGCTGGCCGCCCTGGACCAGGCCATGGAGAACCGCTCCTGGCCGGAAATGTTCTCCGGCATGGCCGCCTTGACCCAGCTCTGGCAACAGAAGCAGGCCCAGGAGGACGAACACCAGCAACAGCTGCAAGGCCGCCTGGAAGATCTCAAACACCAGATAGCGGAGCTGGAGCTCCAGGCCCAGCAATACCGGGATCGCCTGGCCCAGCAGCGCCTGGACAGCCTCCACGACAGCCTGACCCAACTGCCCAACCGCGCCGCCTTCGACGAGCGGCTGTCGGTGGAACACAAACGCCTGCAACGCTTTGGCCACCCCCTGTGGCTGGCGGTGCTGGACATCGACCATTTCAAGGAAATCAACGACAAGTACGGGCACACGGCCGGCGACAAGACGCTGCGCTTCATCGCCCACACCATCAGGCGCGCCCTGCGTGAGACCGACTTCGTGGCCCGCTACGGTGGCGAGGAGTTCGTGATCATCTTCCCCGAACTGACCGAGACCGACATCAATCGCCCGCTGGAGAAACTCCACCAGGCGGTGCGCCAGATCCCCTTCAAGTTCAAGGATGAAGACGTGCGGATCACGATATCCATAGGTGCCACAGAAGTGGCGCCCCACGAGCAACCCATGCTGGCCTTCGAAAGGGCCGACCAGGCCCTCTACCAGGCCAAGCGCGGCGGCCGAAACCAGGTTGTGATCCTGCCCAAGGAGTAAGGATGATCGTCCAACTGAGTCCCATCGGCAGCATGAGTCTGCTGTCGCAACTGGAAGTGGACAGCCTCAAGGCCAGTTCCAGATCCAACCTCTACCAGCTGTTCAGAAATTGCTGCCTGGCGGTGTTGAACTCCGGCAGCCAGACCGACTCTTCCAAGGAAATTCTGGAGAAATTCAAGACCTTCGAGGTCAACGTGCTGCGCCGCGAGCGAGGCGTCAAGCTGGAGCTGGTGGGGCCGCCGGAAGATGCCTTCGTGGACGGCAAGCTCATCCGCGGTATCCACGAGAACCTCTTTTCGGTGCTGCGGGACATCCTCTACGTGTCCAGCCACCTCGAGCAGCGCCACGACTTCAACCTGACCCAGGCCAGCCACGTCACCAACCTGGTGTTCGCCATACTGCGCAACGCCAGCGCCTTGAAGCCCAGCCCAGATCCCAACATGATCGTCTGCTGGGGCGGCCACTCCATCAGCGACGTCGAGTACGCCTACTGCCATGACGTGGGCTACCAGTTGGGGCTGCGCGAACTGAACATCGTCACCGGTTGCGGCCCGGGCGCCATGGAGGGCCCCATGCAGGGCGCCACCATAGGCCACGCCAAGCAGCGGGTGCTGGGGGCCCGCTACCTGGGGCTGACCGAGCCGTCCATCATCGCCGCCGAGCCCCCCAACCCCATCGTCAACGAACTGATCATCTTGCCGGACATCGAAAAACGCCTGGAGGCCTTCGTACGCATGGCCCACGGCATAGTGGTGTTCCCCGGCGGCGTGGGCACGGCCGAGGAGATCCTCTACCTGCTGGGGATCCTGATGCACCCCGAGAACCACAAGCAAAGCCTGCCGGTGATCTTCACGGGGCCCAAGGAAAGCGCCGACTACTTCGCCAAGCTGGACGAGTTCATCCGCGCCACCTTGGGGATGGAAGCCAGCAACCACTACCAGATCATCATCGACGACGCCGACATGGTGGCCCGCCACCTCAAGGCCGCCATGCCGGAAGTGCTGGCCTACCGCCGCGCCGAAGGGGACGCCTTCTATTACAACTGGTCGTTGAAGATAGAGCCCGAGTTGCAACTGCCCTTCGAGCCCACCCATGACGCCATGGCCGAGCTCAACCTGCACCCCAACCAGAGCAAGGTCTCCCTGGCCGCCAACCTGCGCCGGGCCTTCTCCGGCATAGTGGCCGGCAACGTCAAGGAGCAGGGCATTCGCGCCGTGGAGAAACACGGCCCCTTCCGCATCGACGGCGACGCCAAGATCATGGCCGACATGGACAGGCTGCTCAAAGACTTCGTGGCCCAGGGCCGCATGAAGCTGCCCGGCAGCACCTATAGGCCCTGCTTCGAGCTCGCCCAGCGCTGATGCGACTGGTCCTTCTCGACGCCCTCAACCTAATCCGCCGCCTGCACGCCGTGAGCCCCCAGGTACTGGGGGCCTGCGAAGGCGCCTGGCGGCGCATCAAGGCCGAGCTGCAACCCACCCACGCCCTGGCGGTGTTCGACGGCGGCGCCCCCTCCTGGCGTTACGCCCGCTTCCCCGCCTACAAGGCCGGGCGCAGCCCCATGCCAGAGGATCTGGCCAAGCAACTGGCCTCGGTCATCGACGGCTGGCAGCGCCTCGGCCTCAAGAGCTGGCTGCCGGAAGCCGAAGAAGCGGACGATCTCATCGCCAGCCTGGCGGTGGCGGCGCGCAGCCACGGCGTCTCGGTGGCGGTCGTTTCCACCGACAAGGGCTATGCCCAGCTGTTGAGCGCAGGCGTGGTGCAGTACGACGCCTTCGCCCGCCAGTTCCTGGACGGCGAGCACTGGCGCCAGAAGCTTGGGATCCGGCCGGCCCAGCTCGTCGACTACCTGGCCATGGCCGGCGACAGCACCAACGCCGTGCCCGGGGTGCCTGGGGTGGGAGCCAAGACGGCGGCGGCCCTCTTGCAGCAGCACCGTCATCTTGCTGACATACTGGCAACTGAGGCTGGAGAAAAAGCGGCAGCCAAGGTCAGGGACAATGCCGAGGCAGCCCTGTTGGCCAGGGAGCTGGCCACCTTGAAAGGGGATCTGCCGTTGCCGTTCAGCCTGTCAGAACTCAGATTGGGGGAAACACCATGAACATCCTTATCACCGGCGCCGGCCGCGGCATTGGCCTGGAACTGGCCAGCCACTACCAGGCCCTTGGCCACCAGGTGCTGGGCACAGTGCGCAGCAAGCAGCACAAGGCGGCCCTGGAGACCAAGGGCATAAGGGCCCTGGAGCTGGATCTCACCCAACAGCACAGCGTGCTGGAACTGGCCGAGGCCCTTAAGGGACAGGCCCTGGATCTCATCGTCAACAACGCCGGTGTGCTGCACGCCGAGGCAGACCTCGACGAGGTGGATGCCTTCAACTTCGCCCACTGCATCCAGGTCAACAGCCTGGGGCCCCTGCTGCTGAGCCGGGCCCTGCTGCCCAACCTCTTGGCCGGCAAGGCCAAGAAGCTCGCCTTCATCAGCTCCCTGATGGGATCGGTGGGCGACAACGGCTCAGGCGGCTATTACAGCTACCGCGCCAGCAAGGCGGCCCTCAACGCCGTGGCCAAGAGCCTGGCCGTGGACTTGGCCCCCGAAGGGGTCAGGGTGGGGCTCTACCACCCCGGCTGGGTGCAGACCGACATGGGCGGCCCCAGGGCCCTCATCGACACCGCCACCAGCGTGGCGGGCCTCACCCAGCGCATCGAAGAGCTGGACGAAGCGGCCTCGGGGCGCTTCCTCAACTACGACGGCAAGCCCTTGCCCTGGTAAAGAAAAAGCCGCCCTAGGGCGGCTTTTTTCATGCCTTGTTGTCCTACGGAGCGCGGCTGGCGCCACAGCCTCAGGGATTGGCCACCTATGGCCTTGGTCCCCGGCAGGCCCTGAATAAGAATGCACAAACGAAAGCCCGCGCCGCCCGGACAAGGCGAGTTCCAAGGCGCCGTCAATAGGCCATAAGTCGAAGGGCGGCCACAGGGCATTTGTGGTGAACGGCGGCAAATTATGCTATAAAAGCCCGCTTCACAGGCGCCAGCGCTATTAAACTTGGCGACATTGGCTGTCGCCTTATCCAAGAATCCAAGCAGGCATTCGCACGGAGTCAGTGCACATGAGCAAACAACGCATCACCGTTATCCCCGGCGACGGGATAGGCCCCGACATCATCGACTCAGCCATCAAGGTCCTCGACAAGGCCGGCTGTGACTTCGAGTACGACTTCGCCAAGGCCGGCCTTGCCGCCCTGGAAGAAACCGGCGAGCTGTTGCCCCAGGAAACCCTGGATCTGATCGAGAAGAACAAGGTGACCCTCAAGGGTCCCCTGACCACCCCCGTAGGCGGCGGTTTCACCTCCATCAACGTCTCCCTTCGCAAGAAGTTCCAGCTCTACGCCAACGTGCGCCCCGTGCTGTCCTTCAAGGGCACCAAGGCCCGTTACGAGAACATCGACATCATCACCGTCCGCGAGAACACCGAAGGCATGTACGCCGGTGTCGGCCAGAAGGTGAACGAAGACCGCACCCACGCCGAGGCCACCTCCGTCATCAGCCGCGAAGGCGCCAAGCGCATCGTGACTTTCGCCTTCGAACTGGCCCGCCGCGAGAACCGCAAGAAGGTCACCGCCGTCCACAAGGCCAACATCCTCAAGTCCACCTCAGGCCTCTTCCTGGAAGTCGCCCGTGAAGTGGCCCAGCAGTTCAGCGACATCGCCTTCGAAGAGATGATCGTCGACGCCTGCTGCATGAACCTGGTGATGTACCCCGAGCGTTTCGACGTCATCGTCACCACCAACCTGTTCGGCGACATCGTCTCCGACCTCTGCGCCGGCCTGGTTGGCGGCCTGGGTATGGCCCCTGGCGCCAACATCGGCGAAGGCGCGGCCATCTTCGAGGCAGTGCACGGCTCTGCCCCTGACATCGCCGGCAAGAACATCGCCAACCCCAGCTCCGTGATCCTGGCTTCCATCCAGATGCTCGAGTACCTTGGCATGCAGGACAAGGCCGAGAAGATCCGCAAGGCCCTGACCGAGGTGATCGAGTCTGGCGACCGCACCACCCGCGATCTCGGCGGCACCGGTTCCACCACCGACTTCACCCAGTCCATCCTCGAGCGCCTCTAAGCCGAGCACCTCTAAGCCGAGCGCCTCTAAGGCAACCGACTTGAGGACAAAGGGCCCCGTCAGGGGCCTTTTTTGTGGGGAAACCATGAACGCCGTACTGGAACTGAAAAAACGCCTCCAAGGCAGCAGCCAAAGGCCCTACCTGGCCAGAGGCGCCCGGGTGGTGCGCTGCGACAGCTGCGCCCTGGTGCCGGACTATTGCCTCTGCCCCCACAGGCCGCAACTGGAGAGCCGCCTGGAATTCGGGCTGCTGATGCACCACAACGAGCCCTTCAAGCCCAGCAACACCGGCAAGCTCATCTGCGATCTGCTGCCCGGCACCCAGGCCTTCGACTGGCACCGCACCGAACCCGGCGCCGAGCTGTTGGACTGGCTGACCCCGGACACCCGCATCGTCTTTCCCAGCCACTATGTGGAAGCCGAGCGCCTGGCGCCCCTGCCCGCGTCTGGCCCGGCCAAGCTGCTGATCCTGGATGCCACCTGGCAGCAGGCCCGCAAGATGCTGCGCGCCAGCCGCTATCTCGACGCCCTCAAGGTCAGCTCCATCGACGAGGCCCTGCTCTCAGGCTACCAGCTGCGCAGCCAGCACAGGGACGGCCACCTCTGCACCGCCGAAGTGGCGGCGCTGCTGCTGGAGCAGGCCGGAGAGATTCGCAACGGTGCACTGCTGGCGGCCTGGCTGGCCGCCTTTTCCGAGCATTACCTGGCCGCCAAGCGCCATGGCCTGCCGAGCGGCGCGGCCCTGGCAGCGCTCAAGGCCTTGCAGGCCTCCACGACAAACTGAGGCTGCCGTCGGCGGCCTTTTTTTTGCCCTGCCGTCCATCGGCCGTTGCAAGGAAAAAAAGCGAATGTATAATGCGATTCATTCTTATTAACCAATAGAAATGTATCGCATTATGAAGAAGCTGCTTGCCTGCTCCGCCCTGCCCCTTGCCCTTTTCGCCCTCAACGCCCAGGCCGACGAAAACCTGCTCGGCTACGTCAAAGGCGCCGAGACCCTGCCGGAAGGTGCCGCCGAGTTCTACCAGTTCTTCACCCAGCGCCAAGGCAAGAGCTACGGCGACTACTGGGCCCTGGACACCAACACCGAGTTCGAATACGGCGTCACCAACAGCTTCAACGTCTCCGGCGCCCTGCACGGCATGGCCCTGGACACCAGCGATCTCGTCATCGACGGCTACCTGCCCGGCGACAAGAAGTTCGGCTGGAAGCTCACCGGCGTCGAGACCGCCATCAAGTACAACTTCCTGAGCCCGGCCCTCGACGACTTCGGCCTCTCCACCTACATCTCCGGCGAATACAGCTGGGTGGACAAGCATTCGGGCCAACGCAAAGACACCATCAGTATCGACGCCAACCTCTTGATGCAGAAGTACTTCATGGAGGGCCAGCTGGTCTGGGCCGGCAATATCGGCATGGAGACCACCTGGGCCAAGCGCGCCCACATCGACAACCTGCCTGAAGGTTTCGACTGGCCCACCACCGCCGAGATGGAAATCGAGCTCAAGGCCGGCACCGGCCTGACCTACCGCTTCGCCCCCGACTGGTACCTGGGCGCCGAAGCCCTCTACGAGGAAGAGCACGAAACCGAGGTGAACCTGGAGCGCTGGTCCTGGTTTGCCGGCCCCAGCCTGCACTACGGCGGTCAGCAGTGGTGGGCCACCCTCACCTACATGCAGCAGATCCGCGGCGGCGGCGAGAAATTCCCCGAACAGACCGACCGCGACCTGCACCTCATCGAGAAGACCGAGACCGAATGGCGTCTCAAGATCGGTTACAACTTCTAAGGAGACCGCCATGCGCCACTTTCCCCAGCTGCTGGCCCTGCCCCTGGTGATCGCCGCCCCGGCCGTGGTGGCCGCCGACTACCTGACGGTCAATGAGGCCCAACAGGAACTCTTCCCCGGCGCCAGCTTTGCCGACGCCAAGGTCAAGCTGAGCGAGGCCCAGATGGACGCCATCCAGGACCAGGCCGGGGTCCGCCAGCGCTTCGAACAGCAGCCGGTGTGGCGGGCGGAAAAGGACGGCCAGCAAGTCGGCTGGTTCATGGTGGACAACGTCATCGGCAAGCACGAGTTCATCACCTACGCCCTGGCCACCGACATGGCCGGCAAGGTGCTGGGCATAGAGGTGCTGAGCTACCGCGAGACCCACGGCGGCCAAATTCGCCAGCCCATCTGGCGCGGCCAGTTCCTTGGCAAGACCCTGGCAAGCCCCATCCGCCTTGGCAAGGACATCAGCAACATCAGCGGCGCCACCCTCTCCTGTCGCAACGTCACCGACGGGGTGCGCCGGCTGCTGACCTTGCAGAAGCTGGTGCTGGCCCCATGACGATGAGCCGGCGGATGCGCCCCCTGCTCGGCACCTTCGTCGAGCTGGTGGTGGACCAGCCCCTTACCCTAGAGCAAAAAAGCCGGGCCTTTGTGGCCGGCTTTTCTGCCATTGAGGAGGTACAGGCCCAGCTCAGCTTCCACAGCCCGGACAGCCAGCTGAGCCGCCTCAACCTCAACCCCGGCCGCTGGCTGGCCCTGCCCGGCCCCAGCCTGCGGGTGTTGCGCCTGGCCAAGGCCCTGACGCAAAAAAGCGGCGGCCTCTTCAACTGCACCCTGGGGGCGCCCCTGGTCAGGCGCGGCATCTTGCCGGACCACGGCTTTGGCGCGCGCCTGGACCAAGGCGACGCCCGGGCCCTGGCCTTTCGGCCGGGAGAGATCTGCCTGACCCAGCCGGTGCTCATCAGCCTCGACGGTATCGCCAAGGGCTATGCGGTGGACAGGGCGGTGGCGGCCATGAAGCGGGCCGGGGTCGAGAGCGGCTGGGTCAATGCCGGCGGCGATATCCGCGCCTTCGGCCAGGCCCTGCTTCCCGTCACTGTCCGCGGTGAAGCCGCCCCCCGGCTGCTGCTGAGTAAGAGCGCCCTGGCCAGCTCCAGCAGCCAGAGCGACGCCGATTTCCCCGGCCTGCTGCTGGATGCCAAGGGCCAGCCATTGGCGCCGGGACAATGGACGGTGCAGGCAAAGTGGGCCTGGCGGGCCGACGCCCTGACCAAGGTGGCGGCCCAGGCGCCTGGGCTCTTGGAGAGGCTGGGCGCCCAGTTACTGGGTCCCTTATAATGGCCGGCCAAAAGAGAGGAGCGCGATGAAAGTCAATCCGTCCCGGGCCCTGCTGTGGCTCGGCTTCCTGGGCCTGGTGGCCAGCGGCATAGGCCTCTATCTCTGCCTGCCGAAAAGCCTCGACGAGTTCCCCCATCCCCTGGCCGGCAGCTTCCGCCAGCTCCATGGCGCCTTCGCCATGCTGGGCCTGGGGCTGCTGGGCTACCTGTGGAGCGACCATATCGGCAAGAAGCTGCGCCATTGGCGCCGCCACCCGGACGGCCTTATCCACCTGGGGCTCTGGCTGGCGCTGGTGCTGAGCGGCTACCTGCTCTACTACCCGCCGGCCTGCCTGGAAGGCCTGGTGCCCCTTTCCGCCCTGCACTGGTACCTGGGGCTGGGGCTGGTCGCCCTCTTCCCCATCCACGCCAGCCGCCTGGCCTGGCAGCGCTACCGGGCCCGCCAGCAGCGCCTGGCGCGCTCCGTCTCCTAAGCCGCAGGCGCCTTCTCGGCGCCGCCCCCCAGGGCCTGGTAGAGGCCCATCAGATTGGCCAGCTGCTGGTAATGGTTCTGGGCCAAGGCCAACTGGGCGCTGCGCCGCTTCTCCTGCTGGTCCAGAAAGAGCTGCACGTCTGTGGCGCCGCTGCGGTAGCGCACTTCGGCGATACGCTCGGCCTCCTTGGCCGCCGCCAGTGAGGTCGCCAGGGCCTCGCCCTGGCGCTTCAGGCTGTCACGGGCACTGAGGCTGTCCTCCACTTCCTTCAAGGCCCCAAAGAGGCGCTGGCGAAAGCCCAGCACCGCCTGCTGGTACTGGTTCTGGGCGACCTGGATATTGAGATCCCGGGTCTTCCACTGGATGAAAGGCAGCGCCAGCCCGGCTCCCAGGGTCGCCACCGGGTTTTGCAGCAGCTCGCTCAAGGCGGTGGAGCCGGAGCCCAGGCTGCCGGTGAGGCTGAGTTTGGGGTAGAAGCTGTCGGTCACCTGATCCACATCGGCCAGGCTCGCCTTGAGGCGGGCCTCGGCGGCCATCAGATCCGGGCGCCGGGCCAGCAAGTCTGCCGGCAGGCCGGCCGGCACGGCCGGCAGGGCCATCTCCGGCAGGTGCTGGGGCTCGGCCTGGCCGACCTCCGGCCCCTGGTCGAAGAGGATGGCCAGGGCCGTGCCGTCCTGAGCCCGCTGCCGCTCTAAATCGGCCAGGGCCGCCTGCTGGCTGGCCAGGGCCTGGCGGGCCTGGTAGCGCTCCAGGGCCGAGACGGCCCCCGCCTTGTAACGCACCTCCACCAGATCCAGGCTCTGCTGGGCATAGGCGATGGAGGCCTTGCCGTCGCTGATGGCCTGGTTCAGGTAGCCCAGGTGCCAGTAGAGCTGGGCGGTGCTGGCCACCAGGGCCAGGGCCGCGGCCTGGCGGTCGTACTCGCTGGCCTGGGCCTGCCAGGCGGCGCTGTCGCGCACCGCCGAGAGCCGGCCCCAGAGATCCACCTCGTAGGACAGCCCCAGGCTCGCCGAGTAGCTGCTCTTGGCCTTGCCACCGTCCAGGGACTTCTGGCGGCTGGCGTCGACCCCGGCGCTGAGGTCAGGGAAGAGGTTGCGATCGGCCAGGCCCGATTGCGCCAAGGCGGCACGGACCTTGAGGGCGGCCACGGCCAGGTCGTTGTTTTTCTTCAGCACCTTATCGATGAGGGCGCTGAGCTGCGGGTCATTGAAGCTGTCCCACCAACGCGCCCCTTGGGCAAGGGTGGTGCCGGTCAAGGGCGTCGCCCAGTTGGCCGGCAAGGCCAGTTCGGGCCTCTGGTAGTCGCTGCGGGCGCAGCCGGCCAGGGCCAGGGTCAGCAGCAGTGCGGGGGTGAAAAAGGTCTTATTCACGGGCCAGGGCCTCAATGGGATCGAGGCGGGCGGCGCTGCGGGCAGGCAGGAAGCCGAAGGCCACCCCGATAAGGGTCGAGCAGACAAAGGCGCCGACGATGGACGCCACCGAGAAGGTCATGGGCAGGGCGCTACCGGCCAGGCTCGCCACCAGCCCCAGGCCGAGGGACAGCAGCACGCCTATGGCGCCGCCGGCCAGGCACACCAGCACCGCCTCGATGAGGAACTGCTGGAGTATGTCGGCCTGGCGGGCGCCGACGGCCATGCGGATGCCGATCTCCCTGGTCCTTTCGGTGACCGACACCAGCATGATGTTCATCACCCCTATGCCCCCCACCACCAGGGAGATGACGGCGATGGAGGAGATCAGCAAGGTCATGGTGGAGGTGGTTTTCTGCACCGCCGTCAAGATGCTGTCGGAGCTGCGGGTGAAGAAGTCCTTGAGGCCGTGGCGCTGGGTCAGCAGGCGGGTGATGCCCTCTTCCGCCAGCTTGCTGGAGACCCCGTCCGCCACCCGCACCGTCAGGGAGCTGAAATAGTGCTGGCTGAGCATGCGGCTCATCACCGCCGTGTAGGGCACGTAGATCTGCAGGTTCTGGTCGAAGCGGAAATTGCTGTCCTTGTCCTCGGCCACCCCTATCACCTTGAAGGGCACCTTGCCGAGGATGATCACCTGGCCTATGGGGTCGCTGCCGTCTGTAAAGAGGGTCTTCTTGGTGTTCTTGTCGATGACCGCCACCTGAGCCAGGTGACGGATGTCGTCACGGTTCAGGGCCTGGCCCTCGGCCATGGTCATGCCTTCCACCTGGAAGTACTGCTCGGAAACGCCGCGCACCGTAGCGGTGGAGTCGACGTTGCCGAAACGGGCCTTGGCGTTGGCCTGGACATTGGGGGTGGCGCTGTCGACGAACACCTGGCCCTGCAAGGCCTCGAGATCGGAGGGCACCAGGGTCTGGATGCTGTTGGCAAAGCGGTCCCCCCAATTGGCGCCGGGGTAGATGTCGATGGTGTTGGTGCCGATGGCGTTGATGTCGGCGATCACCTTCTGGCGGGCGCCCTGGCCCACGGCCACCACGCTCACCACGGCGGTGATGCCGATGATGATGCCGAGCATGGTCAGCAATGTACGCATGCGGTGGCTGGCCATGGCCAGGCCCGCCATCTTGAAGGCCTCGCTGAAGCGGCCCCAGAGCCCCACCCAGCGCGGCTCCTTGTGTTCCTGGTGGCCGGCCTGACTAACGGCCTCGAAGGCACTGTCGTTGCGGCGGTCGGCCACTATCTCGCCGTCTTTTATCTCGATGATGCGCCCGGCGATGGCCGCCACCTCCATGTCGTGGGTGACGATGATGATGGTCTGGCCCTGCTGGTGCAGCTCCTTGAGGATGGCCAGCACCTCGGCACTGCTCTGGCTGTCCAGGGCGCCGGTGGGCTCGTCCGCCAGCAGCACCTCGCCGCCGTTCATCAGGGCCCGGGCGATACTGACCCGCTGCTGCTGGCCGCCGGAGAGCTGCCCCGGCCTGTGGTGGCTGCGCTCACCCAGGCCAAGGCGGCCCAGCAGGCCCTCGGCGCGGGCGCGGCGCTCGGCCTTGGGGCTGCCGGCGTAGATGGCCGGCATCTCGACGTTGCCGGTGGCGTCCAGGTGTTCCAGCAGGTGGTAGCGTTGGAAGATGAAGCCGAAGTATTCCCGGCGCAGGGTGGCCAGGGCGTCGTCGTCCATGGCGGCCACGTCCTGGCCGGCCACCTGGTAGGCCCCTTGGCTGGGCTTGTCCAGGCAGCCGAGGATGTTCATCAGGGTGGACTTGCCGGAGCCGGACTGGCCGACGATGGCCACCATCTCACCGGCCTCTATGTCCAGGTTCACGTCCTTGAGCACCGCCACCTGCTGGTCGCCGGAGGGGAAGCTGCGGCCTATGCCGCGCAGTTCGATGAGCGCCATGATCAGAACCCGAAGGGGCCGTGGCGGCGGCGTTCCTCACCGCTGTACTTGAGGGCGTTGTCGCCCACCACCAGGCGGTCCTGCTCGGTGAGGCCTTCGAGCACCTGGACATTGACGTTGTCCCGCACCCCTGTCTTTATCTGGCGGGGCATGGGGTGGTCCTTGCCCATCACCAGCACCTGGTAGCTGTCCGGCCCCAGCTGCTTGCCAAGCTGCGAGACGGGGATGCATAGGGCGCCCTTGGCCTCGGCCAGCACTATGTGCACCTGGGCCGTCATCGACAGCCGCAGCTGGTGGTCGGGGTTCGGCACGTCGAAACGGCCGTAGTAGTAGATGGCGGTGCTGCTCGATGAGCTGGAGGAGCTGCTGTTGCTGCTGGAGGAATCGGACACAGTCGTGGGGGCCGGTTCGACGCTGCGGAGCTTCGCCTGGTAGCGGTGGTCAGGGTCGCCCAGGGTGGTGAAGTAAACCGGCATGCCGGCCTTGACCTTGGTGACGTCCGCTTCCGAGATCTCGGCCTTGACGGTCATAGTGTCAAGGTTGGCCAGGATCAGTATGGTGGGGGCGCTCTGGTTGGAGACCACCGTCTGGCCTTCCTTGGTGACTATGGCGATCACCACGCCGTCCATGGGGGCCGTGATCCGGGTGTAGCCGAGGTTGGCCTTGGCGGTGTCCACCGCTATCTCGGCCTGGGCTATCTGGGCGTCGAGGGAGGACAGCTCGGCCTGGGTGCTGACCAGCTGGGCGCGGGCTTGCTCCAGATCGGCCCTGGCGCCGGCGTCGGCCTGGTTCAGGGATTTTTGGCGCTCAAAGGCGAGGCGGTATTGCTCCAGCAAGGCCTGCTTGGCCCTCTTCTGGGCCTGGGCGCTGTTGAGGGACGCCTGGGCCTTCTTGAGATCGTTCTGCTGCAGCACGGGGTCAATCTCGGCCAGCAGTTGGCCCTTCTTGACGCTCTGCCCCAGCTCGACCTTGAGGGATCGCAGCTGGCCCGAGACCTGGGCACCGACGTTGACCTGCTGGTAGGCCTCCAGGGCACCTGTGGCCAGCACGGCACTCTCGATGTCGGCCCGCTTGGGGGCGACGGTGAGGAAATCCATCTTGGGCTTGGCCGGGGCCAGCCACCAGGCGCCGAGAGCCAGTATGACGAGGCCGCCGGCACCCATCAGCAGCCATTTACGTAAAGCGGTCTTTTTCATCTTGGTTCCAACCTCAACCTTTGCCCCAGTAAAGCACGGCAAAGGCCCTGATCTCCCTATCCTTTTAACAACTTTACAGTCGTTGCGAAGCCGGGATCGGCGCCACTGCGCCTCCTTGTGGCAAGGATCCGGTGGACTACCTCAAGGGGCTCCTGGCGGACTAAACCAGCTTATCGATAAAAGCGTTCGCAAAATGCCCCTTGTCCGGGCCAAGGGCCTGCTCCTAGACTGGCAGTTCCCTCCCCTTTACTGGCCCACCATGCGCGATCTGGAGCACCTGCTGGTACAACAAGGCCCGCTGCTGGTCTTCCTCAATGTCCTGGCCGAACAGTTGGGGCTGCCGCTGCCGTCCTTCCCTTCCCTGATCCTGGTGGGGGCCCTGGCCGCCCAGGGCCATATCGACGCCGGCCAATGTCTGGCCCTGGCCATGCTGGCCTGTATGCTGGCCGACAGCAGCTGGAACCTGGCCGGGCGCCGCTTCGGCGGCGGCCTGCTCAAGACCATCTGCCGCCTCTCCTTGTCCCAGGACTCCTGCATCCGCACCGGCCTAAACCTCTACGCCAGGGTGGGCCCCAAGGCGCTGCTGGTGTCCCGCTTCCTGCCCGGTGCCGGCGCCTTGTTCACCACCATGGCCGGTCTGCACCGCACTCCCTGGCCGCGCTTCTGGCTGTTCTCCTTCAGCGGCGCCCTGCTCTGGGCCGGCACCGGCATCGGCCTGGGCCTGGCCTTCAGCAGCGCCGTGGACAGGTTGCTGGACTGGCTCAGCCACTACGGCCCCCTGGGGCTGCTGGCGGTGCTGGGGGCCCTGGCCCTGTTCCTGGCCTGGAAATACACCAAGAGGCGCGCCTTGCTGCGCCGCACCGCCAAGGTGCCCCGCATCAGCGCCGAGGCCCTGCAGGAGCTGCACCTGGCCGGCCAGGCCCCGCTGGTGCTGGACGTGCGCGGCCCCAGCCCAGACCAGCCGGACGGCATTCCCGGCGCCCTGCCCGTCTCCCTGGAAGCCCCCTTGGACCAGGTTCTGGACCAGGCCAAGGGCCGCCCCGTGGTTGTCTACTGCGCCTGCCCCCACGAACTGTCGGCGGCGCTGCTGGCCGAGAAGCTCCAGGCCCACGGCATCGAAAGCCAGGCCCTGGCCGGCGGCCTGGAGGCCTGGCAGCAACTGGCCCAGGACTGAGCCCTCGCCTTCTACAAAAAAGTCGCCGCCGGGGCTTGCCCTGGCCTGGCCTTTGCCTTAGGTTAAAAAACACTGTTCATTTACGACATGTAACCATGGGTAGACGCAAGGACCACGACCCGGCCCAGTTGGACCAAAGGGTGCTGGAGACGGTGCAGGCAGAGCTGCAGGGCCAGGGCATCGAAGGCCTGAGCCTGCGCCGCCTGGCCGGCCTTATCGGTTATGCCCCCAGCACCCTGGTCAGCCACTACGGCAGCTACGCCCTGCTGCTGCTGCGGGTCAACCGCCAGACCCTGGACGACCTGGCAAGCGCCCTGGCCCAGCAGGACGACACCAACCCAAGTACAAAAGACCCCCGCCAGCAGCTGCTGGCCACAGCCCTTGGCTACCTGGATTTCGCCCGGGAGAGGCCCCACGCCTTTCGGCTGCTGTTCGAGCACAAGCTGCCCCCAGGCGAGCCCATGCCGGCGGACTACCAGCAGCGGCTGGACGGCCTTTTCCATGCCGTGGAGGCGCCCCTGGCCAGGCTCAACCCCGCTCTGCCGGCAAACGCCCTGCGCCTGGAGGCCCGCACCCTCTGGGCCAGCGTCCACGGCATCTGCCTGCTGGACATCGACGACAAACTTTTCCTGGCCGGCGCCGACGGCCAGGCCATGATCGCCACCCTGCTGGGCCACTTTCTGGACAAGGAGCAGCCATGACCGCCCTCATCAGGAGCCGCCGTTTCGGCCCCCTCTTCTTCACCCAGGCCTTCGGGGCCGCCAACGACAACCTCTTCAAGAACGCCTTGATGCTGCTGCTGACCTTCAGCACTGGCCTGCTGCCCTGGCAGGACAACTCCCTGACGGTCAACATCGCCGCCGGCCTTTTCATACTGCCCTTCCTGCTGCTGTCGGCCCCGGCCGGCCAGTTGGCGGACGCCGTCGACAAGGCCTGGCTTATCCGCAAGATAAAGCTGGCCGAGATAGCCATCATGGCCCTGGCGGTACTGGCCCTCTGGCAGCAGCAGTACCTCTGGCTGCTGGGGGTCCTCTTCCTGATGGGGGCCCAGTCCGCCTTCTTCGGCCCGGTCAAGTACGCCATATTGCCGCAGCTGCTCAAACCCGAAGAGCTGGTGGCCGGCAACGCCTGGGTGGAGATGGGCACCTTCGTGGCCATATTGCTGGGCACCATCGCCGGCGGCCTGGTGGTGGGCTTCGAGCAGGTGCTGCTGTGGCTGTCAGTGGGGCTGCTGGCCCTGGCCGTGGTCGGCTACCTGGCCGCAACCTTTATCCCCGCCGCCCCCGCCGGTGCCAAGGCGCCCAGTTTCAGCTTCAAGCCCTGGCAGCAGACCAAGGCCATGCTGCACATAGGCCGCAAGAACCGCACCCTCTTCCTGTCCCTGATGGCCATCAGCTGGTTCTGGTTCCTGGGCGCCGGCTACCTGACCCAGTTCCCCACCTTCGCCAAGCAGGTGCTGGGGGGCGACAACACCGTGGTGACGGCGCTGCTGGTGGCCTTCTCGGTGGGGGTGGCGGCAGGCTCCTTGCTCTGCGAGAGGCTCTCCGGCGACCACGTCGAGCTGGGGCTGGTGCCCATCGGCTCCCTGGGCCTGACGGTGTTCGGCCTGGATTTGGCCTTCGCCGCCCCCGACCAGGTCGGCGCCAGCCTGATGGGGATCGGCAGCTACCTGGCCCAGCCCTTCGGCTGGCGGGTGCTGGTAGATCTCACCCTCATCGGCGTCTTCGGCGGCCTCTTCATAGTGCCCCTCTACGCCCTCCTGCAAGCCCGTGCCGAGGAGAGCGAGCGGGCCCGCGTCATCGCCGCCAACAACGTCTTCAACGCCCTCTTCATGGTGGCCAGCGCCCTGTTCGGCATCCTCTTTTTATCGGTGATGCAGCTCAGCATCCCCCAGTACTTCGCGGTGCTGGCGGTGATGAACCTGGTGGTGGCCTTCTATGTCTACGGCCAGCTGCCGGAATTCGTGCTGCGCCTTTGCATCTGGCTGCTCAGCCACAGCTTCTACCGGGTCACCAGCAGCAACCTCAAGGCCATACCGCGGGAAGGCCCGGCGCTGCTGGTCTGCAACCACGTCAGCTTCGTCGATGCCCTGCTCATCGCCGGCGCCTGCCGCCGGCCGGTGCGCTTCGTGATGGAAAAGGGCATCTTCGAGATGCCGGGCCTGAACTGGCTGTTCCGCACCGCCAAGACCATCCCCATCTGCTCCCAGAAGGACGACGCCGCGACCTTCGAGCGGGCCTTCGAGCGCATCGACGCCGAGCTGGCGGACGGCGAGGTGGTCTGCATCTTCCCCGAGGGCCGGCTGACCAAGGACGGCGACATGGGGCCCTTCCGCCCCGGCGTCGAGCGGATCCTGAAAAAGCGCCCGGTGCCCGTGGTGCCCATGGCGCTCAAGGGCCTCTGGGGCAGTTTCTTCAGCCACCAGGGCAAGGGCGCCTTCAAGCCCGGCAAGGGTCGCTTCTGGTCCAAAATAGCCCTGGTGGCGGGCGAGCCCCTGGACGGCGCGACCGCCAGTGCCGCCGCCCTGGAAGCCGAGGTAAAGCAGCTGCGGGGCGAGCAGCGCTGAGCAGCGCTTAAGCAAGAGCCGCCTTCGGGCGGCTTTTTTTACGACAACTGGCAGGACCATTGCCGCAGTTCGGCCCCTTTTCCTTGCAGTGGCGGCCTATCTCAGCCATGTTGTCAGCCGCCACAACCCTGCGGGTTTACCAAAAGAAGGGGAAAGACCTCATGAAAAGAACCGCCCTCGCCCTGGCCCTGGCCAGCCTTATGGCCGCCCCGGCCTTTTCCGCCAGCGCCCAGGACAACAGCAGTTACAACCTCCAGGCCCAGCGCGACAAGATAGTGCCGGTGCAGATGAAGGCCGACACCAGCTTCCTCAACGCCGAACAGAAGGCCGTGGTCAACAAGCTGATCCAGGCCGCCCGCCTGATGAGCGACATCTACCTGCGCCAGGTCAACGAGCACAACCCCCAGATCCGCCAGCAGATCGCCGACTCCAAGAGCGCCGACAAAACGCTGCTGCTGAACATGTTCGACGAGCACTTCGGCCCCTGGGACAGCCTGGCCGCCGGCCATCCCTTCTTCGGTACCAAGGCCAACGCCCCCGGCTCCGGCTTCTACCCCGAAGACATGACCAAGGAAGAATTCAACGCCTGGATTGCCAAGCACCCCGAAGACAAGGCCGCCTTCACCAGCCTCTACACCGTCATCCGCCGTGACGGCGACAAGCTGGTGGCCATCCCCTATTCCCAGTACTACAAAGAGTGGCTGGAGCCCGCCGCCAAGCTGCTGGACGAAGCGGCCGCCATCACCTCCAACCCCAGCCTCAAGCGCTTCCTGAGCCTGCGCGCCAAGGCCTTCCGCACCGACGACTACTTCCAGTCCGAAATAGCCTGGATGGACCTCAAGGACACCCCCATCGAGGTGGCCATAGGCCCCTACGAGACCTACACCGACGGCCTCTTCGGCTACAAGACCGCCTTCGAGGCCTTCGTCACCATCAAGGATCCCAAGGCCTCCGCCAAGCTTGACCGCTTCAAGAAGTACCTGCGCGACATGGAAGCCAACCTGCCGGTGCCGGAGCATTACAAGAACTTCAAGCGCGGCTTCGCCTCCCCCATCGCCGTGGCCGACCAGATCCAGGGCGGCGGTGACAACGTCCCGGGCGTGCAGACCATCGCCTTCAACCTGCCCAACGACGAGCGGGTCCGCGAGGCCAAGGGCGCCAAGAAGGTGCTGCTCAACAACGTCATGGGCGCCAAGTTCGAGCGTATCCTCAAACCCATGGCCGCCCAGATCCTGGTGCCCGAGCAGGCCAAGCTCATGGACCAGAAGTACTTCGGCTTCGAGACCCTCTTCCACGAGATGTCCCACAGCCTGGGCCCCGGCAGCATCGTCGTCGACGGCAAGCCCACCACCGTCTCCGCCCAGCTCCAGGAGCTTTATTCGGGCATCGAGGAAGGCAAGGCCGACGTCATGGGCGCCTACAACATCCTCTTCCTGATGAAGAAGGGCGAGCTGCCCATGGCGGAGAAGAACAACCTGCTGGCCACCTACGCCGCCGGCCTGTTCCGCTCCATGCGCTTCGGCGTCCATGAGGCCCACGGCATAGGCGCCGCCTACCAGTACAGCTACTTCGTCGACCACGGCGCCCTCAAGCGCGAGCCGAGCGGCCTCTACCGCATCGATTTCGTGAAATTGGAGCAGGCCATCACCAGCCTGGTCCACGACGTAGTGGTGGTCCAGGGTGACGGCAACTACAAGGAAGCCAAGGCTTTCCTGGACATGTACGCCCATATCGACGACGGCGTGCGCGCCGTCAACAAGCGCATCAGCGACGTGCCGGTGGACATCCAGCCCATCTACCCCAGCAAGATCTAAGCTGGCACCATGAAAAAGCCGCCCTCTTGGGCGGCTTTTTTGTTGGCCAAAGGCCAAACATGAAACGGCTGCCTAGGCGGTACTGGCAACCACGGCCGCCAGCAGCGCCAGGGAGGCCGGCAGCAGCGCCGCCAGGGCCAGGACCCTGGCGTCCCGGCGGTGCTCCCTCAGCAGCAATGCCAGGCACAGCAGCACCAGGAACCAGAGGCTCAGCGAGCCCCCTTCAAGCTGGGGGCTCGCTGGCACAGCTTGCCCGCCGTCAAGGGCCAGAAGCCCATGCCAGGCCTTCCCTAAACCGGCCCCCAAGCCGGTGATAAAACTACAAGGCACAGCGCGCCTCCACTGCAAGGTCTATCCATACAAGCCCGGCAAGGCGGGCCGACAGAAACTATTACGGATCCCGGCGCCAAAACCGCCACGGCTTAAGCCATGGATAAAAAAGAGCGACCAAAGCCGCTCTTTTCTTCAATGGGGGTTGCCTCAGCGAAGCCGGCGCCTGAACAGGCCCGCCAGGCCCAGCAGCAGCACTGACCAGAGCTGCAGTGAACCGCCCTTGGATTTGTGCTCCTCGGGGGCCGCCAGCACCTGGACCCTTGCCTGGCCCTGGGCGGTGCCGCCCAGGCCGTCGCTCACCAGGTAGCTGATGATGGCGGTGCCGGTGAAGCCAGCCGCTGGGGTAAAGGTCAGGCTCTTGCCCGTCACCACCACAGTGCCCTGGTCGACGCTGGCCTGGGCCAACGTCAGGGCGTCGCCGTCCGGGTCGCTGTCGTTGGCCAGCACGTCGATGGAAATAGGGTAACCACCTGGATCTGGGCTGCGTCATCCACAGCCACGGGGATACGGCCGGGGCTTTAGCAGGGGCGGCGTCATGAAAAAGCCGCCTCGTGGGCGGCTTTAGTGGCTTCAAGAACTTGTCGACGGAACGCCGTCTGGCGCCGACTCAGGGGGCCGCCGCGCTGCCTGCCTTGCTGTCTCCACTGGCGGTTTGAAGCCATTCCCTGCGCTGCTGCAGCTCGCAAAAAATGGTCGACTCACTGCCCAGGTACCGCACCTTGGCAAAACTCTGCTCGATAAGTTCGGCACCTTGCTGCCGTTCGCCCAGATGCCAGAGTATTTCCCCCAGGCGCGACTCCGCCTGTGCCGTGGTGGGGGTGCCGGGGGGATAGCGTTTATTGAAGATGGCGAGGCTTTTTTCGGCATAGGGCCTGGCCTCGGCCCACCTGGCCTGGGCCATATAGCGGAGCACGTACACCGAGGCCGTTTGCCCGAAAATAAAGGCATCCGCCGGCACCACTGTAGCGAATATCTTATCGGCCCCCTGCAGCAGGGACTCGGCTTCTTGATAGTGCTGCTGCATGACGGCCACATGGGCCAGGTACATCTCGCTGGTGGCCACACCCGGGGTGTCTTTGCCGTAGCTGATGCTGTTGTCTTTGATGGCCTGGTCGATCAGCTCACGGCCGGCGGCGGGCTGGCCAAGGATGGCCGTCGCTATGCCGCGCATGCCGATCAGGGGGAAGACCTTGGCCGACTCGGGCGGAAATTTCCTGGCATTGATGTCGTAGGCTCGCTGCAGATCCGCCAGGGCCTTGTCGTAGTAGCCGAGCAACATGTAGCTGGGGGCCCGCTGGCGCAACAGCAAGGAGACATTGTCCTCGTCGAGGGCGAGGGACAGTTCCTTATCAAGCACGGCGATGGCGGCCAGTACATCGCCATTTTTTTTCAGCACGTCGGCATAGCGGGTGACGGCCGTGATGCGGGCGCCGTTGTTGGGCTCCAAGGCAGCCAGCGCCAAACGGTAGCCTTTCTCGACCAGCTGCAGGGCCAGTCCGGGATCCTCGGTGAAGGAAAAGAAACCGGCATCCGCATAGGCGGTGACCAGGAAGGGATCCTTGGCGCCCAGGGTCGCCTCCAGATCCGTCACCAGGGCGCGGGCCGTCTGCGCCGCCTCTTTAAACCTGTCCTTGTGGTAATAGGCTGCGGCGAGATCGAGCTGCAACTGCTTGAGCACCAGGTAATCTTTCTGGGGCAGGCGCTTGTAGAGGGCCAAGGCCTGGTTCACCAATGCCAGGGCCTCGTCCAGCTTGCCCTGGTTGATGGCGTCGCGGCTCAGGAAGGCCTTCACCATGGCCAACTGGGTGTTGTTGCCACCGCCGGCAGCCAATTCGCTATGGGCCTGTTGCAGCAGTGCCCTGCCTTCTTCGACCCTGTTGGTACTTAAATAGAGGTTGCCGAGTTTGGCCTTGTCGAAGGCCAGATCCTGGCTGATGCCATGCTGATCCTTGAGACCGACAATGGCTTTTTGCAGTTTTGCCGCCTCCTGGACCTGGCCCACGGATTGGGTCACGGCCACCAGGGTTTGCAGCAGCCGGATCTTCACCTCAGGCCTTTCCTCCAGGGCGCCTGTGGTTTGCTTGACCATGGTCTTCACGAACTGCTGGATATCTATGGGCTGCCCCTGGGCTTTTTTGGGGGAGGCTTCTTCGAAGGTATCCGTCAGCAGTTGGATGACCTGGTTGGCGGTGGCGGCTTCCTGTCCCAATTGGTGGGTAAGGTGAAAGCTGATGGCCAGGCCACCAATCAAGCTGGTCAGCAGGCCCCCTGCCAGCGCACTGACCAGCGGATGGCGCTTGAGCAGCTTGCCGAGGCGATAGCTCGGGGTGGCGCGGCTGGCCGACACCGGCAGGTTATTCAAGAAGCGCTGGATGTCCCGGGCCAGCTCACTGACGGTGCCGTACCTGTCCTCTGGCTTTTTGGCCAGGGCCTTGAGGGCGATGTTGTCCAGATCCCGGGCTATGCCCTTGCGCCTTTGGCTCGGCGCCAGGGGTTGTTGCTGGCAGATGGCCTCCAGGGTCGCGGCCCTGTCACCCTCCAGGAGGTGGGGGGATTGGCCGGTCAGCAACTGGTAGAGCAAGGCCCCCAGGCCGTAGATATCGGTGGCGGTGGTGACGGGCTGGCCGAGGATCTGCTCGGGGCTGGCGCAGCTCAGGGTCATGCCCTGGTCCTTGGGATCCCGGCTGTCGGCGCCCAGGGCCTTGCTGGTGCCGAAGTCGAGCAGCTTGACCAGGCCCTCACCGTTGACCAGCACGTTCTCGGCCTTGAGATCGCAATGGACGATCAAGCGGTTGTGGGCATAACCGACGGCGTCGCAGATCCGCAAGAAGAGCTCCAGGCGATCGGCAAGCTTGAGACCCTCTGCCTGGCAATAGTCCCGCAGGTTCTGCCCCTGGACGTATTCCATCACCAGGTAGGGGCGCTGGTCCTCGGTCAGGCCGCCGTCCAGCAGCATGGCGATATGGGGGTGTTGTAGCTTGGCCAGCAGCTGGCGCTCGGCGGCGAAGAGGCCGGCCTCATCGTGGCTGGAAAAGGCGGCGGCCAGCTTGATGGCCACCAACTGCTGGTATTGGCCGTCGGCCCTTTCGGCCAGGAAGACCACCCCCATGCCACCACGGCCTATCTCTTCGAGGATGCGGTAAGGGCCCAGCATCTGCCCGGGCTCTAGTTGCGCCCCCCAGTCGCGGACCTGGCTGCCGATCAGCGCCTGGGCGACGCTGGCCTGGCTGCCTTGGGCGGTGGCGTGTTCGAGGAGGCGCAGCACCTCTTGGCGTTCATCCTCGCTGCAGTCGGCCTCAGCCAGGAAGCCGGCCCTGGCTTCGGCGGCCAGGTCCAGGCAGGCATCGAACAGGGCCTTGATACGGACCAGATCAGGCATAAACGGCAGTGCCTCCCTGGCCCAGGCGGTCTTGCAAGAAGGCGCGGGCAAAAGTCAGCTCCCGCTCCACGGTGCGCAGGCTTAAGGACAGGGTGTCGGCCACCTTCTGCTGGGGAAAACCGGCGAAGTAATGGAGTTCGACTATGGCTTCCATCCGCTCACCCAGGCAGCTCATCTGCGCTATGCACTGGTCGACGGCGATCAGCCCCTCGTTCTCGCAGGCTTCGCTCAGCAACTCGTCCAGCCATTGGGTCCGGATGGCCCCGCCGCCGCGCTTGTCCGCCATCTTGGCCCTGGCATGGTCGATCAGCAGGTGCCGCATGGCCTTGGCGGCGGTGCGGTAGAGGTGTTCCTTGTTGTGGTAGTGGCCGTCCGATTCGATAAGCCTGACGCAGGCCTCATGGACCACTTCCGTGGTCTGCAAGGTGAGGTTGTGGCCGTACTGGACCAGGATCCGGTTGGCACAGGCTTTAAGCTCCCGGTAGAGGGCCGGGCTTATGGTCAGGTCTGCTGAAGTCAAAGGCTGGTTCAAAAGCAGTCTCCCCTGGTCTCACAAAAAGGTCTTCGCCGCAGCTATCAATGTTTCGGCCCTTTGGCCTTGCTCAAGAGCGTATCCATCAAGTGTTCGAACTCTTGGAATTTCGCATCCAGCTTGGCGAAGGCGGCGTTGTTGTCCTCGAACATCCCGTCCTGGATGGCTTCGACGTAGAGCTTGATCACCGACAGCGGGGTGCGCAGCTGGTGCAGCACCTGGGCCAGGAACTGCGCCTGTATGTCCTTTATTTCCTCTTCGCTCAACGGGATAGCGTTATCCTCTGAGCGCTGCCGAATGCGCTCCGTCAAATCGAGCGGTGTTCCTTTGGGATCTTTCATCGCGGTGCACATCCGTTGGCAAAACGCCTTGGGGACGGATTGGAACAGGAAAATGTGCAGTGAATATGCAGAAGGGGGGCGCCCCTTGGCTCAGCTCATCTCGAACTTGTAGCCGGCGCCGTAGACGGAGTGGATGACATCCTGGCCAAGGCCCAGGGCCGACAGCTTCTTGCGCAGGTTGCGGATATGGCTGTCCACGGTACGGTCAGAGACGTCACGATAATCCTGGTAGACCAGATCCATGATCTGGCCGCGGGAATAGATACGGCTGGGATTGGCGTAAAGCAGGTGGAAGAGTTTGAACTCGATGGCCGTCAGCACGGCGCTGCCGGCCTGGAAGCCCACCTGGAGGCTGTCGGCATCCACCCTCAGCCCCGGCTCCTGTGCCGGGCTGCGCTGCAGGCGGCGCAGTTGCACCTTGACCCTGGCCACCAACTCCTTCACCGAATAGGGCTTGCAGACATAGTCGTCGGCCCCTATCTCCAGGCCCACCAGCCGGTCAACCTCCTCCATCTTGGCCGTGGTCATGATGATCGGCATGTCGGAAAAGGCCCTGACTTCCTCACAAACCGCCAGCCCCTGCTTGGTGGGCAGGTCGAGATCCAGCAGCATCACGGCAGGCCGGTGCGCCTTCACCCAGTCGGCCACCCCGACGCCGTCGGCAAAGTGCTGCGTCCGCAGGCCCGCGGCCTTCAGGTACATCAGGACTATGTCGGCAATTTCCAGGTCGTCTTCGACCAGGACTATGGTGTCGGTCATGGGCATGGGGCTTTCACAGGGGAAGCTTGATTGTAATGGCCAGGCCGCCGAGAGCGGAAGCGTCGGCCGAGATCTCACCGCCATGGGCCTCGACTATGGACTTGCAGATCCAAAGCCCCAGCCCAGAGCCGGACTGGCTCTGGGCGCGGGTGGATTCGGCGCGGTAGAGCCGCTCGAAAATGCGTTCGCGCTCCTCGCTGCTCGGCCCCGGGTTGCTGTCTTCGACCCTCAACACCGCCCAGGCCCCTTCCTCACCGAGGCTGACCTGCACCAGGCCCTGGTTGTCGGTGTAGCGGTAACTGTTTTTCAAAAGGTTGTTCAGCACCTGCACCAGGCGGCCCTCGTCAGCCATGACCTCGAGGCCAGGCGAGCTGCTGTCCACCAGCGCCAGGCGGAGCTGCTTTTGCTGCATCATGGCCTGGAAGGCGTCCACCACCGAGGCCACCAGCTTGCCAAGCTCAACAGGCGCCTTGTGCAGCACCAGGGCGCCGGAGTCCATCAGCGACAGCTGGTAGATGTCCCCCACCAGGTGGTTGAGGCCGGCCAGGCGGGCCTGCAGGGCCTCGTAGGACCTTTCGTCGGGCTGCAAGACGCCGTCCTGCATGGCTTCCAGTTGCACCTTGACCATGGCCAGGGGAGTGCGCAGGTCATGGGTGACTTCGGCCAGCATCTGGTTCTTCTGCTCCATCAGCTCGGTCATCATCTCGGCCTTACGGATGGCTTCACGCTTCTCGAAGGCATCCTGTTGCTTGGCCTTAGCCACCGCCAAGCGCCAGCGGAACAGCCAGGCCAGCATCAAGGTGCCCAGCAGCAACATCAGCAGCCGAAACCACAGGGTCTCGAAGAACTTGGGCTCTATCACCACCTTCAGGGTCAAGGGTGAGCCGCTCCATTGCCCCTTGCGGTTGCTGCCCTCGATCCTGAGCTGGTAGTCGCCGGGCGGCAGGGCCGTGTATTTGGCCTGGCGGACATCGGTCGGGGTGGAAACCCAATCCGGGTCGTAGCCGACCAGTTGGTAGCGGTAACGGTTTGCCTTGGGATCGGAATAATCGAGGGAGGCAAAGCGCAGGGAAAACTGGCCGGCGTCGCTGGGCACCCGGATCTCGGGGTGCGAATAGTCATAGGTCAGCCGCCTGTTGCCCACTTCCAGGTCGGTGACGGCCAGGGGAGCCAGGTAACCCCAGGCAGGTCCCGCCGCCTTGTCCATCAGCGCCAGGCCGTCCATGGAGGCGTGCAGCAGGAGGCTGTCGTTCAAGGCAAAGAAGTCCCTGTCCAGGCCCTGGCCCAGGGCACCGTCCGCTTCGGACAGCGCCTGCAGCAGCTGCCCGTCCTCGCCCAGCAGGTAGCGGGTGCCCAGCCAGTAATGGCCGTTGTCCAGTTGCAGCAAGCCGTCTTCACTGTCGGCCTGCGCCGTCGCCTGCTCGGCGAAAGGCACGAAACGCAGCTGGCCCTTATCCTCCGACACCAGCCGGTCGATGCCGGCCCTGTGGTAGACCAGGATCTCGCCTTTACGGTTTTGCAGCACCTGCACTATCAGGTTGCTGCGCAAGGTGCCCTGGGTGCCCTCGGCCTGGGAATAGAAGCGGACCCGGTCCTGGCCGCTGTCGATCACCCCTAGGCCGCTGGTGGTGCCTATCCAAAGCCGGTTTTGCTTGTCCACCGTCAGCCGCCTGGCATAGGTGATGAAAGGTGAACCGTCCTGGTTTTTCGGCAGGCTGAAACTCAGGGTGTTGAGGTCGAGCTTCACCAGGCCGCGGTCGGACCCTATCCAGAGCTCCCCTTTCTTGCCAAGGGCAAAATGGCGGATGAAGACCCCCGCCGTCTTGGCCAGGGGCAAGGTGAAAGCCTTCACGTCCTGGCTGGCCAAATCGACCCGGAAGATATCGCCGTTGCCGCCGCCGAACCAATAATGGCCATCGGGCGCCTTGATGCCGCAGAAGAAGGGGGTGTTTTTGAAGGCTGGAGAGGTGAGCAGGGGCTCGCTCTTTCCTGAGCCCAGGTCGAGCCGGCTGGTCTGGTTCTGGTTAATGACGATCAGCTGCGAATCGTCGATCTTCAAGACGCCGGCCAGGTAGGCGCTGAAGGCGCTTTCCAGTTGGGGGGCATAGCGGTCGAAATAGCGAAAGCGCCGTGTCTGGGGGTTGTAGAACTGCAGGCCGACGTTGGACACCCCCAGCCAGACAAGGCCCGACCTTGACTTGAGCATGGGGAGGACAATGTCACCGCGCAGGCCATGTTTATCCAGCAGGTTGCCCCGCAAGACCTTCTTCAGGCGCCCCGTGCCGGCGTCGCGGATCTCCACCCCAAGGGCGCCCGACAGCCAGACCTCCTTGCCCGTTTCGACGATGTCGGTATTGGCGGCGTCCTGCCGCGACGCGGGCGTTTCCAACCGGGTCACAGTCCCTGGCCCGGGCGCCACCAGGTAGGTGCCCTGTTTTTGGGTCGCCAGCCAGAGCCGGCCGTCTTTGGCCCTGTGAATGCGCCTGACCACCACCCCTTTAAGGGCCTCGAAGTCGCCGCCCTTGGCCAGGGCAAAGTGGCCCTCGGCGGGGTTGAAGCGGGCCAGGCCCTTGGCCGAGGACAGCCAGAGCCGCCCTTGGCCGTCGAAGGCCAGGTCGAGCAGGTAATTGAAGTACTTGTCCTTGGGGTTGTCGGCGGAAACGAAGTGGCCGAAGTGCCGGCGGGAAAGGTCCAGCTTGTCGAGGCCGAAGCTGTGGGCAAGCCACAGGTTGCCTTCTTTGTCCTTCTTGATGGCGTTGATCTGGCTGGCGCCGATGCCGTCGGGGTTTTGCTTGTTTGGCTTGAATTGCTCGAACCGGTAACTGCGCAAGTCCAGCCGGAACAGGCCGCTGGCCATGGTGCCGATCCACAGAAAGTCGCCATCGGCCAAGAGGGAACGGACGTAGATGTTGGAGACGTCGAAGGGCATGCCTTCGGAGGTCATCTTGCGGTTTTCATAGCCGTCAAAGCGGTACAGGCCCCGCTGGGTTCCCACCCAGATAAAGCCCCTGTCGTCCTGCGCCAGCTTCAACAATTCCTGGCTTGCCAAGGCGGTATCGGCGGTATCGGCGGTAAAGAGGGTCGGTGCGAACAGGCTTTCGTCAAACTGCTCTTCCGCCTGGCCTGCTGCGCAAAAAACCAATAAAAAACAAGCGCATAACCTGGCAAGGCATGAGAAAGGAGACATGAAGAAATTAACTGGCCTGAGATGTGGCCAGTCTGGCATAAGGCCAAGGCCAATACCACAGGCGGACAGGAGCTAGGCGCCCGCGATTCTTGGCCAAACGTCAGGGCCGTGATCCCGCTCTCATCTCCCGCAAACCCAAGGTTCCCGTTGCGCCGGGGATGTCCCCCGCCCCCTTTTAAGCGCCGCCTTCAAGCCCGGCTTCGCGCCTTCTGGTTTGTCCAGTCGGCAGTCTCGGACCCTCTGCATATTCACTGCATATTTCCTTGTTCCAATTCGCCATCAAGGCATATGACCAACAGGCACCATGCCCGGTGCCTCAGCGCCGAAAGCAAAAAAGTGGATTTTTTTTGGCGGTTTTGCCGAAGCCAATCCGTTTATGGGAATAAGCCCGTCTCTTGCCAATGTTCAGCACTAGGCAGAGGCCCCTGTTATCGATAACCACCTGGATCCAAGGCGCCGTAACGAGCGGCACCCAGCGGAGGAACTATGTCGTTGAGTAAGCAAAGACCTTTAATGCGCAGCCTGGTTGCGGCCAGTGTTTTGGCGGCCCTGGCCAGCCCCGCCGCCCTGGCGGCCATCCACGGCGACCCCACTATCGGCGGCAGCTCCTTTAAGATGGTGACCCTCGACGGCGGCAACGGCGGCTTCGACAGCAGCTTTGACGTGTCCGACCGGGTGGCGGTGGACGGTGCAGGCCGGGTGCTGGTGGTGGGTTATTCGACGCCGGCTGCCGAACAGAACAACGTCATCGATATCGAACGGCGCCTGCCTGACTACAGCCTGGACACCAGCTTCGGCAACGGCGGCAAGGTGCAGCTCAGCGACGCTAATTATTCACTCTCCGGTGCGGTTGTCACCGTTGATAACCAGGGCCGCATTCTGGTGGCCGGCTTTAGCAACGACAACGAACTACGCCTGTACCGCCTGCTGGCGGACGGCAGCATTGATACCAGTTTCGGCGAGGGTGGCGAGACCCGATTTACCCTCAATAACACGGCTCCCGATGTGACCAGCATCCTCAGTGATGCCCAGGGCCGGGTGTACGTCGGCGGACGCCTCTATCAATCTGCAACGGGCCACGATGCTTTTATCGCCCGCTTTGGCGCCGACGGCTACCTGGACACCAGCTTCAATAGCAGCGGCTACCAGTTGCTGGGGGCGAGCGGTGACGATCTCATCAATGATCTCGCCATCGACAGCAGCGGCAAGCTGCTGGCCGCCGGCCACCTCGACTTCACGCCGACCCTGTTTCGCTTCAACGAAGACGGCAGCCTTGACGGCAGCTTCGGCGGCAATGGCCAGGTCAGCGTCAGCCAAATGACCAGCCCGTCCAGCCAGGCCTACAGCCTGGCCCTGGACGCCAACGGCAAGATCCTGGTCACCACCGACGACAAGGTCAGCGACAGCGACGCCACCCAGGTCTTCAACCTTTACCGCTACAACAGCGACGGCACCCTGGACAGCAGCTTTGCCGACAGCGGCCGCTTTAGCCTGGACGTGGCCGGCCTCGGCACCACCGGTTCCAACACCGCTACCCAGGTCAGCCTCGACAGCCAGGGCCGTATCCTGGTCGGCGGCCAGGTCTATGAGAGCAGCAACAACAACAGCCTCTCACACATGGCGCTGCTGCGCCTGAGTGCGAACGGCCAGCTGGACACCAGTTTCGGCAGCAATGGCATCGGCAGCTACCATCTGGAGCCTGGCAACGCCAACAACTCTCCGGTGCTCATCCACCAGCAATCCAACGGCAACCTGGACATCTTCTCCCACCAGAGCGGCTCGGGAGGTGACGACCTGGGCTGGAGCA
Source organism: Gallaecimonas kandeliae (assembly GCF_030450055.1). Classification (NCBI taxonomy): domain Bacteria; kingdom Pseudomonadati; phylum Pseudomonadota; class Gammaproteobacteria; order Enterobacterales; family Gallaecimonadaceae; genus Gallaecimonas; species Gallaecimonas kandeliae. Next base: position 2,612,700 of record NZ_CP118480.1, read on the forward strand.
AGGTCGATAGCGACGGCCATGCCACCACCCCCTTCCCCAAAGACGGCGTGGTGATCCCCGGTGCCGACAACCTGACCCTGCCCTTTGACAACTACGAAGACTTCAATCTGGTCAGGGTCGACGCCCAGGGGCGCACCTTGGCAGTAGGTGACGGCCAGGACAGCAAGACCAACGGCAGCGACCTCCTGGTCTACCGCTATAACGTGGATGGCAGCCTGGACACCAGCTTCGGCACCGGCGGCATTTACCAGCAGGATCTGGGCATCGGCGACTCTGCGAAGGATGTGCAGATAGACGCCAGCGGCAATATCTGGCTGCTGGCAACACCGACGTCGAGCTCGAACACCAGTAGTTTTGTGGTGACCAAGCTGACCGCCAGCGGCCAGCCGGACGCCAGCTTCGGCACCAATGGCGTGGCCACCGTCACCACCAGCCTGTTCCCGAAGGCGCTGATGCTGCACAGCGATGGCAGCATGATGGTGGCCGGCGACCGGTTCCAAGTGGCGCGCCTCAATGCCGACGGCAGCCTGGATACCGGCTTTGGCAGCGGCGGTATTTTCGCTGCCACCGGCCTCGGTACCTTTGACCGTCTGCAGTACGCCGGCGAAGACAGCCAGGGCCGCATCGTGCTGGCGGGCCGCGCGAACAGCTATTCCAAGGTGATGCGGGTCAATGCCGACGGCACCCTGGATACCGGCTTCGCCACCAGCGGCGTTGCCACCATCAGCCTGCCGACGACGCTTTCCGCCAACGGCGATGCCTATTATCAAACGGCCCTGCTGGACGGCGACAAGCTGTGGCTGGCGGTGGCTGGACCCAGCACCAACACCGAGAACCCCAACTACCTGCTGCGCCTCGACGCCAGCGGCGCCGTCGACAGCACCTTCAACGGCGGTACCCCGGCTAAGTTCGGCGCCGGCCAGCAGCTCTATCCCCTGACCATGCTAAAAGACAGTGCCGGCCGCCTGGTGGTTGGCGGTTGGGTCAGCCGCTCGAACTACGACTTTTCCTTCGTCGCACGCATCAACAGCGATGGCAGCAGCGATGACAGCTATGCACCCGGCGGCGTCCAGACCTTCGACTTCGGCGGCGGCGCCGACTTTAACGACATGGCCTTCAAGCCCAACGGCGACCTGGTGGTGGCGTCCTACCTGAACTTCACCAACGACCGCGCCCTGCTGGTGAACCTCACCGAGAACTCGGCCCCCGTCATCGGCGGCGCACCGGCGACCTCGGTCAACCAGGGCGCGGCCTACAGCTTCATCCCCACGGCCTCGGACCCTGAAAACGACAATCTCAGCTTCAGCATCCAGAACAAGCCGGCCTGGGCCAGCTTCGACACCGCTACCGGCGCCCTGACCGGCACCCCGGGCCAGGCTGATGTGGGCACGGCTGCCAACGTCGTCATCTCCGTCAGCGACGGCCGGGCGACCACCAGCCTGGCGGCCTTCAACATCACCGTCGCCAACGTCAACGACGCCCCCACCGGCAGCGTCAGCATTGCCGCCAGCAGCCCCAACGGCCCAACCTTGGTGGCCAGCAACAGCCTGGCCGACCTCGATGGCATGGGCACCGTGACCTACACCTGGCTGCGGGCCGGTCAGGCTATCGCCACCGGCGACCAATACAGCCTGGTGCTGGCCGACAGGGGCCAGGACATCAGCGTCCGCGCCAGCTACACCGATGGCTTCGGCCAGGCCGAGTCGGTGACCAGCGCCGTCACCACGGCCACCAGCGATTTCTTCAACGCCGATGCCGACGGTGACCATATCTCCAACGGCGACGAGCTGGCCCAAGGCACCGATTACACCAAGGCCGACACCGACGGTGACGGCGTCAACGACGACGTCGACGCCTTCCCCTTGGATATCAAGGAGTCTGCCGACACCGACGGCGACGGCATCGGCAACAACGCCGATACCGATGACGACAACGACGGCATTCCCGATGCCCAGGACAGTGCGCCCCTGGATCCCACCAAGGGTGACAACCAGGCCCCCGTCATCGCCCAGCTTCAGGATCTGACCTTCGAGGCCACTGGCCCCACCACATCCGTGACCCTGCCGCCCCCGGTGGTGACCGACAACAACACCCTCTATGCCCCCACTGTGGTCTCCGATCTGAGCGGCGCCTTGGCCGTGGGTGAGCACCTGGTCACCTGGACCGCCACCGACCATGACGGCAACCAGACCCAGGCCCAGCAGAAGGTGACCATCACCGACACCACTGCCCCCGAGCTGGCCCAGCCGGCCCCCCTGGAGCTCAATGCCACAGGCCGCCTCACCGACATAGCCCCGGCCATCACCGTCAAGGCAGACGACCTGGTGGACGGCGAGCTGAGCGCCACCGTCGTAGGCGACAGTAAACTGGTTTCCGGCTTGCACCAGGTGCAGCTGCAGGCCACAGACGCCGCCGGCAACAAGGCCAGCACCCAGTTGCAGGTCAGCATATTGCCCGAGCTGAAACTGGCCCAGGGCCTGGCCGTAGAAGCGGGCGGCGACTACAGCCTACCCGTGGAGCTGAGCGGTGAGGCCCCGGCCTATCCGGTAACTGTGAACTACAGCCTGTCCGTGGACGGCCAAGTGGTCAGCCAGGGTAACGGCAGCGTCATTAGCGGCACCGCCGGGCAACTGGCCCTGAGCATCCCTGCCGGCGTCAGCGCCAGCAGCCGCCTCAGCGTCACCGTCGACTCCCTGTCCCACGCCTTCGTGGCCGAGGGCACCAGTGCCCAGCTCAAGCTGGTGGAACAGGACCTGGCACCGCTGCTGAGCACCAAGCTGGCGCAACAGGGCAAGGCTGGCAGCCTTATCGACCCGGCCGCCGGCACCGTGACCCTCAGCGTCCATGTCAGCGACGTCAACCTGAGCGACAGCCATACCGTGAACTGGCAAGTGGTTGACAGCGCCTTCACCGGCACCGCCACCGACGAGGGCAACGGGGATTTCAGCTTCAGCTTCGACCCCAGCAACCTGGCCGACGGCAGCTACGCCGTGAACGTCACCGCCACCGAAACCAACAGGGCCACGCCCCTGTCCAGCAGCCGCCTGGTCCACTTCAGCGTCCAGTCCCTGCCGGCCCTGAGCCCGGACAGCGACAGCGACGGTGACGGCATCTCTGACGCCGACGAAGGCTACGGTGACAGCGACGGTGACGGCATCGCCGACTACCTGGACAACGACAGCAACAGCAGCCGCTTGCCGATGGACGCCAACCACGAGCCGATGCAGGCCGCGGCCGGCATCCAGATGTCCCTGGGCAACCTGGCCAGGGAAGCGGGCGGCAGCCAGAGCAGCGGCGCCGCCATGACCACCGAGACCCTGGCCGCCCTCGCCGCCAAGATACCGGGCGCCGCCGACACCAGCGACGTGCACTTCGCCCCCTTTACGCCGCTGCTGGACTTCAGCCTGAGCGGCCTGGCCCAGGCCGGTGACTCCGCCGCCGTGGTGATCCCCCTGGCCAAGGGGCAGCAACTGCCGGAAGGGGCCCAGTACCGTAAGTACAACAGCAGCCAAGGCTGGTTCAGCTTCGTCGAAGATGCCCGCAACAGCATCGCCTCTGCGCCCCTTGACGCCAGCGGCCAGTGCCCGGCCCCGGACGCCAGCGCCTATGTGCAGGGCCTCAACGCCGGTGATGCCTGTATCCGCCTGGTCATAGAGGACGGCGGCCCCAACGACGCCGACTTCAGCGCCAACGGCGCCATCGACGACCCCGGCGCCATCACCACTGAGACGCCCAACCACGCCCCCGTGGCCGTGGATGACGCGGCCCAGACCCATGGCGGCTACCCGGTCTCAATCGACGTGCTGGCCAACGACAGCGACCAGGACGGCGACAAGCTGAGCCTGACCGAGGCGACCGTCGACCACGGCGCCGTGGCGGTGACCAGCGAAAACAAACTGGTCTATACCCCAACCTACGGCTTTACCGGCACCGCCACCATCAGCTACGTGGTGAGCGACGGCATGGGCGGCACCGCCCAGGGCCAAGCCCAGGTCCAGGTGTTGGCAGAGCCTGTCGAGCCGGCCACCCAGCCCAAGTCCGGCGGCGGCTCCCTGCCGTTGTGGGCAACGGCGCTGCTGGGCCTGGTACGCCTGTTCAGGCGCCGCCAGTCCTGATGGGGCAATAAAACCTGACAGCGGCCTTCCTCGCCGCCACTAAAAAGCCGCCCAAGAGGGCGGCTTTTTATTTGGGCTGGAGCAGATCCCACTTGTTGCCGAAGCCGTCTTCGAACACCACCACAGTGGCGTAGGGCTCCTCCCGGGGCTGTTCAACGAAATGCACGCCCTTGGCCGCCATGGCCTGGTAGTCGCGCCAGAAATCGTCGGTGTTGAGGAAGAGGAAGACCCGGCCCCCGGCCTGCTGGCCTATGGCGGCTTGCTGGGCATCGCCCTTGGCCTTGGCCAACAGGAGGCCGGCCTGGCTGCCTCTGGGCCTGACCACCACCCAGCGTTTGCCTTCCCCTTGGGGGCTGTCTTCCACCAGTTCGAACCCCAGCTTGTCGCAATACCAGGCGATGGCCTGGTCGTAATCCGGCACCACCAGGGTCACCAGTCCGATAAATTGGCTCAAGGCCATTCTCCTTTTGTGGTCAAAATGTCCAGCCCGCCGGGCAAACCGGAAACAAGGAACGAATAGGCAAGTTACACTTTCCAGACAAAGGGTAAAGGACCGCAAGCCGGATCACAGGAGCCAGATAGCCATGGAGCAGGATGACCTGCACGAAGCGCTGCAGAAGCTGCAACAGGAAAATGCCCGCCTCAAGCGCCTGGCCGACGACGCCAAGGAAAAGCTGGATGCGGCCATGGACGGCACCGGCCTTTGCATCTGGCAACTCCATGTGCCCAGCGGCAAGCTGGTGATCTTCAACCGCCGTTGGGGCGCCATGCTGGGTTTCCAGCCCAAGGAGCTGGAAGCCCATTTCGACACCTGGCGCGCCCACCTGCACCCGGAAGACAGGGAAACGGTGCTGGACGCCTTCTACAGCCATATCCAGGGCAAGAGCCCCTCCTACCAGGCCCTGCACCGTATGCTGGGTAAAAACGGGGTCCGCTGGGTGCTGGACAGGGGCCGGGTGGTGGAAAGGGACGAACAAGGCCAGCCGCTGCGGGTCATGGGCACCCATATCGACGTCACCCAGGAAAAGGAATACGAACTGCAACTGGCCATCCTGGCCAACCAGGATCCCCTGACCGGCGTGCTCAACCGCGCCGCCCTGATCCAGCATTTCGACGAGCACCGCGGCTTGGGCCACCTGAGCCTCTGTTTCATCGACTTGGACGATTTCAAGCAGGTCAACGACAGCCTGGGCCACCGCAGCGGTGACGAGCTGCTGATCCAGCTCACCGACCGCCTGAGGAGTACTTGCCCAAAGGAGGTTAAGCTGGGCCGGCTGGGGGGCGACGAATTCCTGTTGCTGTTGCCCTGGCCGCCCAGAGACCCCCGCACCCTGACCCTGGCCCAAGCCTGTATCGACGCCCTGGACAAGCCCTTCCAACTGGCCAATGGCCAGGCCTCTGTGGGGCTATCCATGGGGGTGGAGGAAGTGGCGGCGGGGGAGGATTTCGCCAGTGCCCTGGCCAGGGCGGATCAGTCCATGTACCAGGTGAAAAAGGCCGGCAAGCGCGGCTTCCAGATCCGGGTCTAGGCCATCACCTGCGCCACCAGGGCACTCAGCCTGTCTATCTTCTGGTTGCTGAGCTGGCGGTAATCGAAATAGGGGCAGACCAGCAGCCGCTGCTCGGTGTCCACCGCAAACTCCTCGTCCAGCCATTGCAACTGCGCGGCCAGCTCGCCATTGGCCAGCAGCGCCTTGGCGTGGGTGCGGCCGGCGATGACATGCAGCCCGGGCTTGGCCAGATCCGGCGGGCTCAGCAGCAGCGCCGTGCCTGAATCCGCCTGCAACAGGTGCCTGTCCCTGTATTGCTGCCAGCTGGCCTCCAACCTGCGTTGGGGGAAATGCTCGGCCGGCAGCGCATAGAGCAGCTTGGCGTAGACATTGAACAGCTTGCGCCAGCCGTTGCCGCAATGGCTGTTGATGTGATCTATCTCCCCCGACACCAGGGCTCTGACACCATTAAGGGCCCGGTATTCGGCCATATTGGGGCCCTTGGCCACATAGACGGCGAGGCGAAAGCCTGGATCCCCAAAACCTGTTGTCTGCAAGCGGCTTTCCTCTTGGTCTCTTCACGCTAGGCCGGACCATTGAACCTCAAGGCGAAGGGGCAGACAAGGCGGTGGCGGATCTCGCCAACAGCTGGCCAAGAATACCAGGCCCACGCCACGGCGCCAGCAACAATGCATTGATTATAAAGAAATAAACTGACTGGCCCGGACCTTGCAGAACTGCATCTTTTTGCGAAAAAGGATTTCACCCATGCCCCTGTCCCTGCCCCTTTATGCCCTGACCACGGCCCTGATGCTGGCGCCAGTGGACGACATAGGCCCCAACGCAGAGCCCCAGGCCGAGCAGGCCAGGATCCAGGTGCGGATGGACCATTTCCTGGCGACGCTCAGGGACAGCTTTGGCGTCCAGTCCGGCATGGCCATCGCCTTGGTGGAAGGAGACAGGGTCATCTACAAGGGCAACTTCGGCTACGCCGACGTCGAACACCAGGTACAGGTGGACGACCAGACCCTCTTCTACATCGCCTCCATCACCAAGCCGCTGTTCGCCCTGACCTGGCTGCAAGATAAAGGCGCCGCCAGCCTGGATGAAAGCCTGGCCGGGCTCTACCCAGGCGTCCCCTTCGCCGCCGACATCCAGGCCAGCCAGGTCAAGGTGCGCCAGTTGCTGAGCCACAGCGCCGGCCTGGATGAGGTGCTGCTTCAGGACGCCATGGCCGTCAGTGGGCTCCACGACCGCCAGCGCCGGCGCCTGATGCTGGCCAAGCTCGAGCCCAATATGCAGGCCCCCCTTGGCCAATTCCAATACACCAACCTCGGTTACGACCTGTTGGGAGACAACCTGGCCCCCAGTTGGCAGCAGGCCATGAAAAAGGCCGTCTTCAAAACGCTCGGCATGGACCACAGCACCGCCTCCCTCTCCGAGGCCCGCCGCCAGGGCTGGCACATCGCCCGCCCCTATTCCTTCTTCAGCCCTCACCCCAGCAAAGCGCTGTACCTGGAAAAGGCCGACAGCACCCAGCACCCCGCCGGCGGCGTCTTCGCCACGGCCGGCGACATGGCCCGCCTGCTCGAGGCCGAACTCAACGGCGGCAAGGTGGAGGGCCACCAGGGCCTCCCGGCCAAGGTCGTCGCCCTCAGCCAGCAACAACAGGTGGCGCTGGACGACAAGCACGGGGACTTCCAGCGTAGCGGCTATGCCCTTGGGTGGTTCCTGGGCCAATACAAGGGGCAGCTGACCTACCACCACTTCGGCAGCTTTGACGGTTACAGGCCCCATCTGTCCTTCATGCCGGCCCCCAAGCTCGGGATGGTGATCCTCGACAACGAAAGCGAGCTCAACGACAAGCTGACCGACCTGGTCGCCGACTACGGTTACGGCCTGATGCTGGATGAGCCGGGGCTGGACCAGCGCCTGGCCGGCCGAGTGGCCGCCCTCAAGAAAATGGCCTTCGCCGCCAGGGACAAGCTGCTGGCCAAGGAAGCGGCCTACCAGGCCCAACCCTACCAGTTCAGCCTGCCCCTCGGCGCTTACCTCGGCCGCTATCGCCACCCCCTGGCGGGCCCCATGGAGGTGACCTCCGACGGCCGGTTCCTGCTGCTGCGCTGGGGCCGGGTGAAGTCCCTGGGCACGGCCTCAGGCCAGCCGGATCGGCTGCGGGTGAAGTTCAGGCCCACCAAGGGCCAGTGGCTGCGCTTCGACGTCAAGGGCGGCCAGGTCGAAGGCCTGGATTACGACGGCATCCACTTCACCAAGGAGAAGGCCGGCTGACGATTTTTTCTTCGCCAAGGGCCAAGGGGCCGCTATGCTGGTGGGGCATGGACAGCAACCTGGGCAGGAAACTATGAGATTCAAAGGCCTACATCACATCGAATTGTCGGTACTGGACTACGACGCCTCTGTGGCCTTCTTCGACAAGCTGTTCGGCTGGCTCGGTTACAAGAGCTTCTGGACCCTGGACATCGGCTACCGCTCCACCTACTACATGGCCCGTTTCCCCTTTTTCCACAGCTACATCGGCATACAGCCGGCCCAGAGCGGCGGCAAGCTGGACCACAGCGAACGGGCCACCGGCATCCACCACGTCGCCCTCTGGGCCAGGAGCCGGCGGGAAGTGGACGCCTTCTACCGGGACTTCCTCTTGAAGAACCAGATACCAGTGACAGAGCCGCCGGCCGAGTACCCCACCTATACCCCCGGCTATTACGCCGTCTTCTTCGACGACCCCATCACGGGCATCCATTTCGAACTCAGCCACACCCCCATGCTGCCCTCCCTTTCCAGCTACAGGGCCTGGCTCGACACCCTCAAGGGCATCTGGCGAAAACACCCTGAATGGCAGGCCGCGCCCTGGAAAGAGGCGATGCGAAAGCTCCCCGCCAAGGACGAGCAATGACCCAGGGCCCAGCTTGGCCCACCTTGATAAGGCGAACCCATGAACAGTTTCAAACCCGCCGGCCATAACGCCGTCTCCCCCTACCTGCTGGTGAGTGATGCCAGCGCCATGCTCGACTTCCTGGTCAAGGCGTTCGGCGCCGAAGAGCTCTACCGCTCGGCCTTGCCGGACGGCAGCATCAAGCATGCCGAGGTCCGCATCGACGACTCGGTGATCATGATGGGAGAGCGCCCCGGCGAGCCCTTGTGTTGCTCGACCCACCTCTATGTGCCGGACCTGGACGCCTGCTACCAGCGGGCCCTGGCCGCCGGCGCCAGCTCCCTCAGCGAGCCCAGGGACCAGGCCTACGGCGATCGCAGCGCCGGGGTGTTGGACCCCCAGGGCAATATCTGGTGGCTGGGCACCCACCTGGGCTGAGGGCCAGGGCAGCACTTTTGCTCTTGGCCCGGCGAGGGGCATCACCTAATGTTAATGACGTAGGTTGTTGTCGCTGTGGGTTGTGTCAGTAATGAAAATGATGATGTTCGGCCTCCTGGCGGTGCTGTTGCTGGCGTCGCCAGCGAGGGCAGAGGAAGGTGTGCCCGTTGCTGCCGGCCTCTTTCTGGGGATCATCAAGGAGGATGGTACCGGCCCCTACCAGCAGATCCTCCACGAAGCCGCTGAACGGGCCGGCCTCCACTTGGACGAGCGCGTCTATCCGCTACCGAGGGCGCTCAATGAATTCAGCCATGGCCGGGCCCTGGCCATCTACGGCATGACGGAGGCCCTGGCACCGCTGCTTGGGGAAGACAAGATCCTCACGACCTACCCGCTAGGGGTCTACAAGCTCTATATCTTCACCCGCAAAGGCGAGGCGCCGATCTCCAGCCTGGCCCAACTCAAGGGCAAGCGGGTCGGTGGCCTGCTGGGTTACGAGAGGTACTACAGGTCCCTGCTGGACAAGGCAGTGCAAATTGACTTCATGGCGGACGAAAGCGCCCAACTGCGGAAGTTGGAAAACGGGCGCGTAGCGGCCGTCCTTGGCTTCATGCCGGACTGGATCCCCTACCTTGGCAAACTCGCCTGGGATCCCGGCTTCCCCGTCATGACCGGTTATGACTACCTGACGGTCTGGAACACCCCACGGGGCAAGGCTTTTGTCGATGCCATCTCCCCCGCCCTCCAGCAGATGCACAGGGACGGCACCTTGAAACGGCTGCTGGGCAAACGCTTCATGTCTTTCCACTACCGTCCATCCCGGCCTTACGAATGGCAACCACCCCGGCCCTGATGGCCATTTTCAGTGGCCCCTGCCTCAGAGCCGAAGTTCGTCTTTCGCACTTGGCCCGGCAGCACGCATCGCCTATGGTCATAGCCATGGGTGTGACAGCGGTCAGCTTGGAGTCGCGATGCGAAACCTGATGTCCTGCCTGCTGGCGGCGCTGTTGCTGCTGCCGCCAGCTATGGCAGAAGAAGGCGTCCCTGTTGCCGCCGGCATTTTCACCGGCCTCACCAACGCAGAAGGTACAGGCCCTTACCAGCAGGTGCTCCACGAGGCGGCCAGGCGGGCCGGCATCAAGTTGGATGAGCGGGTCTACCCCATGAAGAGGGCCCAGCATCTCTTTCGCGAGCACCAGGTGTTGGCCCTCTACGGGATGACGGAGGCCATCCTTGCCCATGAAAGCGAGGACAAGATCCTGGCCAGCTACCCGGTCGGCGCTTTCAAGATTTACTTCTTTACCCTCAAGGGCCAGGCCCCCATCAGCCGCTATGCCCAGTTGGCCGGCAAGACCGTCGGCGGCGTCCTGGGTAACGAGGCCTTCTACCGGCCGCTCAAGGAAAAAGGCATCAAGGTGGAATACCTGGCGGATGAAAGCACACAGCTCAAGAAGCTGGAGGCGGGGCGCATCGCGGCCCTCGTCGGCTTCATCCCCGATCTGGTGCCGGTGCTCGACAAGCTCTCTTGGGATCCACGTTTCCCCCTCTGGGAGGGATATGACTACATGACGGTCTGGAAAACCCCCGAAGGCCAGGCCTTCGTGAACGCCATCTCCCCCGCCTTGGTGTCCATGCACGACGACGGCACCACGGCGCGGATCCTCGGCAAGCGTTTCGTCCCCTTCGACTATCACCCCACCAAAGCCTACGAATGGCGCCCGGAGCAACAGCAAACCAAATGACCCGTTACCCCCTGCTGCTGATGCTGACCCTGCTGGGCCTCTCCCTCCTCTTGTGGCTGCTGCTGCCCCTCTCCTTCGGCCTGGGCCTCGGCCTGATGCTGGTCGGGGGCGCCCTCTTTGCAGTGGGCACCTTGCTGCTCCTGCTCTCGGCCGGCCTCTTTCGCCGCCGCGCCACCACCTTGGATCCCACCCGGGCACCGGATCTGCTGGTCACCAGCGGCCTCTACCGCTTCAGCCGCAACCCCATGTACCTCGGCATGCTGCTGATGCTCCTTGGCCTGGCCCTGGCGCTGGACTCCCTGCTGGGCCTGCTCTTCCCCATCGCCTTCTTCGCCTTGATGAACTGGCGACAGATCCCCGCCGAGGAATCGCGGATAGAGGCGGCCTTCGGCGACCAATACCGTCATTACCAGAAGCGGACAAGGCGCTGGCTCTAGGGGAACCTCACCCCCTCTAAGACCTTGGAAAACAAAAGGAAAGGGGCTCCATGCGCTACCTCTCGCTACTGCTTATCGCCGCCCTGGCCGCCAACTGCGGCTTTGTGGTCCACCTCGTCTCTGCCAAATGGCTCAACGCCTGGATCGCCGCCCAGAGGCAGGGGCATCAGATCCAGCCGTCCTGGGATCTCCGTTACGCGGCCCTCGCCAGCGGCCTCGAATACGGCCTGCCCACAGTCGCCCTCTACTGGCTGATGCGGAACCGGCTTGGCCTGGCGGCCAGGGTGGCGTTGCTGGCCGTGCTGCTCACGGCGCTGCATGGCGCCCTGCTGCGCCAACCCCTGATGGACTGGCTGGTGGGCAACCCCCTGGCCGTGGTACTGGTGCAGAACTGCCTCAAGTGGTTGGTCTGGTGGCTGATGGCGACAGTGGTGGTCATAGGCGTGGAATGGCTGCACCAGCACGGCGCCAGCCTTGAGCCCAAACCGGCTCAGGGAGGCTGAATGGCCCAATGACGGCAAGGTGACGGTGGCCAGCACCCGCCTCGCCGGCATGGCCGACCACATCACCCTTGCCGTCACCCATCCGCTGATGATGCGAAGCCCCGCCGTCATCCGCCAGGTGCTGTGTTTCCTGACCCAGGGGCACTTCGCCACCCTGGCCAAAAAGCCTCCACAATGGTAAAAAGGGCGCTCCTTAACAACTTCATTACCAAAGGGATTTTGTGATGCAAAGCGCCAAGCCCAGGCCCCCCATCCCCTTGCTGTTGCTGGACATGGTCGGCGTCCTGCTGCTGGGCCTTGGCCTTGGCGAGCACTTCGGTGACCTCGGCCTGGTGCCCCCATCCCTGCGTTTCCCCCACTTCGATATCGCCCTGATGGCGGCCGGTGCGCTGCTGATGCTGCCCTTCATTAGCTGGACCCTGAAGCGGGCCCTGGGCAAGGCCAGGCAATGACGCTGATGCTGCATAGCCCCCGCCTGTGCATCCTTCCCATGGACGAAAGGGATCTGCCGGCCTTTGCCGCCTACAGGGCTAAGCCGGAGGTGGCCCGTTACCAGAGCTGGGAAGATTACGACCTGGCCAGGGCCAAGGCCCTGCTGGCCGAGGTCCAGGCCAAGCCCTTTGCCAGCCTGGACCATTGGTGCCAGTTGGCGGTAAGAAACAAAACCAGCGGTGCCCTGCTGGGCGATCTGGCCCTGAAACGGCTGGCCGACGGCGAAGCCGAACTGGGCCTGACCTTGGCCCCTGCCCACCAGGGCCAAGGCTATGCCACCGAGGCCCTTGGCACCCTGGTGGCCTACCTATTCACCGAGCTTGGACTAAAAGGCCTCCAGGCCTGGGTGGACAGCCGCAACGCCCCCTGCATCCGGGTGCTGGAGCGGCTCGGCTTCGAAAGGACCGGCCAGGAAACGGCTCCCTTCAAGGGCGAACTCTGCACCGAGTACCGCTATCAGCTGCCGCTGGCGCGCTGGCAACAACGACAGGAACGACCATGACCAGGCTGCGCCGCTTCGCCCTTATCCTTGCCCTGCTGCCGCTGCTGGCCTGGGCCCAGCCCCTGGTGATAGGAGAGAGCTTCGACATCCCCTCCAAGGTGCTGGGAGAGAGCCGCCATATCAACGTCTTCAGGCCCAAGGCCTATGGCCTGGCCGATGACGCGCCCCTGCCGGTGCTCTACATGCCGGACGGCGGCATCGGCGAGGACTTCCTGCACGTGGCGGGGCTGCTGCAGGTGTCGGTGATGAACGGCACCATGAGGCCCTTCCTGCTGGTGGGGATCCAGAACACCCAGCGCCGACGGGACCTCACTGGCCCCACCACCGACCCCAGGGACGAGAGCATAGCCCCGGTAGTGGGCGGCTCCCAGGCGTTCCGCGATTTCATCCGCACCGAGCTGATGCCCGAGGTGCGCCGCCGCTATCCTACCCGGGACGAAACCGCCATCGTCGGCGAGTCCCTGGCCGGGCTCTTCATCTTAGAGACCCTGGTCAAGGAACCCAGCCTCTTCGACGACTACATCGCCCTGGACCCCAGCCTCTGGTGGAACCACGAACAGCTGGTGGCCCAGGCCGCCTCGGTCAAGGCGCTCAAGGGCAAGCACCTCTTCATCGCCACCAGCGGCGAGCCGACCATATTGGCGCCCACCGAAAAGCTGGTGACCGACTGGCAAAAGCAAGCGCCCCAAGGCCTGCAGTGGCAGTACCACCATTTCCCCAAGGAGCGCCACCAGACCATCTACCACCCGGCGGCACTGCTGGCCTTCAGGGCCATCTTCGCGCCGGCTCCTACCGCCACTGAATAGGAATCCTCATGGCCTTTATCGAACCCGTCCGCCTGGAAGGGCAGCATCTGGTATTGGAACCCCTGTCCCTGGAACACCTGGATGGCCTCAAGGCCGCTGTCAGCGACGGCGAACTCTGGCAGCTTTGGTACACCTCGGCGCCCCACCCGGAGCGGATGGCCGCCGAGATAGAAAGGCGCCTGGGGCTGCTGGAGCAAGGCCTGATGCTGCCCTTCGCCCTGCGCCGCACGGACAACGGCCAGCTCTGCGGCATGACCACCCTGACCAATGTCGACGCCAAGAACCGCCGGGTGGAGATCGGTTACACCTGGCTGGCGAAAAGCGCCCAGCGCACCGCCATCAACACCGAAGCCAAGCTGATGCTGCTGACCCATGCCTTCGAGGCCCTGGGCTGCATCGCCGTGGAATTCCGTACCCACTTCATGAACCACCAGTCCAGAGCCGCCATAGCCCGCCTCGGCGCCAGGCAGGACGGCATACTGCGCAACCACCAGATCATGGCCGACGGCAGCTACCGCGACACCGTCGTGTTCTCCATCATCGAAGGGGAATGGCCCATGGTGCGCCGCCACCTGCGCCACCAGTTGGAGCGCCGCTGAGGCTTACCGGCGTCGACGCCAACGAAAACCAACCTGGCCTTGAAGGTCCCCTCGGCGCTTGGTTATCAAGCGGTTGCTTTTCAAAGAAAACAGGCAGCTTTAAGCTAAGGCCAGCAAAACCCGCCAGAGACAGTCATGGAAGCAATGCACAAGAAGTGGTACCAGAACCCGGAGATGATCGTCGGCCTTTCGGCCTTGATAGTGAGCCTGGTGGCGGTGTTCGTCGGGGTCTATTCGGCCAGCATCGACAGGGCCTATGCCAGGGCTTCTGTCTGGCCCCGTCTGGAGATCTACCGCAACTACACCCAGAAAAAAGAAGACGGCAAAGAGGCGGGCTCTCTGCTGCAATACGGCGTCAACAACAACGGCACAGGGCCAGCCATCATCAAGTACGCCAAGGTGACCCTGGACGGCAAAGCGGTGAAGAACTGGGCCGATCTCATGAAGGCCGTGGCGGGTAACGCCAACCAGCTGAATCAATCCCAGATCAACGGCCGTACCCTACCCGCCCAGCAGAGCATCACCGCCTTCGGCACAGAGAACCAGCCCTTCATCAAGGCCTGGTTCGGCAACGAAGCCAAGCGGCTTACCATCGACCTCTGCTACTGCTCCATCTACGACGAGTGCTGGGCCACCGATATCGCCAACAAGCCCAAACCCATCCCGGCCTGTCCCAGCACTGCCGACGCCTTCGAGCAATGACAAAAAAGGCCCGCTGTTGCGGGCCTTTTGTTTACTTGCCGATGTAGAGGGCGCGGGGCCGGATCAGGCGCGGATCCTGGTTGAATTCAAAGAAATGGGCCGTCCAGCCGAACACCCTGGCGCAGGCGAAGAGCGACGTGAAGTAGGGTTCGCTGATCCCCAGCGCCAGATAGACGGCGCCCTTGTAAAACTCCAAGTTGGCGTGGATCTCCTTGCCCTTCTTGCCGAATTCGTCCTGGCAGGCCTCTTCCACGGCCACCAGGGTATCCATCAGCCCCTGGTACTGGGTGCCTTCGCAGAACTGGCGGGCCATGGGCTTGAGGATGGCGGCGCGGGGGTCGAGGCGGCGGTATTCGCGGTGGCCCATGCCCATGATCTTGACCTTGTTGGCCAGGGCAGTGCTAACCCAGGCGGCGGCCTGGTCGGCACTGCCGATCTCGCGGGCCATCATCACCGCAGCCTCGTCAGCACCGCCGTGCAGCGGGCCCGACAGGGCGCCCAGACTGCCGCCTATGCTGGCGGCAAGGCTGGCCTTGGTGGAGGCCACCACCCGGCCGGCAAAGGTGCCGGCGTTGAAGCTGTGGTCCATCTGCAGGATCTGCACCGTTTCCAGTGCCCGCACGGCATGGGCAGAGGGCTGGGCGCGGTTGAAGGCGTAGAGCAGCTTTTCGGCAAAGCCGAGGCCGGCCGGCAGCTCCACCAGGGAGCCGAATTGGCAGAGGTTGTGCCAGGCGCGGACAATGGCGGACTGCTTGGCCGCCAGCACCAGGGCCTTTTCCAGTTCCTTGGGCAGGAAGGCCGGCAAAGGGTTGCGGGCCTGGGTGTCGGTGATGGGGGCCAGTGCCTGGAGTACGGCCATGGGGTGAAGACCACGGCCCAACTGCTCCAGGACCCGCAGTTCCACGGCGCCCAGTTCGGATTCGGCGGCCAGCCAGGCGTCGAAGGCCTTGGCCTCGTCCTCGGTGAGCTGCTTATCGGCCAGCACCAGGGCGATAACGGCAGCCAGGGACTGCTGGCTCAGCGCATGAATGTCCTGGCCGCGATAGCTCAGGCGGCCAATGTCCCCTTCCACGTTGGAGATGGCGGTAGCGCCAACCAATACCCCTTCCAGGCCGATATTGATCTCTGTGGTCATAGGGTCCTCTGTTCTGGTTAGAAAAATGAGGCCCTATTAAAGGCGCGCCCCCGTTGTTAATCTAATCAAACTAAATAAACAAACGATTAGACATACTTATCATGAGATTGGAAAACGGTGAGCTGCGCACCTTCCACACCCTGGCCCGCACCGGCGGTTTCAGGGCCGCCGCCAAGGAGCTGCACCTGACCCAGTCGGCGGTGAGCCAGGCCATCAAGCAGCTGGAAACCAAGCTGGGCCAGCCGCTGCTGATCCGGGAAAGGCCCATCAAGCTCACCGAAGCCGGCCGGCGCCTGTACCGCCACGCCGACGACCAATTGCGCCAGGAACAATTGGTGCTGGGGGATCTGGCCCGCCTGGCCAGGGGCGCCAACCAGCAGCTGAGCGTGGCCATCGACAGCACCAACAACAGGTTCGCCGGCCCCGATCTCATCGCCCAGTTCAGCCAGCAGTGGCCCGAGACGAGGCTGCGCATCATAGAGCAGCCGTCCCGCGATATAGTGCAGTCTGTGATGAGCGGCGAGGTGGAGCTGGGGCTGGGGCCCTTCGAGACCCGCATGCCCCAATTCGAGTGCATCCCCATCTACGAGGAAACGCGGCGGCTGCTGGTCAGCCCCACCCACCCCCTGCACCAGCAGCAGATGAGCCTGTCGCAGCTGCGCAAGATACCGCTGGTGGTGTCGTCACTGGACGAGCCAGACCAGCGCCCCTACCAGGAAAAACTGCGGGACCGCTTCCAGATGATCTGGCAGATCTCCAGCCTCAACCTGCGCCTCAACCTTATCGACAGGGGCTTGGCAGTGGGTTACGTCAGTGACCGGGTGACCTGCGAGCTACCCCAGGTGCAGCACCTGCGCGCGCTGAGCGAGTTCGAATTTGCCGCCATTCAGCGGCAAGTGGGGATCTTTTTCCGGAAGGGCCGCGAGCTGAGCCCGGCGGCCCTGGACTTCATCGGGGTCTGCAAGGACTACTGGGCTCAATCCTTGTAGGGATAAGGCAGCTTGAGGTGGCCGTAACGGATCACCAGCACGGTGAAGGCCAGCACCAAGGCGGCGGTGGCTGCCGCCAGCACCCTCAGGCTGTCCATCTCCTTCATGTCCAGGGTGATGTACCGGGCCAGGGCGACGATGGCGATATAGAGGGGCATGCGGATCGGCAGCTTGCCGGACTCGAGGTAGAGGGAGACCATGGCCAGTACCTCCAGGTAGATGAACAGCAGCAGCAGATCGGCCAGGGTCACGGCCCGGGCGGAGATCATCAACCAGACCTCGGAAACGATGAGGATGAGGGTCGCTACGGCCACTATGGCCAGCACCAGATCCTGCACCACCGCCAGACCGTCCCGGCTCCACCGTTGAAATCGGTTCATACGCCCTCTCCTAACTGTCCATACCAGTTCCACCCTATAGACAGCGGTGGCCGGGATCAATCGCCGGTCATTAAAGTTCTGTAACCGGCCGGCCGCTTTATCCAAAAACAGCTTCATTACCCGGACCCCGCCTTGCACGACAAACGCCGCCAACAGCTGCGCCATCCCCTGCGCCATGCCCTGCCCGTCTTGCTGCACCATAAGAGCCTACGCAGGGAGGATGTAGAGACAGTCGAAGGGCTGCTGCTCGATGCCAGCGAACAGGGCCTGGGCATATTGGTGACCGAGCCGGTGGCCCTGGCCAGCCTCTGCACCTTGGAGCTTTGCGACGAAGAGCGTCCCAGGCGCTTCCAAGGAGAGATCTGCTACGCCAAGCGTACCGACTATGGCATCCGTCTCGGTATTTGGGTGGAAGATGACGACATCCTCGGCTATTTGAAGAGCATCGGCGCCCAATGGTAAGCAGTTTGTTCTTTATCACAAGGTAATGATTGTGGCCGGCAAGGGCCAGGAGGGGAGGCTACACTCCAAATAAAACCCCTCGCAGTGGTTATTGCCATGAACCAGAAATTCAGAGAACAGAGCCGGCATCCCCTGGGCACGCCTTTGCCCGTCATGGTCTATTACCGCAACCAAAAGAGCAACGACGTCAAGTCGGTGGAAGCCATGCTGCTGGACGTCAGTGAGGAAGGCCTCGGCATATTGGTGATGGAGCAAGTCCCCCTGGCCAGCCGCTGTTCCGTCGAACTGTACGACGATGAGAACGCCCGCTATGTCGAAGGGGATTGCTGTTACCTCACCGAGACCGAATATGGCCTGCGCCTGGGGGTCAAACTGGACAAGGAAGCCAGGGGCGATGTGTTGGATTATCTGGACAGCCTCCAGACACAGTTGAAATAGGCAGGGAGCCGGCCAAGCAGGGGCGGCTCGGCACAAGGGCAGGCCTGTTCCCAGATACTCCTGGAGCGGGCTAAAGGACTAGCACTTCCATGCAGGGCAGCAGTTTATGGCACAAAAGTTTCGTGTTTTCCCCAGGCACTTCCTTCGTCATCCCTTTCCTGTAACGCTGTACAGCAGCGAGCTCAAAAGGGTAGAGGGGATGTTGGTGGACGTCAGCGAAGAAGGCATGGGCATCCTCATCAACAGGCCAATGGAACCCCTTGGACGATGCACTCTGGAGATCGTCTACGACGCCAAGGCCAAGTCTTTCGAGGGCACCGTCAGCTACGTTACTCGGACGGAGTATGGCCTGCGCCTTGGCATGCATCTGGAACCCGGCAGCGACAGCATCATCAACTACCTGGAAGAGCTTCAGGTAGAGTTTGAGTGAAGGGGGTAGTCCCCCTTCCTGAAGTGAATGCTGAATAACCGTGATCAGCCCCAAACTTTTGAAACCCTCGACCTCATCCTAAAATATCAAGGAGTAAGTTTATTAGGCTTACTGTTCAACCAGAGGCAGCAGACAATGGCTCAACAGTTTCGTGTTTCTCCAAGGCATGCACTCTGCCAGCCCTTACCAGTGACGCTTTACAACAGCGACGCCAAGGTAGAGGAAGGCATGTTGCTCGACGCCAGTGATGAAGGCATGGGTATACTGGTGACAACCCCTAGGCGACCGGCTGAACACTGCACAGTGTCGATCTTCGATGAGGAGATCACCAAGTCCTTCGAAGGCGTCATCAGCTATGTCGCCAAAACCGAATATGGCCTACGTCTCGGCGTGCACCTGACTCCAGGCAATGAAAACGTCGTTGATTATCTGGAACAGATCTACGTCGAAATGACATGAAAATGCCCGCAGACGGGCTTTTTTATCGCCATCCGGTACCTAGCCTGCTCGCGGCGCCAACTATAGAGGACGCCAAGGCTAGCTGCCGCCTCTTTAAAGACCCATTCCCAAACACCAATGGCAAAGCAACAGACGAAAGGCCTTTTTAAAATCGCGCAAAAAAAATGTACAATCGCTAAATCAGCTGAAAATAATAAAATCGATTCATGAGCCACCAGTTCCGCGACTCTCCAAGACAATCTCTCTGCTACCCCCTGCCAGTCCGGCTATCCCTAAAAAATCCTGGCGCTGTTCCCGTGGATGGGATGCTGCTGGACGTCAATGAACAGGGCATGGGCATACTGGTGACCCAGGCCTTGGAAGAGCAGGCCTGCTGCACCATAGAGATCTTCGACGAGGACCTGTCCAAGTCATTCCCCGGCGTCATCAGCTATATCACCAATACGGACTATGGCCTGCGCCTGGGGGTACAGTTGGCTGAAGACAGCGAAGATCTGCTCGACTACCTGGACGAAATCCACGTCATGCTGGAATGAAAGAGGCCCGCTGCTGCGGGCCTCTTCTTACTTGCGGCTCAAATGCACCGTGATCTCTTCACGGTCATAGTAGAGGTGCTTGGCCACCAGCCGATAGGGGATACCCGCCTCGTCCAGGCGCTCATAGATAAGCTCCAGGCATTCTTCGACGGTATGGAAGCGGCGCTTGACCGGCAGCTTGAGGTTGAAGATGGCCTCGACGCACCATTCGCCGATGAACCAGTCACACATCAGGTTGGCCACCCGCTTGGGGCTTTCGATCATGTCGCACACCAACCAGTGCACATTGTGCTTCTTGGGCAGCCACTTGAAGCCGTCGTCCCGCACATGCTTGACCTGGCCAGTGTCCAGCAGCTTCTGATCCATGGGGCCGTTGTCGACGGCCGTGACCATCATGCCTTTTTGTACCAGCTGATAGGTCCAGCCGCCGGGGGCGGCGCCCAGGTCTACGGCGTTCATGCCCGACTCCATGCGCTTTTCCCGCTGCGTCTTGGACAGGAAGGTCAGGAAGGCCTCCTCCAACTTGAGGGTGGAGCGGCTGGGGGCGTCCTTGGGGAACTTAAGGCGCATGATGCCCATCAGCTGCGGGTTATGGCTGCGCGGCAGCGAGTAGCCGATGAAGGCGCTGTCGGTACCGGTAAAGCAGACATGCAGTACCGGCTTTTCCAGATCATCCTTGGCCGTCAGCTTGCCGGCCTTCTTGAAGAAGGCCTTCATGGGGGTGGCGATGGAGCGGCAGAGGCGGTTGAGCTCCTTGCCCTCATTGGTGTCCATGGTCTCGACCCAGAGCCGTCCACACTCGGGCAGGCCTTCGGCGGCCGCCATGTAGAGGGGGTTGAGGCGATCATCCGTAGGCATGTCCAGCACCTGGGGCGCCACCCGGATCATCTGGCGGGCGAAGATCAGCTTGTTGACCGGCAGCTGGTTGAGCAGCTTGGCGCTGTCTCCTTCCTGGTAGCATTCGAAGAGCACATAGCCGGTATTACCCTTCAGTCGGGCAAAGCCATAGATCTCACGCTCGGCGGCACGTGCCTCGATCTCCTGGGCGCATTCCCCTTCAAAGCCGGGGCGGCAATAGAGCAAAAGGTGCTTCACAGCGTCTCCTTGAGGGCGGCCACCATCAGGGCAAGCCAACCCAGGATCAGACAAAGGCCCCCCAACGGGGTGATGGGGCCCAAAAATTTCCAACCCGCCGTCGCCAGCAGGTAGAGGCTGCCGGAGAAGAAGAGTATGCCGACGGCCATCAGCCAGGCCGCAGCATTGAGCCAGGGGCCGGCCAGCTTGTCTCCCAGCACCACCAGGCCAATCAGGGCCAGGGCGTGGAGCAACTGGTAGCGAACCCCTGTCTCCATCACGGCCAGCATCTCTTGGCTCAATACCTTCTTCAGACCATGAGCGGCAAAGGCCCCAAGAGCGACGCCAGTGGCGCCGTAGAAGGCCGCCAGGGCCAGGATAAAGCGCATCAGCAGTTCTCCTTGATGAAAGCCAGCATGGCACGCAGCGCCGCATCCAGGTTGCTAGCCTGCGTGTGGCCACTGCGCTTACGAGGCACAAAACTGTGGTCGCCGTCCGGCAGGTATTGCACCGGAACGGACAAGCCGTAGCCGTCCACTTCCGAGCGGGCGCCAAAGGTATCCCGCTCCCCCTGCAGGATCAAGGCGGGAAGGGTCAAATTTTCGATAGGCTCCAGGCGCAGCCGTTCGGGCTTGCCAGGTGGGTGGAAGGGATAGCCCAGGGCCATCACCCCCCGAACCGCTTGACCTGCTTCATGAAGTTCGGTCGCCAAGGTCATGGCGACCCTGGCCCCCAGGGACTTGCCGGCCAGGAACAGCGGCCCTTCGATGCCGGCGCACTGCTCGGCCATGGCCGCCACCAGAACCGGCATCTTGTCCGGCGGCCGCGGCTTGCCGGCGGCGATGGCCTTCTGCATATAGGGAAAGTCGAAGGCCACGACCTCGACGCCCCCCGCCACCAGGCCGGCCTTGATGGCCTGCATAAAAGGATGATCCTGGCCGGCGCCGCTGCCGTGGGCCAGCACCAGCTTAGCCTGCGACATGGGCGTCCTCCGGCAGCAGCCGCTCTTCCTCGGCCTTGACCAGGGACAGGATCCAGTCCCTGAAGGCCACTATCTTGCCCTGCTCCGCCTGGGACTGCTGGCAGACCAGGAAATAGGCGTTGGGGGAGCGCAGCACTTCCTTGAAAGGGCAGACCAGGCGGCCGGCGGTGATGTCAGGCTCGGCCAGCACCGAGTGGGCCAGGGCTATGCCCTGGCCGTACATGGCCGCCTGCAACACCATGGCCGAGTGGGAGAAGATGGGCCCCTGGTTGACCTTGATGAGGTGCGACAACCCCAGGTTCTTGACCCAGGTCTGCCAGGCCTTGCGGCTGCCGTCGTGCAGCAAGGTGTGCTGGGCCAGATCCTCAGGCCTCTCCAGCGGCTTGGGGCCGGACAGCAGCACGGGGCTGCAGACGGGAATGAGGTACTCGGTCTGCAACCGGTCGGCCCTCAGCCCCGGCCAGTAGCCGCGGCCGTAATAGATGGCGATATCCACGTCGTCGGTCAGGCCCCCTTCTTCGGTCTCGGTAGCCTTGATACGCACGTCTATGTCCGGGTGGGCCTCGGCAAAGCGGGCCAGGCGCGGCACCATCCACTGGATGGCATAGCTGGGCTGCATGGCCACCGTCAGGGTGCCCTTGGCACTGCGGGCCAGGACCCTGGCCGTAGCCTCTGCCAGATTGGAGAAGATGTCCTTGATGTCCAAGTAGTAACCCTGGCCTTCCTCGGTGAGCAGCAAAGAGCGGTTGCGACGGCGAAACAGCTTCAACCCCAGGTGGTCTTCCAGGGTCTTGATCTGGTGGCTGATGGCCGCCTGGGTGACGAAGAGTTCCTCGGCGGCGCGAGTGAAACTCAGGTGCCTGGCCGCGGCTTCGAAGGCCTTCAAGGCGTTGAGGGGGGGCAGTTGGCGGGCCATGGTCCAGTCCTGGCTAATACATGAATTTTTCTAATGCCAAGGCATTATATTTCATCGTTTGAAAAACCACCAACCCAAAACTATAGTGAGCGCGTTTCCTGGAGCAACGTCTTTGAAAACGAGTGGTTAGGATACCGCTTCGTTGTGCCAGTCAAAGGGCTCCAGGGTCTTCTCGGATTGAAGCTTTTGAGGTGACTTATGTTTGCGGGACTGATTGCCGCCACCGCCCTGATGATGCCGGTACAACAACCTGAGCCCCAGGCTCCCCTGACGCCACCCGTGGCGGAACTGGCCTTGAGCATCCATGATGCCCTGGCCGCCATCGATGTGCAAAGCATCGAACCCCAACAAGGCCAGGCCTTCACCACGGCCAGCCTGAACGCCAAGGGTGGCCCCTCCCTGCCGGCCCTGGCCATGAGCGAATAAACGCTGCTGTCGTATCCAATGTTGTGATCTTGGCCCGGCTCTGCCGGGCTTTTTTTTGCCATGAAAAAAGGAGGCCGGAGCCCCCTTTTTCAGATGCTGGTGTTCAGTTGTTGGTATCTAAGGGTTCGAAGGATTTCACCAGGTCGTCCACCGCCTTCATCTGCTTGAGGTAAGGCTCCAGCCTCGCCAGCGGCAGGGCGCAGGGGCCGTCGCAGAGCGCCTTGTCCGGATCCGGGTGGGCCTCGATGAAGAGTCCGGCCAGGCCCAGGGCCATGCCGCTGCGGGCCAGCTCGGTAGCCTGGGCACGACGGCCATCGGCGCTGTCACTGCGCCCGCCGGGGCGTTGCAGGGCATGGGTGGCGTCGAAGATCACCGGCACGTTGAAGTGCTTCATCTCGTCCATGCCCAGCATGTCCACCACCAGGTTGTTGTAGCCGAAGCTGCTACCCCGCTCGCAGAGCATGACGGTGTCGTTGCCGGCCTCGGCGAACTTGCGAAGGATATGGCGCATCTCGTGGGGGGCCAGGAACTGCGGTTTCTTGACGTTGATGACGGCGCCGGTCTTGGCCATGGCCACCACCAGATCGGTCTGGCGGGCCAGGAAGGCCGGCAACTGGATGACGTCACAGACCTCTGCCACGGGGGCGGCCTGCCAGGGCTCGTGCACGTCGGTGATGACAGGCACCTTGAAGGTCTTCTTGATCTCTTCGAAGATCTTCAGCCCTGCCTCCAGGCCGGGGCCCCGGTAGGAGTTGATGGAAGAGCGGTTGGCCTTGTCGAAGCTGGCCTTGAACACATAGGGAATGCCGAGGCGAGTCGTCACTTCCACGTAGTGCTCGCAGATACGCATGGCCAGCTCCCGCGACTCCAGCACGTTCATGCCGCCGAAGAGGGTGAAGGGCTTGTGGTTGCCCACCTCGAAACTGCCCAGTTGAATGTTCTCTTGCATTGCGCGTCCTCAGGGAAAATTAAAAAAGGCCGGACCATGCCGCCCTTGTCAATGCAGGGTGGCGCTGCCCCCGGACAGGCCATCCACCTTGCTCTTCAGGAGGGCACAGGCGGGATCGTCGGGGCAATGCTCCACGAAATAGTTGATATCCTGGCGGGCCGGCGCCACGCAGTCCAACTCCGCCAGCAGGTAGCCCCGGTCGCGGATGAAGTAAGGATTGCCGGGGCTCAACTCCACCATGGCCTGGGTGACCTTGACCGCCTCCATCAGGCGGCCGTCCCGGGTCAGGGCGCCCTTGGTGGCCTTGAACAGGCGCAGCAGCAGGGCCTGGTTGTCCAGGGGCTGCACATGGCTGTCCTTGAGGCGCTGCCAATTGCCGCGGCTGCCGCGCAGCCAGAGCTCCAGCTCGGCCAGGGGATGCCAGCACCCGCAGACAGGGTCAAAGAAGCGGCCGGGGCGCTTGGGGCTGGTCAGCAACAGCTGGCCGGGGAAGTCGATGGCGCTGAGTTCTATGCCCTGGCTGTCGGCAAAAAACAGCAGCAGCAGGCCGAGGGCGGCACCGCCGCCGCGGCGCTCGCGGATCACAGAGGTGAGCAGGCAGCCCTGGCTGGTGAAGACGCTGTCCTTGCTGGAGAAGGCCAGTTCGCCGTAGAAGAAGTCCAGCAGCGCTTCGAGGCGATCCCCCTCACGGCAATCCTTGAGGCGCAAAGCCAGCAGGTCCCGCCATTCAAGCAGGGATCCCTCGAAGGCCCGCACGTCCACCTGGGCCAGCTCGGCCGCCAGATGCAAGGCGGTCATGGCCGGCTTGGCGGAAGCCGTGCCTAACCTGTCCTTGAGATCCGCCGACAGCATCATCCCAGCACCGCAGGCACTTTGGTGATGGCCAGCTTGGCGTTGAAGAGGATCCAGCCGTAGGCGCCGCCCAGGGCGAAGCTGCGCATCAGCTTGCCGCGATGGGCCTGCAGGGCGATGACGGCCAGCAGCACGTAGGCCATCAGGCCCAGCAGCTTCTCGGTGACCCAGGGCGTCTGGAAGGGATATTGGCCTATGACGGCACAGAGGGCAAAGGCGCTCAGCAGCAGGGCGCCGTCAAAAGCCCGGGGCAGCACCCGCAGCACCTTCTGGCCACGCCAGTCACGGCCGCGCCAGTCCATGATGAAGCGCAACGTCAGCAGGAAGAGGCTGCCGAACACGGCCAGCACGTGCAGATGTTTGAGGACGGTATAGAGAAATGCCATGGGAGGGCCTTTGCCTGAAACAGGCGGCCATTGTACCCCAAAAGGGGCTCAGTTGTCTTGCCAGCGCCCCAGTGTGACCCGCTCCTGGCCGCCCAGATCGTGCTGGGTACGCACCGCCACAAAGCCCCTTAGCTGCATCAGCTCGCGCACCGCCTGGCCCTGGTCATAGCCGTGCTCCAGCATCAGCCAGCCGGGACTTTGCAGGTAAGCGGGCGCTTGCTCGATGATGTGCTTGAGATCGGCAAGGCCGGCCTCTTCGGCAATGAGCGCCGACAGGGGCTCGAAGCGCACGTCCCCCTGCCCAAGGTGCGGGTCGACGGGATCGATATAGGGCGGGTTGGAGAGGATAAGGCCGAAGCGCTTGCCTGCAACGGGCTCGAACCAGCTGCCGGCCAACACCTCAACCGCAACCTGGTGGCGGGCCACGTTGCGGGCCGCCAGGGCCGCCGCCTCGGCCACCCTGTCGATGGCGACGCCTTGCCAGCGGGGCCTGTGGTGGGCGATGGCGATGGCGATGGCGCCGGTGCCGGTACCGAGATCGAGAAAGCGCAGCGCTTCCTCGGGCAGCGCCAGCGCCAGGTCCACCAGGGTCTCGGTGTCGGGCCTCGGGATCAGGGTGTGAGGAGTCACTTCCAAGGCCAGGCCGTAGAATTCCTGTTCACCGAGGATATGGGCCACGGGCTCGCCGGCCTGGCGGCGAGCTATGGCGGCCTCGAAGGCGGCCTGCTGCTCGGGGCTCAGGGGCCTGTCGCCGAAGGCCAGCAGGGCGGTGCGGCTGACGCCGGTGGCCTGCATCAGCAACAGCTGGGTGTCGATGGCCGGGGACTCGCCGCCGGCCAGCGCCGCCCTTCCCCAGGCCAGGGCTTCGCTCAGGGTCATGCCTGGCCCTGGGCCAAGGCGGCCAGCAGGTCGGCCTGGTGTTCCTGCATCAAGGGCTCGATGAGGGCGTCCAGGCCCCCTTCCATCACCTCGTCAAGGCGATAGAGGGTGAGGTTGATGCGGTGGTCCGTGACCCTGCCCTGGGGGTAGTTGTAGGTGCGGATGCGCTCGGATCTGTCCCCCGAGCCCACCAGGGAGCGGCGGGTCGCCTCTTCGACCAGGCGGCGTTTCTCGTCTTCCATGGCCTGGATACGGGATGCCAGCACCGACATGGCCTTGGCCTTGTTCTTGTGCTGAGAACGCTCCTCCTGGCACTCCACCACCACCCCTGTTGGGATGTGGGTGATGCGCACGGCCGAGTCAGTCCTGTTGACGTGCTGGCCGCCGGCGCCGGAGGCGCGGAAGGTGTCGATGCGCAGGTCCGCCGTGCTGATATTGACGGCCTCGGCCTCCGGCACTTCGGGCAGTATGGCGACGGTGCAGGCGGAGGTGTGGATGCGGCCCTGGGATTCGGTGGCCGGCACCCGCTGCACCCGGTGGCCGCCGGATTCGAACTTGAAGCGGCCGTAAACGCCGTCACCGCTGACCAGGGCTATGACTTCCTTGAAGCCACCGTGCTCGCCCTCGTTGGCGGACACCACTTCCACCCGCCAGCGGCGCGCCTCGCAGTAGCGGCTGTACATGCGAAAGAGATCGCCGGCAAAGATGGCGGCCTCGTCGCCGCCGGCACCGGCGCGGATCTCGAGGTAAACATTGCGCTCGTCGTTGGGGTCCTTGGGCAGCAGCAGGATCTGCAGCTCGTGCTCCAGGCTGAGGATCTGTTCCTTGGCGCTGGCCACTTCGTCCTGGGCCAGCTCGCGCATCTCGGCGTCGTCGCCGGCCAGCATTTCCTGGGCCACGGCCAGGTCGTCCTGGGCGCCCTGGTAGCGGCCGAAGCAGCTGGTCACTTCCTCCAGCTGGCCGAACTCGCGGGAAAGGGCCTGGAAACGCTTTTGATCGTTGATGACGGCGGGTTCGGAAAGCAGGGCCTGCACTTCTTCGAAACGTTCTTGCAGGCTTTCCAGTTTCGCCAATATGGATGGGTTCATGTCTTGTCTCTAGGGTCCAGGCCCAGGACGCCGGCGATGGCGTCCAGCCTTTCCAAATCGCCTTGGGCGCCGGCCTCGGACAGGGCCTTGGTCGGCGCGTGAATGAGTCTGTTGGTCAGTTGACTGGCCAGACGGTCGAGGATCTGCGCAGGGTCCCCTCCGGCCTGCAGCTGCTGCTGGGCCTTGTGCAGCAGTTCGCCCTTGATGCCCTCGGCCTGGAGCCGGTAGTCGCGGATATGGTCGACGGCAGAGAGGCTCTTGATCCAGCCTGCGAAAGCCTGCACCTGCTCCAGCACCATGGTCTCCGCCTCCTGGGCGGCCGCTTCCCGCCTGGCGCGGTTCTCGTCGATGATCTGCTGGAGGTCGTCCACCGTGTAGAGGAAGGCATCCCGCAACCCGGCCACTTCCCCTTCGATGTCCCGGGGCACGGCCAGGTCCACGAAGAACATGGGCTTGTGGCGGCGCTGCTTCAGGGCCCGCTCCACCATGCCCTTGCCGATGATGGGCAGGGGGCTGGCGGTGGAGCCGATGACGATGTCGGCCAGGTGCAGGTGCTCGGGAAGAGCCTCCAACGTCATGGCCTTGGCGCCGAACTGGCTGGCCAGGCTCTCTGCCCTGGCCAGTGTCCTGTTGGCCACCATCAGCTGCTCCACCCCCTGCTCGCGCAGGTGGGTGGCCACCAGCTCTATGGTTTCGCCGGCGCCGATCAGCAGCACCTTGGTATCGTCCAGGGCCGGGAATATGTGCTTGGCCAGGGACACGGCGGCATAGGCCACGGACACGGCGCTGGCGCCGATCTCTGTCCTGGTGCGCACTTCCTTGGCCACCTTGAAGCCGTGCTGGAAGAGCTTGTCCAGGAGCTGCGCCACAGTGCCGGCCTGGCGGGCCTGGCTATAGGCCTGCTTGAGCTGGCCGAGGATCTGCGGCTCCCCCAGCACCATGGAATCGAGGCCGCAGGCCACCCGCAGCAGGTGGGCTATGGCCTGGTCCCCACGGTAGACATAGAGATGCTCGCCCAGGGCCTCGGCTTCCAACTGGTGGAAGTCGGCCAGCCAGCGTTCCACCGCCTGGGCGTCTTCGCTCTGGCAGTAGATCTCGGTCCTGTTGCAGGTGGACAGCACCACGGCCTCGCTCAGGCCCGGCACCGACGGCAACTCCGCCAGGGCGCGGGGCAGGCTGTCGGGACCGAAGGCGACTTTCTCGCGCAGGTCCACCGGGGCTGTCTTGTGATTGAGGCCTATAGCCAGCAGGGTCATGAAGAGGCGGGTCTCTTGCAATGGGCGAGGCAATTCTACTGAAAATTGTGCGGCCATGGAAACAAGGGGGCAAGCCTCGCTATACTGGCGGCCTATGAAAAAGACCCTCTTGTTGTTGCTGGCCCTGGTGCTGCTGAGCGCCTGTACCAGCCATCCCCAAGGCCAATGGCCAGCCCCCAACCAGCCCCTGGACAGCTATCTGGTCCGCGGCAAGGTGGCGGTATTGGGCCCCGACAGCCGCAATTCCGCCAACCTCTTCTGGCAGCAGAAGGCCAAGCACTTCAAGCTGCAGCTCACCAGTTTCATCGGCACCAGCGTGCTGTCGATGGAAGGCCAACCCGGCAAGGTCAGCCTCACCAACGACAAGGGCACCTTCGAAGACACCGACGCCCAGTACCTGCTCTACCAGCTGACCGGCTGGCAGCTGCCGGTGGCGGACTTCCCGCAATGGCTCAAAGGCCAGAGCGGCGAGCGCGGCATGGTCAAAGAACGCGACGAACTGGGCCGCATCCGCGAGCTGTCCAGCGAGGGCTGGACTGTGCGCTACAAGAGCTGGACCCGCGAAGGGGGCCGCTACCTGCCCGAGCTGATGGACATGACCAACGGCGACATCCGAATCAAACTGCAGATAAACCAATGGCTACCACTCTGAGCCTGCCGGCCCCGGCCAAGCTGAACCTCTTCCTCTTCATCACAGGCCGTCGTCCCGACGGCTACCACGAGCTCCAGACCCTCTTCCAGTTCCTCGATTTCGGCGACGAGCTGCATTTCAGCCCAAGAGCCGACGGCCAGATCTGCCTTGAAAGCAAGCTGGAAGGGGTGGCTGCCGAGGACAACCTCATAGTGCGGGCCGCCCGACTTTTGCAGGAAAAGACCGGCTGTCCCCTGGGCGCCGACATCAGCGTCGACAAGCGCCTGCCCATGGGCGGCGGCCTCGGCGGCGGCTCCTCCGACGCCGCCACCGCCCTGGTGGGCCTCAACCATCTCTGGGGCACAGGGGTATCCCTGGAGCAGCTGGCCCAGTGGGGCCTGGCCCTGGGGGCCGACGTGCCCATCTTCGTGCGTGGCCGCGCCGCCTATGCCGAAGGGGTGGGAGAAATTTTTACCGACGCCGCGCCACCTGAATCCTGGTACCTGGTGGTGAGGCCGCCGGTGTCGGTGAACACCGGCCTGGTGTTCCAGTCCCCTGATCTGAAAAGGGATAGCCCCAAGCGGCTCATCACAGCGATCGAGCCCACAGAATGGGCAAACGATTGCGAAGCAGCGGTTTTTAAGCACTACCCCGTTATTGAAAAGGTTTTTTCGTGGTTGTTAGAATACGCGCCGGCAAGAATGACGGGGACCGGCTGCTGCGTTTTCGCCCGATTCGACAGCCAAGTCGCGGCCACCGCCACCCAAGCCCTGTTACCGCCCCATTGGCAGGGCTTCGTCGCCAAGGGTGTGAACCGCTCGCCTTTGCACGAGCGGCTTGCAGTCTGCGCATGATTTGCAGGGCCGGATTTTCCGGTCAAAACTGAACACACAATGCCCCTGAGGTCCTTACCGTGCCTGACATCAAGCTTTTCGCTGGTAACGCTACCCCCGAACTGGCGAAAAAGATCGCCGAACGCCTGTACATCCCCCTGGGGGATGCCGACGTCAGCCGCTTTAGCGACGGCGAGATCAGCGTTCAAATCAACGATCACGTCCGTGGCCTGGATGTCTTCATCATCCAATCCACCTGTGCCCCCACCAACGACAACCTCATGGAACTGGTGGTCATGGTCGATGCCCTGCGCCGCGCCTCCGCCGGCCGCATCACCGCCGTGATCCCCTATTTCGGCTACGCCCGCCAGGACCGCCGCGTCCGTTCCGCCCGGGTGCCGATCACCGCCAAGGTGGTGGCCGACTTCCTGTCCAACGTGGGCGTGGACAGGGTGCTGACCGTTGACCTGCACGCCGAGCAGATCCAGGGCTTCTTCGACGTCCCCGTCGACAACGTCTTCGGCACCCCCGTGCTGCTGGAGCACATGAAAGCACAGAATTTTGACAATCCTGTTGTGGTCAGCCCCGATATCGGCGGCGTCGTCCGTGCCCGTGCCGTGGCCAAGCTGCTCAACGACACCGATCTGGCCATCATCGACAAGCGCCGTCCCCGCGCCAACGAAGCCCAGGTGATGAACATCATCGGCGACGTCCAGGGCCGCGACTGCATCATCGTCGACGACATGATCGACACCGGCGGCACCCTCTGCAAGGCCGCCGAGGCCCTGAAGAAACACGGTGCCCGCAGCGTCTTCGCCTACGCCACCCACCCTGTGTTCTCCGGTTCCGCCCCCAAGAACATCAGCGAGTCCGTCATCGACCAGGTCATAGTCACCGACACTGTGCCCCTGAGTGACGAAATGAAAGCCTGCGGCAAGGTCACCCAGCTGACCCTGTCCGGCATGCTGGCCGAGGCCATCCGCCGCGTTTCCAACGAAGAATCCATCTCCGCCATGTTCGAATAAGCATCGGCTGGATGGCAAAGACCGCGCCCCTGGCGCGGTTTTTTTATGGCCAACGGCCAGGCTTTCGCGACAAGCCAAGGTTTCACTTCCCGCCCCCTTCTGCTCCAATGGCAGGACAACACACCAAGAGGAGTCACCATGCACTACTCCCGTATCGCCGCCCTGCTGGCCGGCTTCAGTCTGTCGGCCATGGCCGCAGCTCCCCAGGGCCCGGACTTCAACCTCGACCAGTACCGCCAGGCCGTCAAGACCCTGGCCTCGGACGCCTTCGAGGGCCGCGCCCCCCTGAGCGAAGGGGAAGCCAAGACCATCGCTTACCTCAAGGACCAGTTCCAGCAGGCCGGCCTCAAGCCCGGCTACCAGGGCAGCTACTTCCAGCCCGTGGAGCTTGGCCA
Source organism: Gallaecimonas kandeliae (assembly GCF_030450055.1). NCBI lineage: Bacteria > Pseudomonadati > Pseudomonadota > Gammaproteobacteria > Enterobacterales > Gallaecimonadaceae > Gallaecimonas > Gallaecimonas kandeliae. The sequence goes on from NZ_CP118480.1 coordinate 2,643,940, forward strand.
GATCACGGCCAGCCAGGACATGACCCTCAAGGTGGGCGATCTCAGCTTCAAGCCCGGCACGGATTTCGTGGCCGTCACCCAGCGTTTCGCCCCCCAAACCCAGCTCAAGGACTCCGACCTGGTGTTCGCCGGCTACGGCATCCACGCCCCCGAACAGGGCTGGGACGACTACAAGGGCATCGACGTCAAGGGCAAGACGGTGATGGTGCTAGTCAACGATCCGGGCTTTGCCACCCAGGACCCCAAGGTCTTTCGCGGCAACACCATGACCTACTACGGGCGTTGGACCTACAAGTACGAAGAGGCCCTGCGCCAGGGCGCCGCCGGGGTGCTCATCGTCCATGAGACGGCCCCCGCCGCCTACCCCTGGGGCGTGGTGCAAAGTGGCGCCATCGGTGCCAAGTTCAGCCTGGTGGATAAAAATGACAACGCCGGTGCGCTGGCGGTTCGCGGCTGGGTGCAGAAGGCCACCGCCGAGGCCATCCTGAAGGCCGCAGGTCAGGACTATGAAGCCCTCAAGGCCGCGGCCGCCAAGCCCGGCTTCAAGGCCGTGGATCTGCACCAGCCGGTCAACCTCACCCTCAACAACAGCCTCAAGAAAGGCACCTCCCACAACGTGGTGGGGATGATCAAGGGCAGCCAGCACCCGGACCAGTATGTGGTGATCTCCGCCCACTGGGACCACCTGGGCCGCAACCCCGACCTCAAGGGTGACCAGATCTACAACGGCGCCGTGGACAACGCCACCGGCGCCGCCGCCCTTATCAGCCTGGCCAAGGCCTTCCAGCACAAGGCGCCCAAGCGCTCGGTGATCTTCGTCGCCTTCACCGGCGAGGAGCAGGGCCTGCTGGGGGCCACCGCCTTCGCCGCCAAGCCGCCGGTGCCCACCAAAGAGATGGTGGCGCTGCTGAACATGGACGGCATGAACGTCTCCGGCAAGGTGGACTACGCCTTGCTGTTCGGCCGCGGCCAGAACGAACTGGAGCGCTACCTGGCCAAGGGTGCCAAGGCCCAGGGCCGCGTCATCAAGGACGATCCCAAGCCCCAGGATGGCTACTACTTCCGCTCCGATCACTTCGCCCTGGCCCACAAAGGGGTGCCGGGCCTGCTGTTCATGAGCCTGGGGGCCAACAGCCCGGACTACATCGCCCACCGCTACCACAAGCCGGCGGACGAGTATTCCCCCGATTGGGACCTCACCGGCCTCAATGAAGATCTCAAACTCATCTTCGGTATCGCCGACCGCCTGGCCAACAACCAGGACTGGCCCAAGTGGTACCAGGGGTCTGAATTCAAGGCTGCCCGGGCCAAAGACAGGCACTGATAAAAAAGCCCCGCAGCGCGGGGCTTTTTCCTATGCTCAATTCATTTATCCGCAAGGCAGATCTGGCAAAGTAGCCATCCTTGATATTGCAAAGGACCCTAGATGAAAGCCCTGTCCTTTTTGGCCCTGGCCCTGCTGGGCCAGGCCTATGCCGGCGAGGCCCCCGCCTTCGACTACGCCCAGCTCAAGGGCGAGGCCAAGGCCCTGGCCGCCAAGCCTTACCAGGCCCCGGGCGACCAATTGCCCAAGGCCCTGGCCACCCTCAACTGGGACCAGCAGCAATCCATCAGCTTCAGGCACGACCAGGCGTTGTGGCGGGATCTGCCCAGCCACTTCCGGGCCGAGTTCTTCCACCTCGGCATGTACGCCCGCACCCCGGTCAAGCTGTTCGAGGTGGCCGGCGGCAAGGCCAGTCCCATCCCCTACGCCAGGCGCTACTTCGACTACGGCCGCTCCGGCCTCAAGGCCGGCCAGCTGCCGAGAGATCTCGGCTTTGCCGGCTTTCGCCTGCACGGCCAGACCGACTGGCAGCGGGATCTGGTGGCCTTCCTCGGCGCCAGCTACTTCCGCGCAGTGGGCTCCAGCATGCAGTACGGCCTCTCGGCCCGCGGCCTGGCGGTGGACACCGCCCTGCCCCGCCCCGAGGAGTTCCCCGTCTTCACCCGCTTCTACCTAGTCAGGCCCCAGCCGAGGGAAGACAGCGTCGAGGTCTATGCCCTGCTCGATTCGAAGAGCGTCACCGGCGCCTACCATTTCCGCATCACCCCGGGGGAACCCCTGAAGATGCGTATCGACGCCGCCCTCTACCCGCGCCAGCCCATAGAGCGGCTCGGCATAGCGCCGCTCACCAGCATGTACCAGGTGGGGGAGAACGATCACCGCATGGCCTGGGACTGGCGCCCGGAGATCCACGACTCGGACGGCCTGGCCATCCACAACGGTAACGGCGAATGGATCTGGCGGCCCCTGACCAACCCGGCGACCCTGCGCTTCAACAGCTTCCAGGACCAGGATCCTAAGGGCTTCGGCCTGCTGCAGCGGGACCGCAACTTCGACCATTACCAGGATGACGGCGTCTTCTACGAGCGCCGCCCCAGCCTCTGGGTCGAGCCCATAGGCCCTTGGGGCAAGGGCAGCGTCGATCTCACCGAGATCCCCACCAATGACGAGACCTTCGACAACATCGTCGCCTTCTGGCAGCCGGCCCAGGCGGTGCAGCCCGGCCAGGAACTGCTGCTGAGCTACAACCTCTACTGGGGCAATAAGCCGCCGGTGCAGCCGCGTCTCGCCCAGGTGGTGGCCACCCGCACCGGCCTCGGCGGCGTGCTGGGCCAGAAACGCAGCCATTACAGCCGCCGTTTCGTGGTGGACTTCGAAGGGGACATCTTCAACATGCTGGGCCAGCACCCGGACTTGACCGCCGAGGTGAGCGCGTCCAGCGGCAAGGTGGAGCTGGTCTCGGTGCGCCCCATCGCCGGCCACGGCGGCTACAGGGCCAGCTTCGACCTGGCCCCCGAAGACAACCAGGCCCCGGTGGACCTGCGCCTCTTCATCCGCAAGGGGGACCAGGCGCTGTCCGAGACCTGGCTCTACCAATGGACGCCGCCGGCCGTGCGGGACAGGGATCTCAACCGCCCCGATCTGCTGCGCTGAGATGCCAATAACGATAGAAGGGGCTTGGAGTTGTTGTATGACCTCCCTGAGTCCGTTTAGAGGCAACTTGGGGCAGGCGGTGGATAGTGCAGCTCAGAGCGAAATCAAAACAATCGATTGAATTGAAAGCGATTATTGACTATCAACAAGGCTGTCGATAACGTCAAGGATGACCCTGACTGGTCAACAATAGGGCGAATGATGTGCCCCAATTAATTAACAAGGAGAGTAAAATGGTAAACCGCAAAGTACTTCTTGGCCTCATAGGTGCTGGCCTGAGCTTTGGGATGACTGCTGCCTATGCCGTGACCATCGATCAAAATTGCCTGAATAACTGTGAAAGTGCGTCCGAAGCCTGCTTGGCAAGTGGTGAGAACTCGGCATTTTGCCTAGAGATGTATCGGGATTGTCGCATGAGCTGCTCGGAAGCAAATTAAGCCAAGACTCAGCTGTTAGATAATTCCAGGCCCCGCATCGCGGGGCTTTTTATTATCAGAGGTTCAGCAACAGGTAGCCGTTCAAGCCCAGCACCAGGGCCACCGTCAGCCAGCCGAGGCGCGCCGTCCAGGGTTTGTTGACGTGTTCGCCCATCAGGGCCTTGTCGTTGGTGAATCTCAGCAGCGGTACCAGGGCCAGGGCGATACCGAAGCTCAGCACCACCTGGCTGGCCACCAGGATACGGGTGGGGTTCCAGCCGAGGGCGATGACGACCAGGGCAGGGCTCATGGTCACCAGGCGGCGCAGCCACAAGGGGATGCTGAAATTCAAGAAGCCCTGCATCACCACCTGGCCGGCCAGGGTACCCACCACAGTCGAGGAGAGCCCTGCCGCGATCAGGGCCAGGGCAAAGAGGGTAGCGGCATGGCTGCCCAGCAAGGGCGCCAACATCTGGTGGGCCTGCTCTATCTCGGCCACCTGCTGGTTGCCGCTGGCATGGAAACTGGCGGCGGCCACCGCCACCATGGCCAGGTTCACGAAGCCCGCCACCGTCATGGCCACGGCCACGTCCCAGCGGCTCGCCTTGAGGCTCTGGGCCTTGTCGCCGCCGTAGCGGTGCTGAGTCAGGGCCGAATGCAGGTAGATCACATGGGGCATGACGGTAGCCCCCAGCAGGCCGGCGGCGAGATAGAGGGCGTCGCCGTTTTCGATGCCCGGGATCAAGGCCCCGGCCAGCAGAGGGCCAGCCGCCGGTTTGGAGATGAAGAGCTCGACGATAAAGGCGGCGGCCACCAGCAGCAGCAGGCTGCCGATGACCCGCTCCAGCATCGGTTGACGGCCCTGGAGCATCAGCAGCCCCCAGGTCAGCACGGCGGTCAGGGCCGCCCCTTCCAGCAGGCTGACCCCGAGCAATATCTTGAAGCCGATGGCAGCGCCGACGAACTCGGCCAAGTCGGTGGCCATGGCGATGATCTCCGCCTGCAGCCAATAACCCCAGACCAAGGGCCGGGGCAGCCGGTCGCGCAGCTGCTCGGCCAGGTTCTTGCCGGTGACTATGCCGAGCTTGGCCGAGAGCCACTGCACCAACATCGCCATCAGGTTTGCCCAGACCAGCACCCACAGCAGTTGGTAGCCGAATTTGGCGCCGGACTGGATATTGGTGGCGAAGTTGCCGGGGTCAATGTAGCCGATGGCGGCGATGAAGGCAGGGCCCAGCAACGACAGGCGCAGGCGCCGGCCGGGACTGCTCACGACGCCGCTTGAAACCGCATTGTCCATGGCCTGACCTCGAGCAGGGGTAATGCTATCAGCCTAGCCAAAAATGATAATGATTATCAACTTGATTGGTGCGATTGCGACCATCGGTTCCTTGCCAGGCACAGGTCCAACCCGCTGGCGGTCCCTTAACGCCCGTGTTACAAAAAAGGCAACAAAGACAATCGGCAGTGCCGCCATGCAGCTGGATATCGTCACCTCCCTGGTCGCCCTGGGCTACCTGCTCCTGTTCAAGGGGCTCTGGATGCTGGTGGCCAGCTACACACACGAGCAGCAAAACGCCATGGAACTGCGGATCTGGGCGGCCTCCAACCTCTTGATCGGCCTGGCCTACGGCCTCTTTTCCACCCGCGGTGAGCTGCCTTTGCTGTTGTCGTTGGTGCTGGGCAACTTCCTGTTCGCCTGCGGCTTCGGCGGTTACAGCATCGCCCTGGCCAGGATGTTCGGCCAGCGCACCATCCTCGGCCTGGTGGTGGCCAGCATCGCCCTGGGGACGGCCCTGCTCTACTGGACAGAGATAGTGCAGGGCAGCGCCGCCTACCGCATGCCGATTTTGGCGCTGCTGACCATAGTGGTATGGGTGCTGTCCTTCCTCCATTGCTTCCAGGAATACCGGCGCCGGCCCTCCCCCCATGTGGCGGCCATGACCCTGGTATTGCTGTCGATCATATTGGTCAGCTTCGTGCGCCTGGCCCTGGCCTATGTCACCGACAATTACGGTTACCAGGGCTTGCCGGTGCAGTACCTGGGCCTGAAGATCACCACCTTCGTGCTGGTGCTGGCGCCGCCGCTGCTGACGGTCGGTTTCTTCCTGCTCTGCACCGAGCGTACCCAGCAAAAATTCAAGGAGTTGGCCACCCTGGACCCCTTGACCGGGGTCCGCAACCGCCGCTCCAGCCTCTTCCTGGCCGACAGGGCGTTGGGCACAGGCAACGAACTGTCCTGCATCATGCTGGACCTCGACCACTTCAAAAGGATCAACGACTGCCATGGCCATGGCGGCGGTGATGCCGTGCTCACTCACCTGGCTGCCATCGTCAATGGCCGGCTGCGCAAGGGGGATATATTCGGACGTTTCGGCGGCGAGGAGTTCGTCATCTTCCTGCCCGGCACCAACCTGGCGGAGGCCGACCAACTGGCCGAGGCGCTGCGCCTGGCCTTGGTGAACAACCCCCTGACCTTCGAAGGCAAGGCCATCCCTTTCACCGCCTCCTTCGGGGTGGCACAGTGGCAGAAAGGGGAAAGCCTGTCAGCCCTGACCGGCCGTGCCGACAAGGCCCTCTACCAGGCCAAGGACGCCGGCCGCAACCAGGTGGTCAGCCTGCCTTAGCCGCAGGCCGCCGCTCGGTAGCACCCGCCTTGGCGCCTTCCAGGCCGTAGCGCATCAGGTCCCGCCAGGACAGCATCCCCAGCAGCCGCATCTCCTCACCCACCACAGGCAGGCAGCCGAAGTCGCTGTCCAGCAGCGCCCTGGCCGCTTCCCGCAAGGGTTGCTCCGGCCCCAGTAGCGGCACATAGCGGTGCATGAACTGGTGCACCGGGCGGCGCAGCAGCTCCCTGTCCATGCCCCGTTCGGCAGGGGTATTGAGGAAAGGGCTGAGCTGGGCCAGGTAATCGGCGAAGGAGAAAAGCCCGACGAGACAGTGAAGATCATCCACGACAGGCAGCTGGCGAAAGGAATGGCGGGCAAAGAGCGCACCCGCTTCTTCCAAATTGGTATCCATGGTAGCTATGACCAGCTCCCTGGCCATGATGCTGGCGACCGACATATCCCTCTCCCGGTGGCAACTTCACCTGAAGGTTAGCCCAGCCTCGGCGGCCCTGCCCCTAGGCCACAGCCAAAATCCCAACCCCAGCCCCATCAGCCCCAAAGCGCCCAGGTAGGCCAAAGGCCCAAGGGGGTGCCAGGCCACCAGCAGGGAGACCAGTATGGGGGTGAAGCCGCCGAAAATGGCGTAGGCCAGGTTGTAGGAAAAGGACAGGCCGGTGAAGCGGATCGGCGCCGGGAAGGCGGCAACGGCGATGGCCGGGATCACCCCGGTAATGCCGACCCCGAAGCCCGCCAAGGCGTAGAGGGGCTTGAGCCAGCCGGGATGCAAGGGCAACAGCGTCATCATCAGGCCATAGCTGGCCACCAGCAGCAGGCTGAAGGCCGCCAGCACAGGGCCAGGGCCCAGGCGATCGCTCAGGTGCCCGGCCAGCACGGCGCCCAGCATCACCGCCAGGGTCGCCAGGGCGTTGGCGCTGAAGGCATCCACGGCGCCGATGCCGGCCTGAGCCTGGATCAGGGTCGGGGTCATCAGGATCACCACCACCACGGCGCCAGTCAGCAGCCAGGTCACGGCCATGGCCAGCAGCACCTGCCCCTTGTGTCCCCTGAGCAGCAGCTTCAGCGGCAGCTCGGCGGCCAGGGCCCGCTTGGCCTCCAGTTCGGCAAAGACGGGGGTCTCGTGCAGGTACTGGCGAAGGTAGACGGCAAAGAGCCCGAACAGGCCCCCCACCAGGAAGGGGATGCGCCAGGCCCAGGTCAGCAGCTCGCCACCGAAGCGGCCGTTGATGAAGACGGCCATCAAGGAGCCCAGCAGTATGCCCCCCACCAGGCCGGCCGTCAGGCTGCCGCAGGCCAGGCCCAGGTGGCGGCGCCCGGCGTGCTCGGACACGAAGACCCAGGCCCCAGGCACCTCGCCGCCCACGGCCGCCCCCTGCAAGATGCGCATAAAGAGCAACGCCAACGGCGCCCAGAGCCCCCAGTCGCCATAGGTGGGCAGGCAGCCGATCAGCAGGGTCGGCACCGACATCAGGAAGATGGAGAGGGTGAACATCTTCTTGCGCCCCACCAGATCCCCAAAGTGGGCCAGGATGACGCCCCCCAGGGGCCTGGCCAGGTAGCCGGCGGCGAAAAGGCCGAAGGTCTGCAACTGGCGCAGCCAGTCGGGCATCTCAGGCGGGAAGAACAGCTGGCCTATGGCCTTGGCGAAGAACACGAAGATGATGAAGTCGTAGAACTCCAGGGCGCCCCCCAGGGCGGAGAGGGCCAGCACCTTGAGCTGGGGGCGGGACAGTTTGCTTTCCGTTGCCATGGCGGCTTCCTGGTTTTAAGGCAAGTCCTTGGACGCTAACAGATTTTCAAGCCACCGTCAGGCTCGTCGGACAAGCGGCCCAAGCCCCCCTTGCCGAGGGCCCCTGCCCTTTGCACAATGGGCCCTCGTTTCTGGCAAGGGAGCCACCATGAGCCTGCCTTCTTCCGTCCGCCTCGGCCACACCGACAGCAATCTCGCCTACCTGGATATCGACTCCCGCCTCTGCAAGGCCAGGGTCTTCCTGCAAGGGGCGCACCTGGCCCAGTTCCAGCCCAAGGGCCAGGGGCCGCTGCTGTGGCTGTCCCCCGATGAGGACTTCGCCCGCGGCCGTGCCATCCGCGGCGGCGTGCCCATCTGCTGGCCCTGGTTCGGCAACGACAAGCCGACCCCAGAGGCCCCGGCCCACGGCTATGCCCGCAGCTGCGAATGGCAGCTGGACGACGTGGAGGACAGGGACGGTGAAGTGCTTATCCAGCTCAGCCTGCCCATGGAGGCCGTCCCCGCCGCCCATTGGCCCCATCCCTGCGAGCTGAGCCTGAGCCTAGTGCTGGGCAAGAGCGCCCGCCTGGCCCTGACCACCACCAACCTGGGCGACCAACCCTTTCGCCTGACCCAGGCCCTGCACAGCTACTTCCCGGTGGCGGACATCAAGCAAGTGCGGGTGCAAGGGTTGGAAGGTGCCGACTACCTGGAATTCGGCCAGGGCCTCCTCCCCCAGCAAGGGGAGGTGGTCATCGACAGGGAAGTGGACCGCCAATACCTGACCGCCAACCCCGTCCAGCGCATCGACACGGGCGACGGCGTCATCGAAGTCAAACGGGAGGGCAGCGCCAGCCTGGTGCTCTGGAACCCCTGGGTGGACAAGGCCAAGGCCCTGGGCCAGTTCCCCGACGACGGCTACCAGGCCATGCTCTGCCTGGAAGCGGCCAATGTGCGGGAAGACGCCGTCACCCTGGCCCCTGGCCAGCAACATAGCCTGGTGACGGAGATCAGCTGGGCGAACCTAGAAGGCTGAGCACTGCTCAGGCGCAGGTGAGCGCCCGCACACAGGAAGTGCGGGCCGGAATGTGGCCCCATGGATGGGTGAGGGCCGAAGCGAAGACGCCGCCTTCGCGCATCTTCACGCGAGCCTCTGGATGGGCGAGCCGGGCTGGGTGCCAGGGAAGGCTCCCAACCCAGGCCCAACTCGAAGCAACGGTACGCCTGCAGCATGGCTTATCGTTTGCCGGTTCCCGCACCGGCGGGCGTGATACTTTGTTTTCGCACAAAGTATCCAAAGGCACCGCCCCGACGTTTCGCGATGTCCTTACCTCTGGTCGCTTGCCGCTGACCGCTACGTACGGTTCCCGACGCGTCCTCCGCTCGCTCGGCGTCCTGCCTCGCGTCAGCTCACGCTCCCGGCGGTAAGGCGCTCCACTTAAAAGGGCTCCAAAAGCCCCTTCCTCAACTTGCGCCTTTATCACCTCTAGCCTCCAGCTTCGACCAGCATGGATTTGCGAAAAACTACTGCTGAAGCGCCTTTATCTCGGCTCTGGTTGGCTCGGCACCATCGCCAAATCCAAACAAAAAACCCCGCCTGGGCGGGGTTTTTCAATGCACCGGGCTTAGGAGTTGGTGCCCTGCTCGGCCTTCTTGGCTGCCTTGGCTTTCTTGGCGGCCTTCTTGTGGTGATGCTTCTTCACCTTCTTGACCTGGGGCTTGTGCTTGTTGGCCTTGTTCTCGGCCTTGGTGGCAGCGGTGTGCTCGGCCTTTTTCATCTGCTGGCTGGCGGCCGGCTTGGCGGGGGTCTGGACACTGGTGTCGGCGGCCAGGGCAGCGATGCTGTTGAAGGCGAAGGCGGCAGCCAGGCCCAGGGGAAGCAGTTTCTTCATGATACAAACCTCGATTGTGGGTAGGAGCCGGGCTCCAACGGTTCCCATTCTAGGGGGTCTGGGTGCCCGCTTCCGTTAGCCCCTGGTGACGGTTTGTATCCAAATGTACAGGCAGGGCCAGGCGGAAGCGGGCCCCCTTGGGGCTTGGCAGCAGCATCACCTCGCCGCCGTGGGCCAGGGCTATGCTGCGCACTATGGCCAGGCCCAGGCCTATGCCGCCGGTGCGCCTGTCGCGGCTCTGGTCGAGGCGCACGAAGGGCTCGAAGATGCGTTCGGCCTGGTCGGCGGCGATACCGGGGCCGTCGTCGCTGACGGTCAGCAACAGCTGGCCGCCGGCCTCCTCGACGCGGACCCGCACCTCGCTGGCGCAGTGGCGCAGGGCGTTGGCCACCAGGTTGTCCATGGCCCGCTCCAGCAGCCGCAGATCTCCCTGCCAATAAAGGGGGGCGCTGGGCTCCTCGAGCAGCAGGCTGCGCTCTGGCCCCAGGGCCTGCCAGTCGGCCAGGCGTCCCCTCGCCCAGGGGCCCAGTTCATGCAGGCCCAGGTTCAGGGGCAGCTCCGGCTGGCTGAGGCGGCTGTAGCTCAGCATCTCCTCGATGAGGTGCTCCAGGGCATCGAGATCCCGGTCCAAGTCGGCCTTGGCCGGCGCCGGGGCCTCCAGCAGGGCCAGGCGGTAGCGCAGCCGCACCAGGGGGCTGCGCAGTTCATGGGCGATGGCGTCGGTGAGCTGCTTGCGGCCCTTGATGGAGGCCTGCAGCCGCTGGGCCATCTGGTCGAAGGTGGCCCCCAGCTCGGCCAGGCTGCTCTTGGCCGGCAACCGGGCCCTGGCCGAGAGATCTCCCGCCCCCAGCCGCTGCGCCGCCGTCACCAGGGCCTGCAGGCCCCGCCAGTGGGGCCGTAGCCAGAGCAGGATCGGCAGCGCCAGGGACAGCCCCAGCAGCAACAAGAGGCCGATGTTGAACCAGCGCAGCTCGTGTTGGAAGGACAGGTAAGGCACGGGGCCGACGATCAGCACCGTCTCGGTGCCGGGGATCCGCTGCCTGAAGGTGTCGTCGTCTTCCACTATGACGATATTGCCCTCGGTGAGGAAATCGAGGTCAGCCTGGCCCAAGGGCTGGCCGGCCAGGGCGGCGCTGTGCATGCTAAGCCCCAGCTGGCGGCTGAAATCCTGCATGCGTCCCGGCCACTGGGCCTGGGGCAGGGTCGAGAGCTCCTGGGAGAAGCGGTCGAGAAAATCCTGCACCAGCCCTTCGAGGTAGCGGTTGCTGGCCCGCTCGGCGGTGCCCTGGTAGAGGGCGCCGATGAGCAGCGCCGCCGCCATGAAGCCGGCCATCAGCAGCAGGTAGAACTGGATGAAGAGGCGGCGCATTCAGGCGGCCCCTCCGGTGGGCGGGGCCACGGTCAGTCCCATTCGCCGGGCACCAGCAGGTAGCCTTTCTGGCGCACCGTCTTGATGCGGGTCGGGGCCTCGGCGCTGTCCCCCAGCTTGTGGCGCAGCCGGGATACGGCCACGTCCATGCTGCGGTCGCTGCCGTCGTAGGGGCGGCCCTTGAGGCTGCGAAACAGCTGGTCGCGCCCCAGCACCTGGCCGGCATGGCTGGCCAACTCCCAGAGCAGGTCAAAGTCACTGGTGGACAGCACCACCGGCGCCCCGTCCAGCCGCACCTGGCGCGCCCCCTGGTCGATATGCAGCCGGCCCAGTTGCAGCCGCTGGTGGCTGGGGGCCGCCGCCTCGCTGGGCCTGCCCTGTTGGCGCAGCTGCACCCTGAGCCTGGCCAGCAGTACCGAGGGAGGCGTGGTCTTGAGGATATAGTCGTTGGCCCCCAGCTCCAGCCCCAGCACCTCGTTCATGTCGCTGTCGAGGGAGGTGAGCAGCACTATGGGCCCGGCAAAGCGCGGCCGCAGGGCACGGCAGACGGAGAGGCCGTCCAGCCCCGGCAACAGTATGTCCAGCAGCACCAGATCGGGCTGTTCGGCCAGGGTCCTGGCCAGGGCCTGGTCGCCCCGCGGCTCTATCAGCACCTCCATCTCGTGCTTGCCAAGCCAGCCGGCGATAAGGGCGCCTATTTCGGGATCGTCTTCGACTAACAGGATGCGATGCATGGCTACTCCCGCCACCACGGATGGCCCAGCATAACGCCGCCGCCGGCAAAGGAAATGGCCCTCTGAAAATATTTCAGGCGTGCCCCGCTCTTAGGCAGCCAGAGGCGCTAAAGAACTGGCAAAGTTAACAAAATCACCACGGGGCGCTGGACCCAGGCCCCGGCTTTTCGGACCATAGGCGGCGACGCGCGCCCAAGGCCGCGCCTTTTTTGGCCATAAGGAAGGACCCATGTCTGTCTTGCTCCGCCCCAGGTACCTCGCCGTCGCCTTAGCCGCCCTCTTTGCCGGCTGCGCCCAGACCCACAATCCCGACGCCCTCTGGCAGCTCATCAGCCAGCAGTGCGTACCGGACCAGCAGCACCACCAGCAGCCGGCCCCCTGCCAGCAGGTGGATCTGGCCAGGGGCTATGTGACCATCAAGGACAGGCACGGTGACCTGCAATACCTGCTGCTGCCCACCAACAAGATAACCGGCATGGAAAGCCCCAAACTCCTCGAGCCCACGTCGCCCCGCTTCTTCGCCCTGGCCTGGCAGCACAGGGGCCTGATGGCGGCCAAGCGCGGCAAAGCCGTGCCGGAAGAGGCCATCTCCCTCGCCATCAACTCAGAGCGCGGCCGCACCCAGAACCAGCTGCACGTCCACATCTCCTGCCTGCTGCCCGAAGTTCGTACGGCCCTGGACCGCCAGGCCCCCAGCCTGGGCCAGACCTGGCGGCAGACACGGCTGGCAGGCCACCACTACCTGCTGCGCACCCTGAGCACCGAAGAGCTGGCCGAGGAGAGCGTCTTTATCCGCCTCGCCAAGGAAGTGCCCGGCGCCCGGGAAAGCATGGGCGACTACGGCATGGCCATGGCCGCCCTGCCCTCCGGCCAACTGGTGCTGATGGCCACCAAGGCAGGGCTTTTCAGCAACGCCTCTGCCGAGGAGTTGCAGGATCATGATTGCGCGATTTTGAAATAAGGCTCGTAGCCGGGACTGCGCCTTGGAGCAGGTGAACCAGGCACTGGTTGCTCTAACTGGGCAGTTCCTAATAAATGAAGGCTATCTAAGGTCAAATAATGTGCCTGCGGCACGGCTTGTTGTTTGCCGGTTCCCGCACCGGCAGGCGGGGTACTTTTGTTTTGCCAAAAGTACCCAAAAGCATTAGCCCTGCGTTTCGCTTTATCCTCGCCTCTGGTCGCTACCAGGTCACCGGTTCATACGCGTGTCCCGACGCGTACTCACCTGCCTCGACCTTCCTGGCTCGCCTGACCTTTCGCTCTCGCCGGCTCGGCGCTGCACTTAACGGGCTGAAGAATCAGAGCGGCGAAAAAAGCCCCGCCTAGGCGGCGGCTTTTTGTTTACCAGTAGAGGGGACTCAAGGGCGCCGACGTTGGGCCAGCATGGCTTCCACTGCCTTGGACTCTTCAGGCCCGCCCCGCTGCACCAGGCGTGACACCTCGGGGTCGAAACAGAGGTCGAGGTTCTTGGTCCAGGCCTGGTAGGTCATGCGGTTGATCAGCAAGGTCAGGGGCGGACAGGGCTGGTAACCCAAGGCCTCGGCTTTGGCCTCCCAGTTATGGGAGAACCAGAAAGGACCGGCAAAGGTCAGCACCAAAGAGGCAATGGCCCCTACTGCCACCGCTTTTTGCAACTTCATGCCCTTTCTCTTGCGCGCCTTCTCGTCGAGAGGCAAAAACGCGATCACCGACAGGAAAAACAGCCCAAAGATCACGAGCCCCATTACCACCCCAGGCAGGTAGCCACTGGAACTGCTGTGGATGATGAGCCGCCTGCCGCTGGCAAACATCTCGCTGTTGTCGTCTGCGGCGTCCAGGCACAGCCAATAGGCCACCGCAGCCAGCAGCATGAAGACAGTGCCGAGGCCCAGGGCGAGGAAAAAGAGTTTCAACTTGCTCTTCATGGATCACTTTGCAGGCACCAGTCCCGAGGGGCTAGTTGACCTTTCTCTGCTCCAGCATGGCTTCCACTGCCTTGGACTCTTCAGGCCCGCCCCGCTGCACTATGTGAGATACATCGGGGTCGAAACAGAGGTCGAGGTTCTTGGTCCAGGCCTGGTAGGTCATGCGGTTGATCAGCAAGGTCAGGGGCGGACAGGGCTGGTAACCCAAGGCCTCGGCTTTGGCCTCCCAGCGGTTTGAGAGCCAAGCATGGCCTACGAAGATCAGCACTACCGCCCCTACGGCGACATAGGTCGTCACCTTCTGTACACACTCGGCGGCTTTCCTGTTGCGTCCTTTATCGGGGCGCAGTGCCAAAAGGGCAAAGGCATAAAACCCACCGATAAAGGTCCCAAGGACTGCTCCAGGGATGTACCCGCTTGAACTGCTGTGGACAATCAGCTGCCGGCCGCTGGCAAAAGCTTCCTGGCTTTCCAAATAATCTAACTGGTACATCCAAGCAGCGAGAGCTGTCAGCAACCACATGCTGGAGCCAAACAGCAGGGCGATCCGGACAGGAGATTGGGGCTTTTCCATCTTAGTCCGGCGTTGTTTCCCAAATCCGGTGAACCAATCCGCCTGACTGTGATCCGATCCCCGACGTATCGATGGGGAACAGCAGATGGGTCAGGCTAAACGCACTATCACCAATTGGGCAGACTACAACCGCGCCTTGGTTAACCGAGGCTCATTAACCTTCTGGATGGATGAAGCGGCTACCCGCCATTGGCATTGCCAACAGCATCACGGCGGTCGGGGTCGTGGTTTCGAATACAGCGACACCGCCATCGAGACAGCGCTGATGCTCAAGGGCCTGTTCGACCTGCCGCTGCGTGCCTTGGAAGGCTTTATCAACTCGCTATTCCAGTTGATGGAACTGCCGTTGACCTCGCCCAGTTACAGCTGCATCAGCAAGCGCGCCAAGACGGTCAACATCCGCTACCGCCTGCCCAGCAAGGGCCCAGTTGCCCACCTGGTTATCGACGCCACCGGGCTCAAGGTCTATGGCGAAGGCGAGTGGAAGCAACGCAAGTACGGCAAGGAGAAGCGCCGTGTCTGGCGCAAGCTACACCTGGCCGTCGATGCGCAGACCCATGAGGCTATCGCCGCCGAAGTCAGCCTGGAAAACGTCGGTGATAGCGAGGTACTGCCCGGCCTGCTCAATCCTCTGCGCCGCCGTATCGACCAAGTCAGCGCCGACGGGGCTTACGACAGCAGAGCCTGCCACCGGCTACTGCAAAGAAAAGGCGCCAAAGCCAGCATCCCGCCTCGCAAGACAGCGGGGTACTGGGAGCAAGGTCACCCAAGGAACGAGGCAGTGGCGGCGCTGAAAGCCGGGCAACTGGCCGAGTGGAAAAGGGAAAGCGGCTATCACCAACGCTCAAAAGCGGAAACGGCTATGTCGCGATACAAGCAGCTCATCAGCCCGAAGCTGAGTCTGCGCGACTACAACGGCCAAGTGGCAGAGGCTTTGGCTGGGGTGAAGGTGATGAACAAAATGCTGGGCCTCGGCATGCCTGTTCGCCAGGTCAGTTAAGGGCAGCAAGCCCTTTAGGAGCAGGCTTTCCAGGCTCTGATTTGATCAACAACGCCTCTTAGTCCCACATTGTCATCTTTTATTTCATCAACAGGTCCTTAGAAAACGCTCCATATCTGAAAGCAGGGCCGATGTGGTCATTGGCAGTCGGATGAACTTGCGCACTATGGACAAGGATCGGCTCTTTCTCGCAACACAGACCCCCTCCCGGCTCCCTGCGGCATTGGTATTGCCTTCTATCGTAGACACAAGCTTGCCATTATTGCTTTCCACAATACCGATATGGGAGAAGGTAAAAACCACAATATCTCCGGCTCTGGGAGCATAGGTCTTACTGTGAGGAGAAAAAATCAAGCAACCTTGTTGTTTCGCCCACTGCGTCAGGAAGCGGTTTACAGAGGGTTCCCTCGGCGGCACCAGCGCACTGAAATAACTCGATTTTTTGCACAACTTCTGCACACATAGCGATACAAAGGCGGCACACCAAGGGTAGCCGTCTGTCTCGCCGTTGATAGCGAGGTCATCAGCCTCGAAGATTTCTCTCATCTTTTCGCTTTTGCCGATTTTATTATTGCCAGTTTCTTTCACACCTATGTACTGCTTGGCAATGTCTACCAGTTGGACATATGGTGTGGCGATATTTCTATTATCTTTCGGCTCTGCAGAAGAGTGAGCAAGCGCTTTCCATGTGGCCGAACCAACGACACCATCCACAACAAGCTCGGCCTCTTTTTGGTACAGCTTCACGGCAACAAGGGTCTTATTACCAAAGTCACCATCGATAAAAAGTTTCGGCGACGGCTTCAAAAGACCATTTAAAAGCAGCTGAAGCTTTTTCACTTCCAGCCCTTTCATACCCTTACGTAATGTCTGATTCATAGATCGCATCTCCTTATGCTTTTTTAAAATCAATCTCGCTTGTATAAAATACCAATATCGTTTGGTATCCCCTCTGTATTAGGGTGCTCCTCCAACAATATCAGCCCATCCCTGACGGCTTTCCCAGATATCGTTTTACCCTTCAGGTAAAGGTCGCTAATACAATCTAATTGATAACGCTGACGGACTGCAACGTCCCCAGGCTCTTGAAATATCCGCTCAAGGTAGCCCTTTTCTTTATCAATATGAAGCGTGAGGACAGCTCCACCAAGTTCACTGCTGTAGCTTTCCCCTATAGGCTTGTCTGTATCGGCGATTGACGCCATATCCAACAAATCGGTGGCGGAGAGGACTTGAATAGCCGAAAATCCAGGCTCCAAGCGGCAGGATGAAGAAGGTGCGGCACTGCTGCATGCAGTCAAGCCGGCAAGGGCCATCACCCCACACCAAATATAGGCATACCTTATAAACTTAACATTCACTGTGCTTTCCTTGCTTCCAGAATGATGAAATACAAGATATCACGGCTGTCTTTTCTATCAAAGCATCCTAATCATGAACAGAAATAAACAAGAGCACAGCCACTTAGTCCAAATGCCTTATTTAGATAAAAACTAAAAGCGAGGCCCCGTTGAGTTACTATCCCATTGACTTACCAATAGAAACCACTACGTTAAGCAGCTACTCCTTGGAGCAGAAGAATGATCCTGCCTCTGACCAGGCTGGCGCTGCCAGTCACACTCTTTGTCAGCCTGAATGCCTGTGCAACAACTTTTCCACCCAGTTATATCAGCACACAGCTGGCTGATTATCGCTACCCCGATCCCTTCAGCATCCATTCCAAGGCAGACGTTGCGGCCCTTCAATCCGCAAAATGGGATTTTTCCTTCGACCTTTACCAGGATGGAAAGAAAAAAATGACGGTCGACAACTGCCAAGCGTTGATCGCAGCACTGAAGAAGGGAATGAAAGGTGAAGACGACCCAAGCAATCAGCATATCTTTGGCACCGACCTGAACTGCCGAGTCAATGAAGAATTGTTGAAGCTTGGAGAAGCACAGGGATCCTTTGTCAGGGGGCTGCCCTTGGATGAGAGCTTCGCCAGGTTGGCCCCTGCCGCCCTTGGCATGCAGATATCAAATGAGGATAAGGCCAAAGCGAAGTCCGCCAAGAGCTGGAACGCATTCAGCCAGATCAAGAAGGTCGATAAGATCAACGACCATGAGGCAGTCTTCTACGATGGCTCCGGTGGCATACAGCACCTCTCGGTACTTGCCACCGGTGACTACAACGGTGACGGCATTGAGGACCTGGTCGTCAATCTCAACAACAGTGTCGAGGGCGGTTCCTTTGATGCGAGCTATGCCTTTATTCTTACCCGGCGCAGCAAGAATGCGCCTCTTGAGTTGCTCAAAGTCTTCAAGTCTAGGGATTGGTGATCGTCTAGCAAGGCCAGCCCCCGTCCCTGAGAGGACTGGGGTTGGCCTCTTTGATATTGCCCCCCTGGGGTCTGTGTCCAAGTGAGGCCGCATGCCGCTTTAGGCCGCCTCATCTGATGCCCCTCCCCGCCTCCACTCCAGCCTCTGGCCTTCAGTGTCACTTGGGCCCAGATGCATCGCTGGCATGTCCTCCTGCGGCCACAAAGGCCATTTCCAGTTTACAGGCCGGGTCGGCCAGCTCCACCTTGACGCAGGCGCGGCTCGGCGCCGTGCCGGGTTCGAACCAGGCATCCCAGACGGCGTTCATGGCCGCCACATCGGCAAAGTCAGTGATATAGATGGTCACCGACAGCAGCCGGGTCTTGTCGCTACCGGCCTTGGCAAGGCTCGCCTCGGCCTGGGCCAGCACGGCCTTGGTCTGGCTTTCGATGTCGGTCTCTTCGCACTCCGGCACTTCGACGAAGTGGGCAATGCCGTTGTAGATAGTGATGTCGGACCAACGTTGGGAGGGGTTGATTCTTTGAATGGTCATGCTGTTTGCCGTTCTGGGATTTCCTAGCCGGCATGGTAGCGCAATAGATATGCCCTGCGGGCACGGGCTATTTGTTTGCCGGTTCCCGCACCGGCCGGCGTGATACTTTGTTTTACTCGGACCATCCATGGTCCTCACCCTTCGGGCTATCATAGCAAGCTCCGATATTCAAAACCGTTCCAGACGATTTTGTCGCACAAAGTATCCAAAGGCACCGCCCCAAACGTTACGCGGTGTCCTTACCTCTGGTCGCTTACCGCTGACCGCTGCGTACGGTTCCCGACGCGTCCTCCGCTCGCTCGACATCCCTGTCTCGCGCCAGCTCACGCTCCCGACGGTAAGGCGCTCCACTTAAAAGGGGCTCCTTGGCCTCACCTACAGGATGTGGATTCAATCTGCAGCTTCGTCCCGTAGTTGTGTAGTGGCCAAGTAAAACTGCCCAGCGTGTTTGTTCCCGAGCAAGCAGCAGCTTCGCCCAGAAGCCACCTAAGCACCTGATATTGTTGAAAACTCAAAATGGGTGTCCTCTTGAGTTCCTTGCTTGACGGGCAGAAGAAGCAACAAAAAGCCCCGCCAAGGCGGGGCTTTTTGTTTGCAGGCTGAGGGACTCAAGGGCGCCGACGTTGGGCCAGCATGGCTTCCACTGCCTTGGACTCTTCAGGCCCGCCCCGCTGCACCAGGCGTGACACCTCGGGGTCGAAACAGAGGTCGAGGTTCTTGGTCCAGGCCTGGTAGGTCATGCGGTTGATCAGCAAGGTCAGGGACGGACAGGGCTGGTAACCCAAGGCCTCGGCTTTGGCCTCCCAGCGATTTGAGAACCAGGAATGGCCTGCAAAAACCAGTATCAAGCCCGCCACTGAGACATAGGTCGTCACCTTCTGTACCCACTCGGCGGCTTTCCTGTTTCGTCCTTTGTCGGGGCGTAACGCCAAAAGGGCAAAGGCATAACAACCGAAAGTAAAAAGCACTAACAGCACCCCAGGTATATAACCGTTGGAACTGCTATGAATGATGAGTTGCCTGCCACTAGCCAAAGCTTCTTGGCTGTTTGCCCGGTCAAGGCTGTAGACCCAGTAACACAAAGCGGCCACCAGCCACATACTGAAGCCAAACAGCAGGGCGATCCGGACAGGAGATTGAGTTTTCTTCATCTTAATATCGGGTATCCCTCTATCCTCCGCAGCAAACCACGGATCTGTTCATTGGTCCATTGCTGGGCCGAGCGAACCAATACCTGGCCGGCTTCGCTGACGATGTAATAGACACCATCTAGAAGGCCGCGTTTGGTATCTCCTACTTTCTGACTAATCTGCGCTTGTGCCCTGTCCAGGGCATTGATAAGAGACTGAGTAATTTTAAAATTGGCGTCTAACTGATTAAGCAGGTAGCCAACAGCGATGCCTATGACAATACCAGCAATGAGCGGCGCTACAGCGACAGTAGCTCCCGCCAATACGGTGCTCACGGCAGCAGCTCCTACACCGGCAAAATAACCCGCAGTGCTAGCTATCGCTGCCTTGGTTACATCTGTCGCCAAGGTGCCCAGCCAGTTGCTCCAGTGGTAATTCTCTTTGAAGATCCAGTCGATGGTATTGAAAGCGATGGAGAAGACGACGGTGATCAGGACGCCGCCCTTGACGCTGGAGCGCAGGGTCTGACCGGTGATCCCCAGCTGCACCACTTTGCTGTTGCTGGCCAGGTAGCGGGTGGAAGTGAGGATCTTGCGAAGGCCGGCATAGCCTTTGAAGACCACATAGGTCTGGCCGTTGGTGGTCTTGAAGTAGTACTTGCCCAGGATGCTGCCACCCCGCCTCATGTCCATGGCCAGAGCTGCCAGCACCTTGCTGTCTGCAATGGAGGAACCATAGTCACGCGCCACTCCCAGGGAGAACTTCGTCATGTCCATGGCGGTCAGGCTCTGGAAGGCCGCCTCGATTTGCTCTTGGCTCTTGCCCTTGGCCCTCTGGATGCCGGCCCAAAGGGCCGTCAGCTCGCGGGCGTTGAAGGCGTAGATGTTGACCTGGTTCTCGGCAAAGTCTTTTTGCAACTGTTGGCGGTTCTGCAACCCGTTGGGCGCAACTGGGGTTTTGATGGCTGGCATCCTTGCCTCCATTGAAGGGAAATCACGCGACCGATCCTAATGCAGGGAGCACCGCCCCTGAAAAGGCATTGCCATTTAAGAGTGGTGCTTATATGCACTCTGCTGATCCGCGAGAATGCTTATACGGCGGCCACAAAGGCCATCTCCAGTTTCCAGGCCGGGTCGGCCAGCTCCACCTTGACGCAGGCGCGGCTCGGCGCCGTGCCGGGTTCGAACCAGGCATCCCAGACGGCGTTGAGGCCGGCCACATCGGCAAAGTCGGTGATATAGATGGTCACCGACAGCAGGCGGCTCTTGTCGCTACCGGCCTTGGCGAGGCTCGCCTCGGCCTGGGCCAGCACCGCCTTGGTCTGGCTTTCGATGTCGGTCTCTTCGCACTCCGGCACTTCGACAAAGTGGGCGATGCCGTTGTAGATAGTGATGTCGGACCAACGTTGGGAGGGGTTGATGCGCTCTATTGTCATGCCGCTGTTTCCGGTTTGGGTTTTGCTTTGGCTGGCATGGTAGCAGTTTGTCGGCTTTCAAGGATTGGCCTTCCCGCCAGGTTGCTTTAACGCTGCAAGCGCTTTTATTTGCCGGTTCCCGCACCGGCGGGCGTGATACTTTGTTTTACTCGGACCATCCATGGTCCTCACCCTTCGGGCTATCATAGCAAGCTCCGATATTCAAAACCGTTCCAGACGATTTTGTCGCACAAAGTATCCAAAGGCACCGCCCCAAACGTTACGCGGTGTCCTTACCTCTGGTCGCTTGCCGCTGACCGCTGCGTACGGTTCCCGACGCGTCCTCCGCTCGCTCGACATCCCTGTCTCGCGCCAGCTCACGCTCCCGACGGTAAGGCGCTCCACTTAAAAGGGGCTCCTTGGCCTCACCTACAGGATGTGGATTCAATCTGCAGCTTCGTCCCGTAGTTGTGTAGTGGCCAAGTAAAACTGCCCAGCGTGTTTGTTCCCGAGCAAGCAGCAGCTTCGCCCAGCAACTCCCTAAGCACCTGATATTGTTGAAAACTCAAAATGGGTGTCCTCTTGAGTTCTTGCTGTTTCCGGTTTGTTTTTTTGCTTTGTGGAGGAATGGTAGCAGTTTGTCGGCTTTCAAGGATTGGCCTTCCCGCCAGGTTGCTTTAGCGCTGCAAGCGCCTTTATTCGCCGGTTCCCGCACCGGCGGGCGTGATACTTTGTTTTCGCACAAAGTATCCAAAGGCACCGCCCCAAACGTTACGCGGTGTCCTTACCTCTGGTCGCTTGCCGCTGACCGCTGCGTACGGTTCCCGACGCGTCCTCCGCTCGCTCGACATCCCTGTCTCGCGCCAGCTCACGCTCCCGGCGGTAAGGCGCTCCACTTAAAAGGGGCTCCAGGGCCTCACCTACAGGATGTGGATGCAGGTAAGAAGATCTGCAGCTTCGTCCCATAATTGGTAAGAGGTTGATATCAAAAAAGACTCAAAGTGGGTGTCCTGTTGAGTTTGTTGAGTTTGAGGTAGGTGTCCCGTTGGGTCTCTCGAAACCACCAACCGCAATCACCTATGCAAAACGATGTGACAACTCTTGTGCACGTTTCACCGCTCCCTGGCAGTGATCACGGTATCCGCAAGGTGGAGCACAATTACGATCAGTTATTTAGCGTACCCTACGAGTTTTGCTACCATTGACTTACAAAAATCCATAAACATTTTCCAAGGATGATTCATGAAAATAAACCTAGAGCTAGCGAACTGCTATGGTATCAACCATTTAACAAAAGAAATAAATCTAACAAAATCAGATACCAACAATGGCGTCAACTCTCTTTATGCCCCTAACGGCACTCTAAAAACATCGCTAGCCAAAATATTTAAAGACATAGAAAGCGGCAATGAAAGCAAAGATCTAATATTTCCAGACCGAGCAAGCACCAGAGATATAAAAGTTAATGACTCAGATATTGAATCTAGCCAAGTCATGGTCATTGACTCATACAACGAAAGCTACAGTTCTCAGCAAATTTCAACATTACTTGTTAATGAGGAACTCAAACAGCAATACGACTTAGCTCTGAAAGAAGTTGATGATAAGCGTTCAGCATTAATAAAATCCATCTCAAAGCTCTCTGGCAAGCAAGCTAAAAACATACCTGAAATCATATGTGATGCATTCAATAGGTCAGAAAAAAACCTTCTCGATCTACTCACTGAAATATCACAGGAAGATCAGCCTGACTATACTCAATTATCTGGATTGAAATATGGCGACCTCTTCAACCAAAAAGTTATTGACTTAATATCCACAGGCAGCCTCAGCCAAGACTTAGAAGAATACGTTGACACTTACGAAAAACTTATCAGCGAATCTACAATCTTGTCGAAGACCTTTAACCATCAAAGGGCCGGTGACATATCTAAAAACTTAGGCGAATCAGGATTCTTTCAAGCTTCACACAGTGTGAACCTAACTATCAGGGGTGAAAAACAAGAAGTAGATTCAAATGAAAAGCTAAACGAGCTATTAAAAACTGAACAGGAAAAAATTATACAAAGCCCTGAGCTAAGAGAAAAATTTGGAAAGGTAGATAGCAAGCTCAAGACAAAAGACACTCAAGCTTTTAGAGACTTTATAACAGAACATCAAAATCTTCTCCCTGAGTACAAAGACATCCCGTTATTTAAGCAGAAGATAATCATTGCCTATCTGCAATCACAAAAGGCATTATGGGATGATTTGGTTGACACCTATAAGCAAAACAAAACCATTGTCGAAGAGATTACTGTCCAAGCCCGGCAACAGAAGACCACATGGGAAACGGTCGTCAATACTTTCAACAAACGTTTCAGCGTTCCATTCAAACTAAGTATCGAAAACCAAGATGAAGTTATCCTTAACAGCGCTGCACCTGCGATAAAATTTGATTTCGACGACGGTAGAGGAGAAATTAAGCAGGTAAAACAATCGAGCCTTATTGAGGCTCTAAGCCAAGGGGAAAAGCGAGCGCTTTATATACTTAACATTCTATTTGAAATAGAGATACGGAAACAGGTCACTCACCCCATTCTTCTTATCATTGATGATATAGCTGATTCTTTTGACTATAAAAATAAGTATGCAATTGTTGAATATTTGAGAGACATTTCCAAGTTCGAGAATTTCCACCTACTGCTACTTACTCACAACTTTGACTTCCACAGAATTATTAGCAGCAGGTTGGGTGCAAAAAGAAACAATCGGCTAATGGCGATAAAGTCGCCGGACAGCATAAAAATTGTAAAAGAAAAGTATCAGAACGATGTTTTCAAAGCATGGAAGCAAGAACTACATACCAATGAAAGCTATATGCTCGCTAGTATACCATTTGCCAGAAACATAGCTGACTATTGTGGCCATGACGATCATTTCAACACTCTCACATCATTGCTGCATTTAAAAGAAGACACCAGAGAAATGAAATTAATTCACTTACAGGAAGTATACCGTAATATATTCACAGATCTATCAGAGATCGTAATCCCGAATGGTGACGAACGCATTTTTGATAAAATCCTAAAATATAGCGACGAACTCACTGCTGCCAGCAATGACTCTCCCGAACTTGAATGCAAAGTCATTTTGGCCATGGCGATTAGAATTAAGGCTGAAGAATTCATGATTAACAGCATCGGCGACGATGACTTTGTTAAGTCCATAACATCCAATCAGACACGGGCACTCTTTGATCGATATGTGGAGGACCGACTAGGTGATGAAGAAACTATAAGCTTGTTGGACCAGGTAAACCTGATGACTCCAGAGAATATTCACCTCAACTCGTTCATGTACGAGCCTATCCTGGATATGTCAGCCCATCGCTTATATCGGCTGTATTCAGACATTTCAAAACTGCCAAGCTAATCGGGGCACTAAATGGGACACCCACTTTCAATTTTATTAAAAATCATGCACTTGCCAGCAATGCAACGGAGCTGCGGGGCGTTGTTGATCAAATCAGAGCCTGGAAAGCCTGCTCCTAAAGGGCTTGCTGCCCTTAACTGACCTGGCGAACAGGCATGCCGAGGCCCAGCATTTTGTTCATCACCTTCACCCCAGCCAAAGCCTCTGCCACTTGGCCGTTGTAGTCGCGCAGACTCAGCTTCGGGCTGATGAGCTGCTTGTATCGCGACATAGCCGTTTCCGCTTTTGAGCGTTGGTGATAGCCGCTTTCCCTTTTCCACTCGGCCAGTTGCCCGGCTTTCAGCGCCGCCACTGCCTCGTTCCTTGGGTGACCTTGCTCCCAGTACCCCGCTGTCTTGCGAGGCGGGATGCTGGCTTTGGCGCCTTTTCTTTGCAGTAGCCGGTGGCAGGCTCTGCTGTCGTAAGCCCCGTCGGCGCTGACTTGGTCGATACGGCGGCGCAGAGGATTGAGCAGGCCGGGCAGTACCTCGCTATCACCGACGTTTTCCAGGCTGACTTCGGCGGCGATAGCCTCATGGGTCTGCGCATCGACGGCCAGGTGTAGCTTGCGCCAGACACGGCGCTTCTCCTTGCCGTACTTGCGTTGCTTCCACTCGCCTTCGCCATAGACCTTGAGCCCGGTGGCGTCGATAACCAGGTGGGCAACTGGGCCCTTGCTGGGCAGGCGGTAGCGGATGTTGACCGTCTTGGCGCGCTTGCTGATGCAGCTGTAACTGGGCGAGGTCAACGGCAGTTCCATCAACTGGAATAGCGAGTTGATAAAGCCTTCCAAGGCACGCAGCGGCAGGTCGAACAGGCCCTTGAGCATCAGCGCTGTCTCGATGGCGGTGTCGCTGTATTCGAAACCACGACCCCGACCGCCGTGATGCTGTTGGCAATGCCAATGGCGGGTAGCCGCTTCATCCATCCAGAAGGTTAATGAGCCTCGGTTAACCAAGGCGCGGTTGTAGTCTGCCCAATTGGTGATAGTGCGTTTAGCCTGACCCATCTGCTGTTCCCCATCGATACGTCGGGGATCGGATCACAGTCAGGCGGATTGGTTCACCGGATTTGGGAAACAACGCCGAGCTGCGGCCTTTCAAACCTCTCAACTCCTGCTGGTGAGGCCGCGGAGCCCGTTAAGTGAAGCGCTGAGACGGCGGGAGTGGAAGGACAGCCGAGACAGGACGTCGAGGCAGGTGAATACGTGCCGGGAGCGCGTATGAACCGGTGGCCTGGGAACGACCAGAGGCGAAGATTAAGCGTAACGTGGGCGGTGCCTTTGGGCACTTTGTGCGAAAACAAAGTGCCTCGCCCGCCGGTGCGAGAACCGGCGTACAACGGAACTATATGGCTCAAATCAGCCTCGAAAAGAACACTAAATGGGACACCCACTTTCAATTTTATTAAAAATCATGCACTTGCCAGCGATGCAATGGAGCTGCGGCCTTTCAAACCTCTCAAGTCCTGCTGGTAAGGCCCCGGAGCCCGTTAAGTGCAGCGCTGAGCTGACGGGGTGAGCGCGTTAAGAAATCAGTCCGGCGGACTGATTTTAGCTGGCGAACGAGAGCGGCTTGTCCGCGAACTGACGTGGAAGGACAACCGAGACAGGATGGCAGGGGGCCGCCCAGGTGCAGGTGAGTACGTGCCGGGAGCACGTATGAGCCGGTGGCCTGGGAACGACCAGAGGCGAAGAATAAGCGACAAAGCTGTCTGGAACAGGTTTGAACATCGCTTGCGATGGCCCGAAGGGCGAAGACCATGGATGGTCTGAGTACGCAGGGCAATGGTTTTGCCTGGGCAGCCCCGCCGGTGCGCGAACCGGCGAATAAAGGAATTCTCCGCTTTAAAGCAGCCTCGAAAAGAACAGCAGTTTTTCCCATCTCACCCAATAAAAAACCCGCCGAAGCAGTTTTTTATCGTCCCAAGGCGTTAGCCAATAGACTTCCTGGCGTTCTGGCTCGGAGCAATATCAAGATGGCTCTTTGATCTCATGCTCCAGCTTGCTCACAAGAGTATCCATCAGCATCAGATCGTTGCTCAGTTCTACATATGCGTCAGACTCATCATCCAACGACTTCAAACGGGCTTCGTCCAGCTGCATGACCTTCTTCACGCAGAGTCTCAACATCCTCAATTCTGGCGGTGTCAGTTTCATCAGCTGGCCTTCTCGTTCGAAGCACTTAAAAAGCTTGGAATAGCTTGTGATTCTAGGGCTTTCAGCTTTTCTATGAAAGTCGTCAGCGCCATATCCATCAGGGGCCTCACAGTGAAGTGATGCTTGCCATCCCGTCCACCGTCGTCGAGCGATATATGTAGCCCTGACGGTACCTTAGTCCCCTTAGGCAGCTTCCACCAGAAGTTGCCAAAACGTGGATTGCGATAGTTAAAGAGAGACAGTCCCCCTGACCTTGCATCAACGAACTGAACTCCATTTTTGTCATAGATCCGAATATCCCAAGTCTGATCATCAGTCCTTGGCGGCATAGTCCGAATGTAGTCAAACTTGGCTTTTGATTTGGTACCAGAGCGGAATAAATCGGCAGGTAATGTTACGTAAAACTCTACTGGTGTATGCATGACGACCTCCTGTCACTCGGTTGATTATTCTCGATTAACCAACTCATAGAAGGACCCATGCCGAAACCCTAATCCCTTATCTGCCTATTACTAAATCGACAGCAGAATTATCCGAAGCTGCCTGCCCTTGGAGCCCCTTTAAGTGGAGCGCCTTACCGTCGGGAGCGTGAGCTGACGCGAGACAGGGATGTCGAGCGAGCGGAGGACGCGTCGGGAACCGTACGCAGCGGTCAGCGGCAAGCGACCAGAGGTAAGGACACCGCGTAACGTTGGGGCGGTGGTTTTGGTTACTTTTTCCGAAAAAAAAGTAACCCGGCTGCCGGGCCGGGACCCGGCGAATAAAGGAATCATCAGCTTTAAAGCAGCTTCGAAAAGAACACCGCCCCTCCCCCACACACCCAATAAAAAACCCGCCGAAGCGGGTTTTTTATTGCTTTGAAGGCGGTCAAGGTCAGCCGATGACCTTACGCGCATTCTGGAACATCCGCATCCAGGGCCCATTCTCACCCCACTCATCGGGGTGCCAGGAATTGGCGATGGTGCGGTGCACCCGCTCCGGGTGCGGCATCATGATGGTGACGCGGCCATCAGTGGTGGTCAGGGCGGCGATACCGGCCGGCGAACCGTTGGGGTTCAGGGGGTACTGGGCCGTGACCTCGCCGAGGTTGTCCACGTAGCGGGCGGCCACCAGGCCGGAACCGTCGAGGGCCTGGAAGTGGCTCTCATCGCGGAACTCGGCGCGGCCTTCACCGTGGCTGACGGCGATGGGCAGGCGGGAGCCTTCCATGTCGGTAAAGAAGAGCGAGGGGGTCTTCTCCAGGCGCACCGTGGCGAAACGGGCTTCGAAGCGCTCGGATCTGTTGGTCACGAAACGGGACCAGTGCTCGGCGCCGGGGATGATGTCCTTGAGGTTGGACATCATCTGGCAGCCGTTACAGACGCCGAGCGCCAGGGTGTCGCCGCGGCCGAAGAAGGCCTCGAAGGCGGCACGGGCGCGCTCGTTGAAGAGGATGGACTTGGCCCAGCCCTCGCCGGCGCCCAGCACGTCACCGTAGCTGAAGCCGCCACAGGCGGCCAGGCCCTGGACCTTGGTCAGATCTTCGCGGCCGGCCAGTATGTCGGACATGTGCACGTCTATGGCGCGGAAGCCGGCGCGAGTGAAGGCGGCGGCCATCTCCTGGTGGGAGTTGACGCCCTGCTCGCGAAGGATGGCCACAGTGGGGCGCGCACCTTTGAGGATGTAAGGCGCTGCTATGTCCTCGCCCATGTCGAAGGTGACGACGGGGCTGATGCCGGGGTCCTGATCGTCCTGCTTGTGGGCGAACTCTTCCTCGGCGCAGACGGGGTTGTCGCGGCGCTTCTGCATCTGGTAGCTGGTCTCGGCCCAGATGGCGCGCAGCTCGCCGCGGGCGGCGGCCAGCACCTCGGCACCGTCCTTGCTGATGCGGATGCTGTCGTTGCCGCTCAAGGTACCGATGTCGTGCACCAGAGCCTGGATGCCCTTGGCCGCGAACAGGGCCATGACGGCCTCGAGGTCGCTCTCGCGGACCTGGACCAGGGCGCCCAGCTCTTCGTTGAAGAGCGCCGACATGGCGTCGCCGCCGAGGCTGCTGATGTCGAGGTCGATGCCGCAGTGGCCGGCGAAGGCCATCTCGGCGGCGGTGACGAAGAGGCCACCGTCGGAGCGGTCGTGGTAGGCCAGCAGCTTGCCGTCCAGGTTCAGGGCCTGGATGGCCTCGAAGAAGGCCTTGAAGGTCGCCACGTCGTCGAGATCCGGGGTCTCTGTACCCAGCTGGCGGGTGACCTGGGCCAGGCAGGAGCCGCCCAGGCGCTGCTTGCCGGCACCGAGGTCGATGAGCAGCAGGCGGGTCGCGCCCTTGTCGGTGCGCAGCTGCGGGGTCAGGGTGGAACGCACGTCCTCGACCCGGGCAAAGGCGGTGATGACGAGGGACAGGGGCGCCGTGACGCTCTTGTCGTCCCACTGGGTCTTCATGGACATGGAGTCCTTGCCGACGGGGATGGTGATGCCCAGCGCCGGGCACAGCTCTTCGCCCACGGCCTTGACGGCGGCGTAGAGGCCGGCGTCTTCGCCGGGGTGGCCGGCGGCGGCCATCCAGTTGGCGGAAAGCTTGATGCGCTTCAGATCGCCGATGGCGGCGGCGGCGATGTTGGTCAAGCTTTCGGCCACGGCCAGGCGGGCGGAGGCGGCGTGGTTCAAGAGCGCAACAGGGGTGCGCTCGCCCATGGCCATGGCCTCGCCAAAATAGCTGTCGAAGCTGGCGGCGGTGACGGCGCAGTCCGCCACCGGCACCTGCCAGGGGCCGACCATCTGGTCACGGGCGGTAAGGCCGCCGACGGTGCGGTCACCTATGGTGATGAGGAAGGTCTTCTCGGCGATGGTGGGCAGGCGCAGCAGGCGCTCGGCCGCCTCGCGCACCTCTATGTCGAACCTGAGCTCGTTGCCTTCGGCGCTGCGGCTCTCGACGTCGCGGTGCATCTTGGGCGGCTTGCCCAGCAGCACGGACAGCGGCAGGTCTATGGGGTCGTTGCCGAAATGCCTGTCGCTGAGTTTGAGGGTCTTCTCGGCGGTGGCGGTACCCACGACGGCGTAGGGGGCGCGCTCACGCTCGCAGATGGCGCCGAACAGGGCCAGCTTCTCGGCCGGCACGGCCAGCACGTAGCGCTCCTGGGATTCGTTACACCAGATCTCCAGGGGGCTCATGCCGGGCTCGTCGTTGGGGACATTGCGCAGCTCGAAGTCGCCGCCGCGCTCACCGTCGTTGACCAGCTCGGGGAAGGCATTGGAGAGGCCGCCGGCACCCACATCGTGGATGAAGCAGATGGGGTTGGCACCGCCCAGCTGCCAGCAGCGGTCGATCACTTCCTGGCAACGGCGCTCTATTTCGGCGTTGTCACGCTGCACAGAGGCGAAATCCAGGTCCTCGTCGGACTGGCCGGAGGCCATGGATGAGGCCGCGCCGCCACCGAGGCCGATGTTCATGGCCGGGCCGCCGAGGACGATCAGCTTGGCGCCCACCGGGATCTCGCCCTTCTGGACGTGGTCCTCACGGATGTTGCCAAGGCCGCCGGCGATCATGATCGGCTTGTGGTAGCCGCGCACTTCCAGGCCGTTGAAGGAGTTCACTTCCTCTTCATAGGTACGGAAGTAACCCAGCAGGGCCGGGCGGCCGAATTCGTTGTTGAAGGCGGCGCCGCCGAGGGGGCCGTCCAGCATGATGTCCAGGGCCGTGACGATACGGCTGGGCTTGCCGAAATCCTGCTCCCAGGGCTGCTCGAAGCCTGGGATACGCAGGTTGGAGACGGTGAAGCCGGTCAGGCCCGCCTTGGGCTTGGCGCCGACGCCGGTGGCGCCTTCGTCACGGATCTCGCCGCCGGAACCGGTGGCGGCGCCCGGGAAGGGGGAGATGGCGGTGGGGTGGTTGTGGGTCTCCACCTTCATCAGGATGTGGATCGGCTCCAGGTGGTACTGGTACTCGCGGCTGGCGGCGTCGGGGAAGAAGCGGCCGGCGGTGGAGCCGGTCATGACGGCGGCGTTGTCCTTGTAGGCGCTGAGCACATAGTCCGGGGTCTGCTCGAAGGTGTTCTTGATCATCTTGAACAGGGACTTGGGCTGCGCCTGGCCGTCTATGGTCCAGTCGGCGTTGAAGATCTTGTGGCGGCAGTGCTCGGAGTTGGCCTGGGCGAACATGTAGAGTTCGATGTCGTTGGGGTTACGCCCCAGGGCCTTGAAGTTCTCTACCAGGTAGTCGATTTCGTCGTCGGCCAGGGCCAGGCCCATGCGCTGGTTGGCGCTCTCGAGGGCCGCTTTGCCCTCCCCCAGGATGTCGACGCTGGCCAGGTGGCCGGGCTCGGCCTTCTTGAACAGCTTCTCCCCTTCGCTCTCGCCGGCCAGCACGGCCTCGACCATGCGGTCGTGGATGAGGGCCTTGAAGATCTTGGCGTCGGCGTCGCTCAGGCTGACATCCAGTTGGAAGCGGACGCCCCGCTCCAGGCGTTTGATCTTGGCCAGATCACAGTTATGAGCGATATCGGTGGCCTTGGACGACCAGGGGGATATGGTACCCAGACGGGGCACCACGATGAATTCCTGGCCTGCCAGCTCGGCTGCCGCCAGGCGGGGGCCGTAGGTCAGCAATTTTTCGAGCCTGTGCTGCTCGTCGTCGGTCAGGGGCTCGGCCAGCTCGGCAAAGTGCACGAAGCAGGTCGCAATCTGGTTTACCGGAAGCTTGGCACCGTGGCAGGCAGCAAGGAGCTTTTCCAGTCGAAATTCGGACAGGGCGGGAGCGCCTCGCAGGATTTGAATGGGCATGGGTCACCTGGGCAGAACGAGGAATTTCTCGGGCGCCGCATTATAGAGGAAAAACGTTTGCTTTCCCATCGGGACTGTCGGCCAGATTTCGCGCTTTCGCGACTTTCTGATATAAACGCCAGCACATGACCAGAATAACGAGCCCATGGCGCCTTTTTCTGGTGTCGCTGGCGCTGCTGCTTGCCGCCTGCCAGGACGCCAGTCCCCAACCCCAGGCGCCCAGCAACCAGCTTGAGAGCATCCTCGCCAGGGGTGAGCTCCGCGTCGGCACGCGCTTTTCCGATACCACCTATTACGAAGGGGCCGACGGCCCGGCGGGCCTCGACTACGAGCTGGCCGCCATGTTCGCCGACTACCTGGGGGTGAAACTGGTCATAGATCCCAGCTATTCCCTGTCCGAACTCTTTCCCAAGCTCGAGAAGGGCCAGTACGACCTGCTGGCCGCAGGCCTCACCGTCACCCCTGAGCGGCGCAAGCATTTCCGCTTCGCCCCCGCCTACCAGGCGGTGAGCCAGAAGCTGGTCTATAAGCGCGGCAGCCCCAGGCCCCGCGATTTCGACGACCTCAACGGCAGCCTGATGGTGATGGCCTACTCGGCCCACGCCGAGCGCCTGGCCCAGGTGGCCAAAAGCCACCCCAACCTCAAGTGGACCGAGACCTCCGACATGGACTCGGACGAACTGCTGCAGCAGGTGCTGGCCGGGCATCTCGATTACACTGTGGCCGATTCCAACAACCTGGCCCTGAACCGCCGCTACTATCCGGACCTGATGGTGGGCTTCACCGTCGCCGAGGAACAACCGGTGGCCTGGGCCTTCCCCAAGACCAACGACGACAGCCTCTACGCCGCCCTTATCGAGTTCTTCGGGGAGATGAGCCAGTCCGGGGTCATAGCCCGGCTCGAGGAAAAGTACTACGGCCATGTCCGCACCTTCGACTACGTGGACACCCGCTCCTTCATCCGCGCCGTGGACCGCAAGCTGCCCCGCTTCCAGCCGAGCTTCGAGAAATACGCCGGGGACTTCGACTGGCGCCTGCTGGCGGCCATGAGCTACCAGGAGTCCCACTGGAACCCCAACGCCACCTCGGTGACAGGGGTGCGGGGCCTGATGATGCTGACCCTGGACACGGCCGACCTGCTCGGCATCGACAACCGCCTGGATCCGGCCCAGTCGATCCGCGGCGGCGCCAGTTACCTGCACCAGCTCTATGACCGCATGCCCGAGTCCATACCGGCCAGCGAGCGGGTCTGGTTCGCCATGGCCGCCTACAACGTCGGCGAAGGCCATGTGCTGGACGCCCGGCGCATCACCGAGAAGCGCGGCGGCAACCCCAACGCCTGGGCCGACGTCAAGGACAGCCTGCCGCTGCTGCGCAAGAAGGCCTGGTACAGCCAGACCCGCCACGGCTACGCCCGCGGCGACGAGCCGGTGCAGTACGTGGACAACATTCGCCGCTACTACGACACCCTGGTCTGGATCCAGGATCAGCAGCTGGCGGACAAGAACGTCGCCCCAGGCAGCCCCCAGCCCACCCTCCAGGCCCCTGACGAAAACCCAAGCCAGGTCGCACCCCAGGATTGAAAATCCGTTGGAAAGGCCTTATTTATGATGGCAAGAACAGCCGTCAAAGGCGGCGATAACGGCCAAGGAAGCGCCCTGGAGGTACCCTATGCTGAGACGCAGAACAGCCCTGCTCAACAAAAAACGCACCTTGCGCGGCCATGACTGGCGGCGCCATCTCAAGATGAAACGCCTGCACAAACACAACCTGCACCGCAGCCGCATCTACTCCTTGATGCAGCTGCAAGAGGCCGAGGCCGCCGCCTGAGCCGCCTTGTCGGCCTTCTTCTGCGCCCGGCGCATCCTGAAAAACCCGCTCAACTGCTCCGCACATTCTTCCGCCAAGACCCCGCCACTCACCTCCAACTGGTGGTTGAGGGCGGGATGGCGGCAGATGTCCATCACCGAGCCGGCGGCGCCTGTCTTGGCGTCGCTGGCGCCGAACACCAGCCGCTTTACCCGGCCGTGGACCATGGCCCCGGCGCACATGGCGCAGGGCTCCAGGGTCACGTAGAGGGTGCAATCCAGCAGCCGGTAGTTGCCGATGGCAGGACCCGCCTGGCGCAAGGCCAGCATCTCGGCGTGGGCGCTGGGGTCATGGCGGCTGATGGAGAGGTTGTAGCCCTCCCCCACCACGGCGCCGTCCCTGACCAGCACGGCGCCCACCGGCACTTCGCCACAGTCGGCCGCCTTGTCCGCCAGGGCCATGGCATGGCGCATCCAGCGGATATCGTCTTCTAGCAAGATCTCGTTCATAGGGCGTTATTATACTGAGCGCGGCGCCAGCCCCGCCAGATTGACGAGGACCGGGCCCTGCTCCATGCTGATAACGCCGGATAATAATCTAAGGGATTGAACATGTTGAAAGTCGAAGACGCCGACAAATACGTCGACAGAGCCGTAGACCTGGTGATGGCCTACGCGCCGAAACTGGTGCTGGCCATCATAGTGCTGCTGGTGGGCCTCTGGCTCATAGGCGGCCTGGTGAAACTGATGACCAAGGGGATGGAAGTCCGCAAGGTCGAGCCCACCTTGCGCCACTTCCTGGCCAACCTGACCCGCATCGGCTTCAAGGTGCTGCTGCTGATCTCGGTTGCCTCCATCATAGGTATCGAGACCACCTCCTTCGTGGCCGTGGTCGGTGCCGCCGGCCTGGCCGTGGGCCTGGCCTTGCAGGGCAGCCTGGCCAACTTCGCCGGGGGCGTGCTGATCCTCTTCTTCCGCCCCTTCAAGGTGGGTGACGTCATAGAAGCGGGCGGCCATATCGGCACCGTCAGGGAGATCCAGATCTTCAACACCATCCTCAACACCCCTGACAACAAGCGCGTCATCATCCCCAACGGCCAGCTGTCCAACAACAGCCTGATCAACTACAGCAGCGAGCCCACCCGCCGGGTGGACTTCGTGTTCGGGGTCAGCTACGGCGCCAACATCGACGAGGTGAAGAGCACCCTGGGCGAGATCCTGGCCAACGACAGCCGCATCCTCAAGGATCCGGCACCCATGGTGGTGCTCTCCGCCCTGGCGGACAGCTCGGTGAACTTCACGGTGCGGGCCTGGGTCAACGCCGCCGACTACTGGGGCGTCTTCTTCGACACCCAGGAAGCGGTCAAGAAGACCTTCGACACCAAGGGCATCGAGATCCCCTTCCCCCAGCGGGACCTGCATCTCTACCAGCACAATGCCTGACGACAAACCCCGGCCCTGCCGGGGTTTTTCTTTTCGCCATTACGGGCTACCTTAAGTTTTCTCCCCCTCTCTTGCCGCTGAAAAATAACCTACAAGGACAGCGGAAGATGAAAACAAGGTATTGCTTGCCCGGCCTGATGCTGGCACC
The DNA here is from genome assembly GCF_030450055.1 of Gallaecimonas kandeliae. Lineage (NCBI taxonomy): Bacteria > Pseudomonadati > Pseudomonadota > Gammaproteobacteria > Enterobacterales > Gallaecimonadaceae > Gallaecimonas > Gallaecimonas kandeliae. The sequence goes on from NZ_CP118480.1 coordinate 2,678,318, forward strand.
CATGGCGGCCATGGCCATAGGGCCGGCGCCCATCACCCACGTGCTGCGCCAGGCCGACGGCACCGAGATCCACGCCCAGCTCAAGGGCGGTCCCTTACTCAATTGGTACGAAGACGAAAGCGGCCACCTGCTGGTCCAGAAGAGCGGCAACTGGTACTACGGCAAGGCCGGCAGCCAGGGCTTCAAGGCCACGACCGTACTGGCAAGACCTGGCGCCACGCCACCGGCAGACGCCCTGGTCCATTACAGGGCAAGCACCAAGACCTCAGGCCTGGCCGGGGACCCGCAGGGGCTGGTTTCCACCTTCGAGATGAGCAAGAAGAAATTCCCGCCCCCCGTCATCAAGAAGCTGGATGTGCAGGAGCCAACCCTCGTCTCGGCCGCCGAGATGAGCAAGAAAACGCCACCGCCCCGACCCAAGATCAAGAAGCTGGACGTGCAGGAGCCAGCCCTGGTCTCGGCCGCCGAGATGAGCAAACAGAAGTTCCCGCCCCCCGTCATCAAGAAGCTGGATGTGCAGGAGCCAACCCTCGTCTCGGCCGCCGAGATGAGCAAGCAGAAGTTCCCGCCGCCCGTCATCAAGAAGCTGGATGTGCAGGAACCGGTGCTGGTCTCCACCCTCGAGATGAGCAAGCAGACGCCCCCGCCGCGGCCCAAGATCAAGAAGCTGGATGTGCAGGAGCCGGTGCTGGTCTCCACCCTCGAGATGAGCAAGCAGAAGTTCCCGCCGCCCGTCATCAAGAAGTTGGACGTGCAGGAACCAACCCTGGTCTCGGCCCTCGAGATGAGCAAGAAAACGCCACCGCCCCGACCCAAGATCAAGAAGCTCGATGTGCAGGAGCCAACCCTGGTCTCGGCCGCCGAGATGAGCAAGCAGAAGTTCCCGCCGCCTGTCATCAAGAAGCTGGACGTGCAGGAGCCAACCCTCGTCTCGGCCGCCGAGATGAGCAAGCAGAAGTTCCCGCCGCCCGTCATCAAGAAGCTGGACGTGCAGGAGCCAACCCTCGTCTCGGCCCTCGAGAGGAGCAAGAAGAAGTTCCCGCCCCCCATCATCAAGAAGTTGGACACCGGCCTGCCCCAGTTGCAGGAAGGCGGCGCCATCAGGGTGCCGCTGCTGACCTTGGTGGTCAGCTTCAACGACGTCCAGGCCAGAAGCGACTTCGGCTCTTTGCTGTGGTGGAGCGACAAGTCCCTAGCGGCCTACTTCCATGACCAGACCGGCGGCAAGCTGCAACTGGTGCCGGCCCTTGGCAGCGACGGCATAGTCCAGGTCCAGCTGGACAGGGACCATCCCAGCTGCGGCGGCCACTGCGGCTACGGCCTGGACGGCACCCTGGCCCAGGCCCTGGCGCAGGCCGACACCGAGCTGGACTTTTCACGCTTCGACCGCAACGGTGACGGCCGCCTGAGCCCGGACGAACTGGCCGTGCAGTTCATCTTTGCCGGCAACGAGGCCGCCGCCTCGGGCAACGATCGCCAGGCCATCTGGGCCCAGAGCAGGACTATGCCGGCGGTCACCCTGGACGGCGAACGCCTGGACAGCTACGCCGCCCTCGGCGAGATGCAATGGGGCCACAGGGCCACCCTGGGGGTCATGGCCCGCCAGCTCGGCCAGCTGCTGCTGGGCCTGCCGGATCTGCCCAAGGGCAGCAGCCTGGGGGATCAGGACCTGATGGGCCAGGGCGCCTGGCAGATGGCAGAGGGCGACAGTTACCTCGGCCAAAGCCCGGCCCCCCTCGGCGCCTGGGCCCTGTACCAGGCCGGGCTGGTGAGCCCCAAGGTGCTCAGCCAGAGCGGTAACTACGATCTGGCCGCCGGCCAAGTCGCCCTGGTCTACCTGGACCAGGCCAAGCCCGAGCAGGGCTACCTGCTGCTGGAAGTCAGGAGCGGCGACAACTGCCAGCAGGACAGCTGCCGCGGCCTGATGATCACCCGGGTGGATGCCACTGGCCCCCACCTTGTTGGCCAGGGCTGCTACCCGGGTGCCCAAGGCGAGAGGCAGCTGGCGCCCAGCGCCGCCGTCCGGCTGTCGGCCATCAGCGACGCCGCCGGCCAGATGCGCTTCAGCCTCAACCTGGAAGAAGGCGAAGCGGCCATGGCCCAGGCCAAAGCGGCCGGTGGCCGCCCCGGCCAGCTGGCACAGCGGTAAAAGGCGCACCTGCGCTGAGATGACAAAGGGCCGCCAGGCCCTTTTTTACGGCGTTCAAGACAGCCCAAGTACCAGTGATAAATGCCAACGACGGCCGCTTTTTCCTGCCCCTGCGCCAGGGGCCGCTTTTGTTTATAATGGCGCCACCCTACCCTGCCTGGATTTGAGCATGACCGAGCGTTTGACCCTGACCCGCCCCGACGACTGGCACCTTCACCTTCGCGACCTGGACGTACTGGCCCATACGGTGCCGGCCACGGCCAGGCAGATGGGGCGCGCCATCATCATGCCCAACCTGCGCCCCCCGGTCATGAACGCCGAGCAGGCCCTGGCCTACCGCGATCGCATCCTGGCCCAGCGCCCGGCAGGCAGTCAGTTCGAGCCGCTGATGGTGCTCTACCTCACCGACAACACCACTCCCGAGATGATTAGCCAGGCCAAGGCCAGCGGCAAGGTGGTGGCGGCCAAGCTCTACCCGGCCGGCGCCACCACCAACTCCGACTCCGGCGTCACCGATCTCGGCAAGCTGGACGCCGTCTGCGCGGCCCTGGCCGAACAAGGCATGCCGCTGCTGGTCCACGGCGAGGTCACCCACAACCACGTGGACATCTTCGACCGCGAGAAGGCCTTCCTGGACGACATACTGGCTCCCCTGGTGGCTCGCCACCCCAGTCTCAAGGTGGTGGTGGAGCACATCACCACGGCGGACGCCGCCCAGTTCGTCAACAGCCAGGGCGACAACGTCGGCGCCACCATCACGGTGCAGCACCTGGCCTACAACAGAAACCACATGCTGGTGGGCGGCATCCGCCCGCACCTGTTCTGCCTGCCCATCCTCAAGCGCAACATCCACCAGCAGGCGTTGCAGGACGCCGTTGTCTCAGGCTCCGAGAAGTTCTTCCTGGGCACCGACTCGGCTCCCCACGCCAAGGGCGCCAAGGAAAACGCCTGCGGCTGCGCCGGCTGCTTCACCGCCTACGCCGCCATCGAACTCTATGCCGAGATCTTCGAAGATCTGGGCGTGCTGGACAAACTGGAGGCCTTCGCCAGCTTCCACGGCGCCGACTTCTACGGCCTGCCCCGCAACACCGACCGCATCACCCTGGTCAAAGAGGCCTGGACAGTGCCGGCCGACATGCCCTTCGGCTCGGACGTGATAGTGCCGCTGCGCGCCGGCGAGACCCTGCGCTGGAAGTTCGAGGGCTGACCAAGCCCCCAAAGAAAAAGCGGCCCCAGGGCCGCTTTTTTCATGTCCTTTCCCTGAGCCAGCCCTGCCAGTGCCGCGCCAGCTCGGGTTCATGGCCCTTGGACAAGGGATTCATGAAACCGTGCCGGCCCTGGGTCTGGTGGTGGTGAAGGCCGGGCCCCTGCAGCTTGGCCACCAGTTCGGGCACCGAGAAGTGATCTTCAGCCACAGGCCAGACGAAGCTGACCTCGCAGGCCGGGCGCAGCTGGGGATGGTGGCGGATCTGGCCGCCGTAGAAGCAGAGCGCCTCCGACGCCCGGCCTTCGGCCGCCAGCAGCCAGGCCACGGCGGCGCCGGCGGAAAAGCCCACCAGGCGGCAGGGCTCGCCAGGCAGTTGGCGCCGGGCCAGTTCGAGGTAGCCGTCGATGCCGCCCTGGGCCAGGAAGTGCCGGTAGGCGTCGTCTTCCGAGCCCTGCCGGCCTTCATAGGGGGCTATGACCTCGGTCCCCAGCTCCGCCGCCAGCCGGCGCAGGGCAGCGGTGTCACCGAAGATGTCGCTCAGCAGGTAGGTCACGCCAGCCCCGCCCGCCGCGCCGCCACCGTCGCCAGGGCCGCCCAGTCCAGCTCGCCGTCGCCGTGGGCCAGGGCGTCGATGAAGTTGTCCTTCATGGTGCTGGCGAAGGGCAGCGGCACCTTGCCGGCCTCGGCCGCCTCCAGGGCCAGGCGCATGTCCTTGAGGCCCAGGGACAGCTTGAAGCCGGCCGGGCTGTAGCGCGCCTCGGCGATCATGGCGCCATAGCCCTGGTAGGCCGGGGCCGCGAAGACGGTATTGGTCAGCATGGCGATGAAGTCGCTGCCGCTGGCGCCGTGGGCCCGCACCAGGGCAGAGGCCTCGCCCATGGTCTCGATGGCGCTGGCCAGGCAGAAGTTGGCGGCCAGCTTGACCACGTTGGCCTGGCTGGGCACCTCGCCAAAATGCCAGGTCTTCTGCCCCAGCACGTCCAGCAGCGGCGCCACCTTGGCCAGGTGCCCGGCCTGGCCGGCCGCCAGTATGTTGAGCATGCCGGCCTCGGCCACGTTGACCCGGCCCAGCACCGGCGCCGCCACATAGCCCAGGCCCCGCTGCCGGTGCGCCTCGTCGAGGCGCCCGGCCAGGGCCAGGGAAATGGTGGCCATGTTGACGTGGACGGCCCCGGCCGCCAGGGCGTCCAGGGTGCCTCCGCCGATCAGCACCTGCTCGGCGGCCTTGTCGTCCGCCAGCATGGAGATCAGCACGTCGACGTCCTTGAAATCCGCCGGGCCAGCCGCCGCCTCGGCCCCCTTGGCCACCAACTGCTGGACGGGCTCCTGGCCGCGGTTCCACACCTTGAGCGGGTAACCCGCCTTCAAGAGGTTGGCCGCCATGGGCAGCCCCATGGTGCCAAGGCCGATAAAACCGATTTTCATAACCACCTCCTTGGGGAAAAGCGCCCATAGCATGGCACAAGCCGGCCGCCACCGGTGGCCCGAAACGCTCTGTCGCCAAGGCGGCGCTGCCAAGGGTCACCACCAGCTGTTAGAATGCCGCCGCCATGCAGACAGAGAGGTGATGTCATGACCAGCCAACCCCTGAAGATACTGGTGGGCTCCACCAACCCGGTCAAAGTCGCCGCCGTCCGGGGGGCCCTGGGGCCCTTCTTCCCCGGCCGGGAACTGGAGGCGACCGGCATCGAGGTGGCGTCAGGGGTGCCCGACCAGCCCATGACGGCCGCCGACACCCGCCTCGGCGCCGTCAACCGCGTCGCAAACTGCAAGGCCCAGGGCCAGGCCGACTTCTACGTGGCCATGGAAGGGGGCGTGGACTTGTTCGAGGACGGCCCGGCCACCTTCGCCTACGTGGTCATAGACGACGGCCAGCGCCAGTCGGTGGGGCGCAGCGCCAGCCTGCCGCTGCCGCCGGTGCTTTTTGAAGGCCTCCAGGCCGGGGAAGAGTTGGGGCCCCTCATCGACAAGCTGTTCGGCACCACCAACATCAAGCACCAAGGGGGCGCCATAGGCCTCTTCACCGGTGGCCTCGCCACCCGCGAAAGCACCTACACCCAGGCCCTGACCCTGGCCATGGCGCCCTTTATGAACCCGGCGCTGTTCAGCCGCTGAGCCGCTTATACATCACTGTGGTGGCGTCGTAATGGCTGCCGTCCACCGCCAGGGCGAACTGGGGGATAACCCCGGCCACTTCGAAGCCCAATGACAGATAGAGCGGCTCGGCATGGCTGCCGGTGGCGGTGTCCAGGGTCAGCAGGGTCAGCCGCCAGTCCCTGGCCTTTTGCTCCAGCGCCGCCATCAACTGGCGGGCTATGCCGCGGCGGCGAAAGCGGGGGCTGACCAGCAGCTTGCTCACCTCGCCGCGGTGGGGCTGGTTGGGCGGCAAGTCGGCGTCCAGCAGCACAGTGCCCGCCACCTCACCGTCGACCAGGAACAACCACTGGCAAAAACGGGGCCGGCCCAGCCTGGCCCGCACCTTTTTCTGCCAGAAGGCGGCGGCCTCGGCAGGCGAAAAGGGGGAGATGAAGCTCACAGAAGCGCCGCCTGCGACGCAGTCATGGAGCAGTTCGGCCAGGCCTGCGACATGGCACTCGAAATCCGCCGCTGTGACTTCCAAAACCCTCATGGTCCCTCCTACACCAGTACCAGCAGGTAGCTGGCCTCTTCGTTGCCCAGCACCTGGAAGTCGGTGGCGCCATAGGTCCTGTACCTCAGGCAGTCACCTGGGCCCAGCTCGAAGCTGTCTTCTCCGACGCTAAGGCGCAGCCGCCCGGCCTGCATCAACAAGTGATGCTCCAGGCCAGGCCGGGGGGGCTGGGGGTAGTGCAAGGCGGCGCCGGCGGCCAGGGTGCAGCCGATGACCTCGGCCTTGAGCCCGGGCTCAGGCGGCGACAGCAGCCGCCGCACAAAACCGCTGGCCTTGTCTTCCCAGACGGCCTGGTCGGCGGCCCGGATCAGCGCCTGGCCCTGGCCCTCGGCCATCACCATCAGCTGCGACAGCGTCAATCCATAGCAGCTGCAAAGCCGCCCCAGGACGGCGGCGGTGGGGCTGACCTCGGCCTTCTCGATACGGGACAGGGTGGCGCGGCTGACGCCGCTGTGGCTGGCCAGTTCGTCAAGCGACCAGCCGTTTTCCTGGCGCAGCCCCTTGAGCCGCTCGGCCAGGCGCAGTTCCATGGTCATGGTGGCGCCCCATTTCTCAAAAACGAGAATCTATGATCTTATTTGAGAAAAAGGAAGGCTTTATAGCAAGACGGGACTGGGCCCCTGGCCAGCGTCGAACCACCAGAGGGGTTTGCCCTCGGCCGGCAGGGCAATGAGGGAAGAGGAAACGGTCTGGAAACCGATGCTGCTTTGGATCTTGACGGCATCGGCGCGGATGTCGAAATGCTCGGGGTCTGGCGGCAGCTCGCCCTTGAAGGCCAGCAGATCTTGCCAGGCCCGCCAGTCCCCCATTGCAGGGTCGGGCACCTGGGCCTTGGCGAAGCGGGGCAGGTTGTGGGCCATGCGGGGGCTGGCCTTAATGTCGTTAAGGTCATGGGCCGTGAGCATGGACAGGCCCTCCGGCACCGGCCGCACCGCTATGCCCCCCTGCCCCAGGCCCGCCAGCCAGAAGGCCGCATCCTTGTCCGCCAGCAGGAGGTTGAAGGGCCTGAACTGGCCGGCGTCCAGCTCGGCGATGGCCTGGGCGGCCGTTTCGGCGTCGCCATGGGCCAGGGCCAGTAAGGGCAGCTCGCCGCGGGAACGCTTGCCGGGCGCGGGGCCCAGGCTGGCGAAGCGGTTGAGCACAGCCGCCTGGAGGCCGGCGTCGTTGACCCCCTGCCAGGTGCCACCGCCGCTGATGTCCTGCCCCGCCACCACCGGCAGATCCGGCCAATGGCGGCCCGGCGGCCGCCATCGGCGGTCTTTCATTTCATCGCGGTTGGCGCCGATCAGCACGGGCCAGGCATGGCCGGGGCGGCGCAATATGACGAGGGTGCACATGGTTCCATCAAAGCCCTTTGGCCCCGCTCCTGTCAATGGGCTAGGATAGCGGCCCAAATCCCGCCACAACCAGGAACGCCCATGAACTGGCTGATCAGCAAATACCTCATCACCGCCGCCGTCGTGGTGCTGGTCTCAGAAGCCGCCAAGCGCAGCGACAAGCTGGGGGGCCTGATCGCCGCCCTGCCCATGGTGACGGTGCTGGCCCTGATCTGGCTCCATGTGGAGAAGCAATCCATGGAGAAGATCGCCAACCACGCCTGGTACACCTTCTGGTACGTGGTGCCGACCCTGCCGATGTTCCTGGTCTTCCCCGCCCTCTTGCCGCGCCTCGGCTTCTGGCTGACGTTAGGCGCCTGCGCCCTGCTGACCATGGTCTGCTTCGGCCTCTTCGCCCTGGTGGTGCGCCATTTCGGCATAGAGCTGCTGCCCTGAGATAGAAAAGCCGCGCCGTCTCAAATCAATACCCTAAACGTCATTTGAGACACCGATGCCCGCCTTTAAGCTGTGCCCTACCTTCTGGTCATCCCCTGTTGGAGGAAAACACATGAACCCTGACCACCTGGGCACCGCCCTCATCACCGGCGCCTCTACCGGCATCGGCGCCCTCTATGCCGAGCAGCTGTCCCGCCGCGGCTACGACCTGATCCTGGTCGCACGCAGCCAGGACAAGCTCCAGGCCCTGGCCGACCGCCTCATCCAGGCAACAGGCCGCACCGTCGAGGTGCTGGCCGCCGATCTCAACGACAAGGACAGCCTGGCCGCCGTCGAGGCGAGACTGCGCCAAGACGGCGACATCAGCCTGCTGGTCAACAACGCCGGCGTCGGCACCCACACCCCCTTGCTGGACAGCGACGTGGAGCAGATGGCGAGGATGATCAGCCTCAACGTCACCGCCCTGACCCGCCTGACCTACGCCGCAGTGCCGGGCTTCGTGGCCCGCGGCAGGGGCGCCGTCATCAACATCGCCTCCATCGTCGGCCTGGCCCCCGAACTCCTCAACGGCGTCTACGGTGGCACCAAGGCCTTCGTCATCGCCTTCAGCCAGTCCCTGCACCACGAGCTGGCCGGCAAGGGCGTCAGGGTCCAGGCGGTATTGCCCGGCGCCACGGCCACCGACTTCTGGGAGACGGGCGGCCTACCCCTGGAGCACCTGGACGTCAACATAGTGATGCGTGCCGAGGACATGGTGGCCGCCGCCCTGGCCGGCTTTGACCAGGGTGAGCTCATCACCATCCCGGCCCTGCCCGACGCCGGCCAGTGGCAGGCCTTTGAATCGGCCCGCCAGACGATGATGCCCAACCTGTCCCGCCGCCAGGCGGCCGAGCGCTACGGCACTGTCGCCTGAGCAAAGGCCGGGCCTGGCCCGGCTTTTTCTTGCCGCCACGGCGACCAGGCCCGATGATGGAGCCGGGAGGAGTGCATGCACAACATCGGATATCTACTGGACGACGGCTTCCAGATCCTCGCCCTTTCCAGCCAGGCGGTGTTCGAACACGCCAACTTCGCCAGCGGCGAGCCCTTTTACCGGATAGCCAACTATTCCCTGGCCGGGGGCCCCGTCCGCACCTCCCTGGGCATGGCCATGGACACCCTGGCCGTCAGGGCCGACAGCTGGGCCGACACCTGGATAGTGGCCGGCGTCAACGATCCCCTGGCCCAGCCCGCCTCCCCTGCCACATTGGCCTTCCTGCGCCAGGCCGCCCCCAAGGCGAGGCGGCTGGCCGCCATCTGCACCGGCACCTTTGTCCTGGCCGAAGCGGGCCTCCTGGACGGCAAGCGGGCCACCACCCATTGGGCCCTGGCCGGCAAGCTGGCCGAGCGCTTTCCCGCCATCGACGTCGATGCCAACCGCATCTACATAGAGCAGGGGAATATCTGGACCTCGGCCGGCATGACAGCCGGCCTGGATCTGGCCCTGGCCATGGTGGAAAAGGATCTGGGCGGCGAGGTGGCCCGCGCCGTGGCCCACCGCCTGGTGATGAACCAGCAGCGCGCCGGCGGCCAAAACCAGCATTCGGAGATGCTGGCGCTGGCACCCCGCTCCGACCGCATCCAGAGCGCCCTCGCCTATGCCCGCCAGCACCTGGCCCAGCCCTTGACGGTAGAAACCCTGGCCGAGGCCGCCCATTTGAGCCCGCGCCAATTCAGCCGCCTCTTTCGCGAAGAAACGGGCCGCACCCCGGCCAAAGCCATAGAGGGGCTGCGCCTGGAGGCGGCAAGGCTGATGTTGGAGCAGAGCCGCCACTCCCTGGAGGAGATCGCCAGGGAAACGGGCTTTCGTGACCGCCGCCATATGCGCGAGGTCTTTATCCGCGGCTTCGGGGTCTCACCCCTGGTGCTGCGCAAGCACGCCCGCACGTCCTAACCGCCCGCTTGCCAGCGGCTTGGCCGCTCCCAGTGCCTCTCTCGGCAAGATAAGAAACGAGGTTGGGCGTTGAGTGAAGATTACCCATATCGGTAGATTGTTTTAGATGCCGGCTTTACTCAGGCCGTCCTTGGCCTTCGCCCTTCGGGCCATCATCGCCGAGCTCCGATGTTCAAGCCTCGGCGGCCCCCATCATTCCCATCGATGTTGTCGCCACGGCGGGCGGCTCAGCGCTGCACTGAAAGGGGCCCCGGGGCCCTACCTGCAACTCTCAGTGTGATGTCCAACTCAGGCACTCTCCGATATGGCACTCAGAAGATAGGTGCCCTTTCCCCAGCACAACCGCGATCTAAGCCATTGATTTAGATAAGAACTCAAGGTGGGTGTCCCGTTGGGTCTCTAAGAATGGCAACGTTAGCAAAGCCCATGGTAACACCCGTAGAATAGCAAATTAAAACAATCACTTACGTGCATTTACAGCGGGCGAAAATGGCCATAGGATAGACCTTTATCTCTGCATTCAAAGGAACACAGTATGAGCATATTGCTATTCATTGTTACCGGGATACTGGCCTTTGCACTGATGTGCCGACCCGTTCATGAATGGATAGAGAGGAAGGTAAATATACCGCCTGAAGACCTCATGATCGGTGCTGGTATTACGTCGCTTTTGCTGACAACGGCCCTCTAGCTCAAGCACAGCGCCCCTGCAGCTCGTAGATAAGTGGGGCACCAACGACGCCTTGGGTCCGATGTTGACGACGCCCCATGTCTTGCTGGGGCGTCATTTCGGTATAGAACTGTTACCTTAGAAAGCAAATCACCCGCCCAAGGAAGACGGTCATGAAATCTGTATTGACCAAAGCCGCCATTCTCTTCGGCGCCATGCTGATAACGGCATTGACCTTCTGGGGTTTGGTGGCCTCGGTGAAGCTAGAAAGCCAGCCTGAATTAAACAGCATCGAACTGGCGTTGATAGAACGGCATCAGCAAGAAGGCGTAAAAGCAGCCGCCATGACCTGTGACTGCGTCTCGGACGGCAGCTGGTTCCGCAGCTTTGTGAAAGTGGGGCAGAAAGTGGGCTGTAGCCCCGCCTACATGGCAATCGCCAATCGACAGGCCATTGGCCCCTGCCACTGCCCTAAAGACATCATTGACTACCGAATGCTCCCAAGGCCCGTCCCCAGAATACCTGCCGGGTTATTCAGGGTTGGAGCTTGAACGCTGCGATTAGTACCAGGCAGCGGCTTACGGGAATGATGGGCAGTAAAAAGACGGAAGGCGGCCTGTTGTGGACAAGGTATTGAGCCTTCAATCCCATCCTTATCGGGCGCTGATTTTAGATGCCGGGTTTACTCAGGCCATCCTTGGCCTTCGCCCTTCGAGCACGGGCTATCGATTTGCAGGGGGGCGCCCCTGCATGCGCCCTACTTTTTTTTCGGAAAAAGTAGGCGGGGCTTCCCAGGCAAAACCATCGCCCACGTTGCGCTTTTCCTTCGCCTCTGGTCGCTTGCCGCTGACCCAACTCCTGAATGGTCATGGTGGTGCGGACCGTCCATGGTGGTTGGGCCCAACTCGGCCATCCAGGGCCTCGCGCGAAGCTGCATAAAGCTGTGCTATCATGTGCAAGCTTCGCCCCGACGCGTACTCACCTGCACCTGGGCGGCCCCCTGCCATCCCTGTCTCGGCTGCCCCTCCACTCTCGGCGGCTCAGCGCTCCACTTAACGGGCAAAAAGCCACCACCAGCAGGGCTGCAGAAACCTAGACGCATGGCCGCTTCGCTAAACCGTCGTCTAACTCGCTGATTTAGATAAAAACTCAAAGTGGGTGTCCCCTTGAGTTCCTTGATCCCTGGCCCTCACCCTCCAGGCCATCGTCGCCAGCTCCAATGTTCAAAATCGCGTCCTGCGATTTTGTCGCTTCTTCTTCGCCTCTGGTCGTTCCCGGTGCACCGGTTCATACGCGTGTCCAGACACGTACTCACCGGCGTTGTTTCCCAAATCCGGTGAACCAATCCGCCTGACTGTGATCCGATCCCCGACGTATCGATGGGGAACAGCAGATGGGTCAGGCTAAACGCACTATCACCAATTGGGCAGACTACAACCGCGCCTTGGTTAACCGAGGCTCATTAACCTTCTGGATGGATGAAGCGGCTACCCGCCATTGGCATTGCCAACAGCATCACGGCGGTCGGGGTCGTGGTTTCGAATACAGCGACACCGCCATCGAGACAGCGCTGATGCTCAAGGGCCTGTTCGACCTGCCGCTGCGTGCCTTGGAAGGCTTTATCAACTCGCTATTCCAGTTGATGGAACTGCCGTTGACCTCGCCCAGTTACAGCTGCATCAGCAAGCGCGCCAAGACGGTCAACATCCGCTACCGCCTGCCCAGCAAGGGCCCAGTTGCCCACCTGGTTATCGACGCCACCGGGCTCAAGGTCTATGGCGAAGGCGAGTGGAAGCAACGCAAGTACGGCAAGGAGAAGCGCCGTGTCTGGCGCAAGCTACACCTGGCCGTCGATGCGCAGACCCATGAGGCTATCGCCGCCGAAGTCAGCCTGGAAAACGTCGGTGATAGCGAGGTACTGCCCGGCCTGCTCAATCCACTGCGCCGCCGTATCGACCAAGTCAGCGCCGACGGGGCTTACGACAGCAAAGCCTGCCACCGGCTACTGCAAAGAAAAGGCGCCAAAGCCAGCATCCCGCCTCGCAAGACAGCGGGGTACTGGGAGCAAGGTCACCCAAGGAACGAGGCAGTGGCGGCGCTGAAAGCCGGGCAACAGGCCGAGTGGAAAAGGGAAAGCGGCTATCACCAACGCTCAAAAGCGGAAACGGCCATGTCGCGATACAAGCAGCTCATCAGCCCGAAGCTGAGTCTGCGCGACTACAACGGCCAAGTGGCAGAGGCTTTGGCCGGGGTGAAGGTGATGAACAAAATGCTGGGCCTCGGCATGCCTGTTCGCCAGGTCAGTTAAGGGCAGCAAGCCCTTTAGGAGCAGGCTTTCCAGGCTCTGATTTGATCAACAACGCCGTACTCACCTGCACCTGGGCGGCCCCCTGCCATCCCTGTCTCGGCTGCCCCTCCACTCTCGGCGGCTCAGCGCTCCACTTAACGGGCAAAAAGCCACCACCAGCAGGGCTGCAGAAACCAAGACGCATGGCCGCTTCGCTAAACCGTCGTCTAACTCGCTGATTTAGATAAAAACTCAAAGTGGGTGTCCCCTTGAGTTATGTTGAGTTATGGTCAGCGAGATGGTGCGCTGACCCCGGATGGGGTTGGGGCTTGCTTGCCTCAGGGGGGAATTGTTCAACAAGGCCCTTAACAGGCAGAACGCCACCACCAGCAAGGCCGTAGAAACTCAGACGCACAGCTGCTTCGACCAACCATTTGCCAAGCACCTGATTTAGATAAGAACTCAAAGTGGGCGTTCCGTTGAATTCTGATCTTGGTTATCCCTCTATCAATTGATATTTTTTATCGTATCAAATTTATCAATTGTTGCATAAAGAATATCTACATTGAAACCTACAGGTGTATATAAACGTGGGTCGTATGTGCTTCGCTCTTTTATGGCCTCCGATGCAATCTCAACTGCCTCCAAGGGGATAACTCTATAGTCTCTTAAATCCAGAGAATGCTCAAAGTGAGGTGGTTCAATTGAATTTTTCACTGATTTCGAAGTGAACGATGCACTCTCCATTGAAATTTCAGAGTATATTTCCTCATGCCTTTTGACTCTCAAGAAATTTGCATATCTTATTTCTATGGCAATCCAAGGAGACAATGTATACTGATTATACTTCACTTCACTTTCTGGTATTTTATTAAATTCAAAATTCAACTCCGCTGAATTATTCGATTTTACAAAAATAATGCAATCAGACTGGTCCATCGCTTCCAGTAATGCTGAAGAAAGGATTGAATCCGTATTATTAATAGCCCGCAAAGCAGGATCCAAAAAATAATAATCACCATCACCACGGCAGTATTTCTCTAAATATTCGGTTGTTGCCTCACGAATATTTCCCCACAACTGGGAATCGATAAAAGACTTAATTTCAAAAGTTTCATAAAGGTAGTTGGCAAACTTGGTGACAAGTTCTTTGTCTTGAGAGCTATGAGAGAGGAAAAAGTGAGGTTTACAGGAATTATTTAGAAGTTTTGCCGATATTTCTGAAGCACTTATTTTTCCATTAACTAATTCCAGTACGTGGCCGCGTTGCTCTACTTCTTTACTTGCATACTCTAACTCATCCCCTTTGAAATTTTCAATTAAATATTCAAAATCATCAATTTCTAAAACATAACGCTTATACATTGGTGATTACTCCCAGCAAATATAAGTAGATACAATAGCATTGATTATATATATTGGAATGACAGATTTTCCGTAAAGGCTTTTTGTATGTGGCTTGAAATTTCGATCATCTACAAATGAAGCTAGCATCGTGTCAAAGTCAAAATAGTTCACTTCATTGTTATCCGAACATTCTTTGCAAGCTAGTTCGCTGTAGAGCCTTCTGAATTTTTTCTCTAAACTAAGATAGTACGAATCCAAATACCAAAATGCGACTGACAATAGCAGAGGAACAAATGAAAATATCGAGCTAAGGTAAAGGTAATTTGTAGAATAAAATGCTACAAACCCCGTTGTTACAGTCAAGCACCAAACTTTGACTTGGAATGATTTATCAGAGAGTCTATTTATTATCCCTTGGATATAGCCAAGGGCTGCAGTTTTAGCTTCGATAGAAGAATTTTTTCCAGGCACAGTGCATTTCCTTATATGCCATTCCATAATATTGCCAAAGTACTTTGTGACATTCTTAAAAAATTGTCAATGAAGTTCAGTAGTAGCTCAAAATGGATATCTATTTTGAGCTACTACTGCATCTGTTGCTTAGATGGAGATTGATCGAAGTGGCAGTGCACTGTGGCTTCTTCGGTCCAACTGGTAGTGGCGTTCCGCCCCTTAAGTGCAGCGCTGAGACGGTGGGGCGAGCGCGTTAAGAAATCAGTCCGGTGGACTGATTTTAGCTGGTGAGCGAGAGCGGCTTGTCCGCGAACTGACGTGGAAGGACAGCCGAGACAGGGATGTCGAGCGAGCGGAGGACGCGTCGGGGCGAAGCTTGTGCATCAAAGCGCTGCTTTGATGCTGCTGAGCGCGAGCACAGGACGTGCGAGCCGGGAACAATCACCAGGGATGGTTTCAAAGACCCTCATCTAACTATTGCACCAAGCGACCAGAGGCGAAGAAGAAGCGACAAACCTGTATGGAACAGGTTTGAACATCGCTAGCGATGGCCCGGAGGGCGAAGACCAGGGATGGTCTGAGTAAACATGGGCGGTGGTTTTGGGTGGGCAGCCCCGCTGACTTTTGCCGACAAAATTGCCGGGAGCAATTTTGAACATCGGAGTGCAGCGACGATGGCCCGAAGGGCGAGGACCAGGGATGGTCCGAGTTAAAAAAAGTAACCCGGCTGCCGGGCCGACAAATCTGTCAGGAACAGATTTGAACATCGGAGCCTGCGACGATGGCCCGTTCGGGCGAGGGCCTGGACGGCCCGAGTATTACCGGCAATAAAGGAATCATCCGCGTTAAAACAGCTCGAAAGAAAAGCCAAACACTGACAACTCACTCCCACTCAATAGTGGCGGGCGGCTTGCCGGAGATATCCCTGCTCTCTGCTTCCCCAGCTTTTTATCGCGTATTTGCTTCTGGCTGCCCCTGGGGCCTGCTCCCAGCTGACTATGTTCTTCGCCCTTCAAGGGCGTCATTTTTGCTTAGAGCTGTTATATTAGGGGGAAAGTTGCGGTCCCAAGGAAGGCCAATGAATTCCATCTTGACCAAAGCCGCCATCCTCTTTGGCGCCATGCTAGCAACGCTGTTGACCGTCTTGGCAATGAAAGGCTTGGTGCATGAGGAAAGCCACCAGGAATTGGGTGTTGTCACCCTGGCGTTAGCCGATAGACACCAGGCACAGGATGAGTGGCTGAAGCAATCAGTATTGACGTGCGCCTGCGTCGCAGAAGACATGCCTGTATGGCTCTTCCCAGAGGCAAATGAAGGAATGGGTTGCAATCCCAGGTACATAGCGATATCAGGCAGGAAAGGGGCAAAGCAGTGCAGCTTTCCTATTGATGATTACCGCATACTGCCAAGGAGACCCTATAAGCAACCAGCAGGCTTGTTTAGAGTGGATTTGGACTGAAATGAAAAAGGCGCCTTGCGGCGCCTTTTCTTATTCCCACTCAATCGTCGCCGGCGGCTTACCAGAAATGTCGTAAACGACGCGGCTGATGCCGTCGATCTCGTTGATGATGCGTTTGGACATCTTGCCGAGCAGCTCGTAGGGCGGGTGGGCCCAGTGGGCGGTCATGAAATCGATGATCTCGACGGCGCTGGCGTGGCTAATCTTGGCAGCCAGCCTCCTTTTCTACTTAGTCTATTCGCCCTGGTGGTGCGCCATTTCGACGTAGAGCTGTTACCTTAGAGAGCAAATCACCCCCCAAGGAAGACGGTCATGAGATCTGTATTGACCAAAGTCGCCATCCTCTTTGGCGCCATGCTGGCAACACTGTTGACTGTCTTGGCGATGAAAGGCCTGGTGCATGAGGAAAGCCACCGGGAGTTGGGTGTTGTCACCATAGCGTTGGCCGATAGACACCAGACACAGGCCCAGTGGGCAAACGAGATGAGGTTACGTTGCGCCTGTGTCGATCTTTATTTCCCGGACGATGACGTGGTGCCTGCTCCCGAAGGCATGGGATGCAATCCACGCCTATTCGATGCAACAATCAAAACAAAAGTGGTCCAGTGCAATTATCAGATAAAGGACAACGAATACCGTCCACCCATGCCGCCAAGAAAGCCGACAAAAGGGCCCGCGATGTTGTTCAGGGTGGACCAGTAGCTCAGCAGCCCCCACTCTAAGCCGTGTTGGAAGCCATCCGTCTACCAGCCAAGGAACGAAGCTAATAGTCCCTCAAGCCTATGAGATCCTGCGGGTCAGGCCCCGGAGCCCCTTTTAAGTGGAGCGCCTTACCGTCGGGAGCGTGAGCTGGCGCGAGACAGGGATGTCGAGCGAGCGGAGGACGCGTCGGGAACCGTACGCAGCGGTCAGCGGCAAGCGACCAGAGGTAAGGACACCGCGTAACGTTGGGGCGGTGGTTTTGGTTACTTTTTCCGAAAAAAAAGTAACCCGGCTGCCGGGCCGGGACCCGGCGACTAAACGAATCATCAGCTTTAAAGCAGCTTCGAAAAGAACAGCAGCCCCTCCCCCACACCCAATAAAAAAACCCCGCTTTCGCGGGGTTTTTTAATGCTTTTGATCTGGGCCCTGCCTTACAGCCAGGCCGGTGCGATCACTCCCACTCAATCGTCGCCGGCGGCTTACCAGAAATGTCGTAAACGACGCGGCTGATGCCGTCTATTTCGTTGATGATGCGGTTGGACACCTTGCCCAGCAGATCGTAGGGCAGGTGGGCCCAGTGGGCTGTCATGAAGTCGATGGTCTCGACGGCGCGAAGGCTGACGACCCAGTCGTACTTGCGGCCGTCGCCCATGACGCCCACGGAGCGCACCGGCAGGAAGACCACGAAGGCCTGGCTGACCTTGTGGTAGAGGTCGGCCTTGTGCAGCTCTTCGATGAAGATGGCGTCGGCGCGGCGAAGGAGATCGCAGTATTCCTTCTTGACTTCGCCCAGCACCCGCACGCCCAGGCCCGGCCCCGGGAAGGGGTGGCGGTAGAGCATGTCGTAGGGCAGGCCCAGCTCCAGGCCAATCTTGCGCACCTCGTCCTTGAACAGCTCACGCAGGGGTTCGACCAGGCCCATCTTCATGTCTTCGGGCAGGCCGCCGACGTTGTGGTGGGACTTGATGACGTGGGCCTTGCCGGTCTTGGAGGCGGCGGACTCGATGACGTCGGGGTAGATGGTACCCTGGGCCAGCCACTTGGCGTTCTTCATGCTCTTGGCGTGCTCGTCGAACACTTCCACGAAGACGCGGCCTATGGTCTTGCGCTTGGCTTCCGGCTCGTCGATGCCTTTAAGGGCGGAGAGGAAGCGCTCTTCGGCGTCGGCCTTGATGATGTTGAGGCCGAAGTGGTCGCCGAACATCTCCATGACCTGCTCGCCCTCGCCCAGGCGCAGCAGGCCGTTGTCGACGAAGACGCAGGTCAGCTTGTCGCCGATGGCGCGGTGCACCAGCATGGCGACGACGGAGGAGTCCACGCCGCCGGAGAGGCCCAGGATCACCTCGTCGTCACCGACCTGCTCTTTGATGCGGGCCACGGCGTCTTCGATGATGGCGGAGGGGGTCCAGAGGGCTTCACAGCCGCAGATCTCCAGCACGAAGTGCTCGAGCAGGCGCTTGCCCTGGCGGGTGTGGGTGACCTCGGGGTGGAACTGCACGCCATAGAAGCGCTTTTGTTCGTTGGCCATGATGGCGAAGGGGCAGTTGTCGGTCTTGGCGACGGTCTCGAAGCCGTCGGGGATGGCAACGACCTTGTCGCCGTGGCTCATCCAGACGTCCAGCAGCGCCTTACCGCTGGCGCTGATGGCGTCTTCGATGCCGTGGGTCAGCTTGGAGTCGGTCAGCAGCTCTATCTGCGCATAACCGAACTCGCGCTCCATGGAGCTTTCGACGGCGCCGCCCAGCTGGTGGGCCATGGTCTGCATGCCGTAGCAGATGCCGAACACGGGCACGCCGGCGTTGAAGACGTATTCGGGGGCGCGGGGGCTGTTGTCCTCGTGGACGGACTCGGGGCCGCCGGAGAGGATGATGCCGTTGGGGGCGAATTCGCGGATGTCTTCTTCGCTGACGTCCCAGGCCCAGAGTTCGCAGTAGACGCCGATCTCCCGGATGCGGCGGGCGATGAGCTGGGTGTATTGGGAGCCGAAATCCAGGATCAGGATGCGGCTTTCATGGATGTTCTTGGTCATCGTTGGCCCTGCTTTTAAAACGCTGAATAGAAGGGCGCCGGCAAATCGCCGGCGCCGAAAGATCAACCCATACGGTAGTTGGGGGCTTCCTTGGTGATGGTCACGTCGTGGACGTGGGACTCACCCATGCCGGCACTGGTCACCTTGACGAACTGCGCCTTGGTGCGCATGTCGTCGATGGTGGCGTTGCCGGTCAGGCCCATGGAGGAGCGCAGGCCGCCCATCTGCTGGTGGACGATCTCCTTGACCTTGCCCTTGTAGGGCACCCGGCCTTCGATGCCTTCCGGCACCAGCTTGTCGGCGGCGTTGTCGGTCTGGAAGTAGCGGTCGCTGGAGCCCTTGGTCATGGCGCCCAGGGAGCCCATGCCGCGGTAGCTCTTGAAGGCGCGGCCCTGGTAGAGCTCGATCTCGCCCGGGGCTTCGTCGGTACCGGCCAGCATGCCGCCGACCATGACGCAGTTGGCGCCGGCGGCGATGGCCTTGCAGATGTCGCCGGAGAAGCGGATGCCGCCGTCGGCGATGACGGGGATGCCGGTGCCTTCCAGGGCTTCGACGGCGTCGGACACGGCGGTGATCTGCGGCACGCCGACACCTGTGACGATGCGGGTGGTGCAGATGGAGCCGGGGCCAATGCCGACCTTGACGGCGTCGACGCCGGCCTCGGCCAGGGCCTTGGCGCCGGCGGCGGTGGCGACGTTACCGCCGATGATCTGGATGTCGGGGAAGGCGGCGCGGGTTTCGCGGATACGCTGCAGCACCCCTTCGGAATGGCCGTGGGAGGAGTCGATGAGCACCACGTCCACACCGGCGGCCACCAGGGCGGCGACCCGCTCTTCGTTGCCGGCACCGGCGCCGACGGCGGCACCGACCCGCAGGCGGCCGCGCTCGTCTTTACAGGCGTTGGGCTTGCGCTCGGCCTTTTGGAAGTCCTTGACGGTAATGAGGCCCTTCAAGTGGAAGTTGTCGTCCACCACCAGCACCTTCTCGACGCGGTGCTGTTGCATCAGGCGCTGCACTTCCTCGCGGGGGGTGCCCACCTTGACGGTGACCAGCTTGGCCTTGGGGGTCATGACTTCGCTGACCTTGCGGCTGTGGTCGGTGACGAAACGGACGTCACGGGCGGTGATGATGCCTTCCAGCTCGCCACTGGCGGAAACGACGGGGAAACCGGCGTAGCCGTTTTCTTCGGTGAGGCGCAGCACGTCGGTGATCTGGTGATCGGCGCTGACGCAGACGGGGTCTGTGACCATGCCGGCGACGTAACGCTTAACCTTGCGCACTTCCTCGGCCTGCTGCTCGATGCTCATGTTCTTGTGGATGAAGCCGATGCCCCCTTCCTGGGCCAGGGCGATGGCCAGATTGGCTTCGGTCACTGTGTCCATGGCGGCGGAGACCATAGGGATGTTCAGCGCGATCTTGCGGGTCAGCTTGGTGCGCAGGTCGGCAGTATTGGGCAGAACAGTGGAATGTGCGGGGAGCAGAAGGACGTCGTCGAACGTCAGGGCTTCTTTGATAACGCGTAGCATGGCAACAGCCTCACCGATGGAAGGGTGGAAGGGACCTGGTATAGGTGTTGCCGCGGCATTCTAGCGTCGAGATGGCCTTTGGGCAAATGCTTTTTGCATCTGGTAGACTGCCGCAAAGCCATCAGCCCGTCATTGCATGCGCCAAATCCTCAGCGTCACCCAGCTCAACACCCAGGTCCGCCACCTGGTGGAAGACAGCCTCGGCCTGGTCTGGCTCTCGGGCGAACTGTCCAACTTCAAGGCCTACGGCTCCGGCCACTGGTACTTTTCATTAAAAGACGAGCGCTCCCAGGTGAGCTGCGCCATGTTCCGAGGCAAGAACATGGGCGTCACCTTCAGGCCCCAGGACGGCATGCAGCTCTTGGTGCGGGCCCGCCCTACCCTCTACGAGCCGCGCGGCAGCTACCAGCTGGTAGTGGAATTCATGGAGCCGGCCGGTGACGGCCTCCTGAAGCAGCAGTTCGAGGCCCTGAAACTCAAACTGGCCGCCGAGGGCCTCTTCGCCGACGCCTCCAAGCGGCCATTGCCGCCCCACCCCAAGCGCATCGGCATCATCAGCTCCCCCTCGGGCGCCGCCGTCCACGACATATTGAACGTACTGCGGCGCCGGGCCCCCTTCCTGGAAGTGGTGCTCTACCCGGCCCAGGTGCAGGGGGAAAAGGCGGCGGCCCAGCTTAGCCGCCAGCTAGAGGTGGCGGCAGAGCGGGACGAGGTGGACGTCATCATCCTCGGCCGCGGCGGCGGCAGCCTAGAAGACCTCTGGTGCTTCAACGACGAGGCCCTGGCCAGGGCCATAGCGGCCAGCCCCATTCCGGTGGTCTCCGCCGTGGGCCACGAGACGGACGTGACCATCAGCGACTTCGTGGCGGACCTTCGCGCCCCCACCCCCAGCGCCGCCGCCGAGCTGGTGTCCAGCCAGGCCGGCCTCATCGCCGACCAGCTCCAGGCCCTGAGCGCGCGCCTGGCCGCCAGCGGCCAGCGTTACCTTCGCCAGCAGCAGGCCCGGCAGCAGGCCCTGGCCGAGCGCCTGGGCCGCCTCTCGCCCCAGCGCAAGCTGGAGCGGGACAGCCAGTTGCTGGACGAGCTGGGCCAGCGCCTGCAGCGCGCCCTGCCCCGGCTGCTGGCCCGCCAGCGCCAGCCCCTGGCCCAGTTCCAGGCAAGGCTTGCCCACCAGCACCCGGCCAAGCACCTGGACAAGGCCGAAGAGCGGCTGGCCCGCCTCGACGCCGGCCTGGCCCAGGCCCTCAGGCAACAGCTGGCCGGCAAGCGCCAGGCCCAGCAGCGGCTCATAGAGCAGCTGCAACTGGTCAGCCCCCTGGCCACCCTCGGCCGCGGCTACGGCATAGCCCAGGACGAGCAGGGCCAGGTGCTGGACAGCGTCCGCCAGGTGGCCGTGGGCCAAGGGCTGGACCTTAGAGTCAAGGACGGTTTGATAAGGACAGAGGTCATAGCGGTGGAGCCTTCCTAAGCCCTTGCCCGGCAAGCGGAAAACGCCCTTGCCCAAGCCCCTTTACCAAGGCCCCGCCCGGGGCCTTTTCGTTGCCTGAAAATAGCGCTTGACGCTGGGCCTGCACGGCCCTATAAAGCGCGCCTGTTCGATACATTTTGGCGTCGACAGCGTCCCTTGTGGATGGGCCCTTTGGGGCCAAATGGTCTATCTAACTTTGTTGTTGTTCTCCTTTTGATTGAGGAACCCATATGGATCAGGTTGTTGTCGCCGCCACCCAGATGAGCTGCAGCTGGGACAAAGAAGAAAACGTCGCCAAGGCCGAGGCCCTGGTGCGTGAGGCCGCCGCCCAAGGCGCCCAGATAGTGCTGCTGCAGGAACTCTTCGAAACCCCCTACTTCTGCATCGAAGTCAACGAAGACTTCCATGCCCTGGCCACCAGCCTCGAGGAAAACACCACCGTCAAGCGCCTGCAGGCCCTGGCCAAGGAACTTGAGGTGGTGATCCCCTTCAGCTGGTTCGAGCGCGCAGGCGTGGCCCGCTTCAACTCCCTGGTGGTCATCGACGCCGATGGCAGCCTGATGGACGTCTACCGCAAGTCCCATATCCCGGACAGCGACGGCTACCTGGAGAAGTACTACTTCAGCCCCGGCGACACCGGCTTCAAGATCTGGAATACCCGCTACGCCAAGATTGGCATCGCCATCTGCTGGGATCAGTGGTTCCCCGAGGCCGCCCGCGCCATGGCCCTGGCCGGCGCCGAGCTGCTCTTCTACCCCACCGCCATCGGCTCCGAGCCCAGCCAGCCTGAGCTGGACAGCAGCGGCGCCTGGCAGCGGGTCATGCAGGGCCATGCCGCCGCCAATTGCCTGCCGGTCATCGCCTCCAACCGCATCGGCGCCGAAAAGGGCGTGCGCACCCCCACCGAGATCCGCTTCTTCGGCTCCTCCTTCATCAGCGACCAGAGCGGTGCCAAGGTCGCCGAGGCCGGCCGTGACGAGCAGGCGGTGCTGGTGCACAGCTTCGACCTCAAGAAGATCCGCTACCAGCGCGAGGCCTGGGGCCTGTTCCGTGACCGCCGTCCCGATCTCTACGGCAGCCTGCTGACCCTGGACGGCAAGGTTCGCTGAGATGAGCTTTCAACTGAATACCCTGCCCAGCAATGACGGCTTCCGCATGCCGGCGGAATTCGAGACCCAGGACGGCGTCTGGATGGCCTGGCCCGAGCGCTCCGACAACTGGCGCTACGGCGCCAAACCGGCCCAGCGCGCCTTCGTGGAGGTGGCCAGCGCCATCGCCCAGACCACCCCCGTGACCATGGTGGTGAGCAACGGCCAATACGCCAACGCCCGCCGCCAGCTGCCGCCCCAGATCCGGGTGGTGGAGATGACCACGGACGACGCCTGGCTGCGTGACACAGGCCCCAGCTACGTGGTGAACGACAAGGGCGAGCGCCGCGGCGTGGACTGGCAGTTCAACGCCTGGGGCGGCCTCACCAACGGCCTCTACTTCCCCTGGCACAACGACAACGCCCTGGCCCAGAAGGTCTGCGAGATCTACGGCGACAGCCTCTACAAGGCCCCCTTCGTCATGGAAGGCGGCGCCATCCACGTCGACGGCCAGGGCACCCTCTTCACCACCGAGGAATGCCTGCTGAGCCCGGGCCGCAACCCCGGCCTCGGCAAGGAGCAGCTGGAGCAGCTGCTCAAGGATTACCTGGGGGTGGAGAAGGTGGTCTGGTTGCCCAGGGGCGTCTTCCAAGACGAGACCACGGGCCACGTGGACAACCTGATGCAGGTGGTGGCCCCCGGCGTGGTGGCCATGACCTGGTGCGACGATCCCGAAGACGAGCAGTACGAGAGCTCCCAGGAAGCCTACCGTATCCTCTCTGAGACGGTGGACGCCCGCGGCCGCCAACTGGTGGTGCACAAGCTGCCCATGCCGGGCCCCTTGTACCTCACCGACGAAGAGGCCAGCGGCATAGACGCCTCCCACGGCATGAACCGCCTCGGCGGCGCGCGCCTGGCCGGCTCCTACGCCAACTTCCTGATCACCAACAAGCAGGTGGTGTTCCCACTGCTGGACCCGGCCAAGGACGCCCAGGTCGCCGCCCTGCTGGGCGAGATCTTCCCCGGCTACCTGATCACCGGCGTCAACGCCCGGGAGATACTGCTGGGGGGTGGCAATATCCACTGCATCACCCAGCAGATCCCCCGGGTTTGAAGCTGTTGCGCTCGTCATAACTGCGTTGGGTGTCTTCTCAAAATGCTCATTTACTCGAACTGCGCTTTTTCAAAGACACCCGCCTTGTTCTGACTTCGCTCACGACGCTTCAAACGAGTGGTGTAGCATTCAAACATTAAAAACCCCGGCCTGGTGCCGGGGTTTTGTTTTTCAGCCCAAAGCCGTCTCGATACGCACCTCAGTGCTGGTCATCAGCTTATGGATGGGGCAGCGGTCGGCGATGGTGACCAGGCGCTCCTTCTCGGCGTCGGTCAGCTGTCCCTGCAGCTCCAGGGTGACGGCCAGGCGGTAGAGGCCCTGGCGCTCTTCGCTGTCGTCCCTGTGCACCGTGACGGTGAGGCCGTCCAGGGCCATGCCCTTGTGGCGGGCGTAGAGGATGGCGGTCAGGGCCTTGCAGGCGCCGAGGGAGAGGTCGAAGTAATCATGGGGTTCGGGGGCCGAGCCTTCGCCCCCCTGGGGCTCGGGCATGTCGCTGTAGAGGGCAGCGAAGTCCTTGACCTGGATCTCGTGGCGCAGCTTGCCGGCTTGGACTGTCTTCAAGGTGATCATGGGGTTCCCTCAACTGGTTGTTGAACCCAGCATAAGGGGACGGCCGGATAAAGCAAAGGGGCGCCAAATGGCGCCCCTTGTTCTGTCAGCTCTTACGCGACTTGATGTACTTCATCAGGCGCTTGCGCTTGCGCTGCTGGGTCAACGTCAGCTTGTTCTTGCGCCCGGCGAAGGGGTTGTCCCCTTCCTGGAACTCCACATGGATGGGGGTGCCTATGACCCCCAGGCTCTTGCGGTAGTAGTTCATCAGGTAGCGCTTGTAGGAGTTGGGCAGCTTTTCCACCATGTTGCCGTGGATGATGATCCTCGGCGGGTTGTAGCCGCCGGCGTGGGCGTACTTGAGCTTGACCCTACGGCCGGACACCAAAGGCGGCTGGTGGTCGTCCTGGGCCATCTGCAGGATACGGGTCAGCTTGGAGGTGGAGACCCGCTGGGTGGCGGAGGCAAAGGCCTCGTCCACGGATTCGAAGAGGTTGCCGACACCGGAGCCGTGCAGGGCGGAGATGAAGTGCAGGCGGGCGAAGTCGATGAAGCCGAGGCGGCGGTCCAGCTCGCGCTTGATGTCTTCACGGTCGTCATGGCTGAGGCCGTCCCACTTGTTGACCACCAGCACCAGGGCGCGGCCGGCGTTGAGCACGTGGCCCAGCAGGTTGAGATCCTGGTCGGAGAGGCCTTCACGGGCGTCCATCACCAGCAGCACCACGTTGGCGTCTTCGATGGCCTGCAGCGTCTTGATCACGGAGAACTTCTCGACGGCGTCGTCGATGCGGCCGCGGCGGCGCACACCGGCGGTGTCGATCAGCACGTAGTTCTTGCCGCCCCGCTCCATGGGGATGTAGACGGAGTCGCGGGTGGTGCCGGGCATGTCGAACACCACCACCCGCTCCTCGCCGAGGATGCGGTTGGTCAACGTCGATTTACCGACATTGGGGCGGCCGATGATGCCTATTTTCACGGGCAGGTCGGCATAGGGAATGGCTTCCGCTTCTTCCTCGTCCTCGATGGCGTCCACGTCCACCATCTCCTGGCCCAGGGCTTCGGCCAGGGCCTCGGAGGCTTCTTCTTCGGCCTGGGCCAGCTCGGCCACCACCGGGATCAGGGCGTTGTCCAGCAGCTGGGTGACGCCACGGCCGTGGGCGGCGGCGATCTGCCAGACCTCGCCCAGGCTCAGGCCGTAGAACTCGGCACAGGCGGAGTCGGCGTCGATGCCGTCGATCTTGTTGGCCACCAGGAACACCGGCTTGCCCAGTTGGCGGATATGGCGGGCAATGGCCTCGTCGGCGGCGGTGAGGCCGTCACGGGCATCCACCAGCAGCAGCACCACGTCCGCTTCGTCCATGGCCAGCAGGGACTGCTTGGCCATGGCGGCGTCAATGCCCTTCTCGTCGCCTTCGATACCGCCGGTGTCCACCAGTATGAAGTCGTACTCGCCGTAGCGGGCCTGGCCATACTTGCGATCCCGGGTCAGGCCGGGGTAATCGGCCACCAGGGCATCGCGACTGTTGGTCAGGCGGTTGAACAGGGTCGATTTGCCCACATTGGGGCGACCTACCAGGGCCACTACGGGAAGCATGCTGTTTCTCTCTCAAAGACGAACGGCCGCAAAATGCGGCCGCGTATTGTTCAGGTTTTGGCTGCTTTAGTCCAGCTTAATCATGTAAAGCTCGCCGTCCCGGCTCTGCACCAACACCTTGTCGTTGACCACCACAGGGCGGGCATAGAGGCCGTCGCCGTCTATCTTGTCACGGCCCAGCAGCTCGCCGCTGTTCTTGTCGAACCAGTGCAGGTAGCCCTCGAAGTCACCCACCAGCACCTTGTCGCCAAGGATAGCAGGGGCGGTGACGCGGCGGTTGAGCAGCATCGGCTGGCTCCACTTCTCGAGGCCGGTGCGCCTGTCGATGTCGAACAGGGTGCCGTGGGCGTCGGTCAGGTAGAGGTCGAAGCCGGTGATGGCCATGGCGCGATAGGACGAGTAGTCCCGCTTCCACATGGGGCGGCCGGAGCGCAGGTCGATGGCCACCAGCTCGCCGTTGTAGGCCACGGCGTAAACCACGGGGCCGACGGCGATGGGGGTGGCGTCCACGTCACGGAGCAGTTCCAGCACGTTCTGGCCCTTGGCGGGAGAGACGTCCTGTTCCCAGGCCGGCAGGCCGCTGTCCAGCAGCACGGCGGCCAGCTTGCCGTTGGGGGTGCCCACCAGGGCGGCGCCCTTGACGGTGGAAGGCTCGGACACGCCGCGCAGGCTCAGGGACGGTACCGTCTGCTCGTAGGTCCACTTCAGCTTGCCGGTGCCCTCTTCCAGGGCCACCAGTTTGCCGGAGGTGGTGTTGACCAGCACCAGGCCTTCGTCCAGCACGGGGGCGGCCATGGCTTCGCCGGGCACGTCGGCCTGCCACTTCAGTTCGCCGGTTTTCTCGTCCAGGGCGTAGACGATGCCGTTCTCGGAGCCGACATAGACCTTGCCGAAGCCGGCGGAAACACCACCGGAGAGGCGCATGTCGTGGCGGCTGGAGAAGAAGGAGTCGGCGGCGCCCAGGTCCACTTTCCAGATCTTGTCGCCGTTCTCGACGTCCAGGGCTTCCACTATGCCTTCACGGGAGGCGGCAAAGACCTTGTCGTAGGCGTAGACGGGAGCCAGGTTGGAGAAGTAAGGGCCAATGCCGTCCCCCACCGAGGTGCTCCAGACCACGTTGTCGTTGACCTTGTTGTCGAAGGACACCAGCTCGGCCGGCTTACGTACGTCCTCGTCGCTGGCACAGCCAGCCAGGCCGATCAACACCACACCGGCCAGGGCCGACCATTTAGACCATCCGCTCATCTTCAGCCTTTGCTATCCAGGGATTCCAGTTTGAGTTGCAAGGCAGGGGAGCCTGCCTGGCCGGCCAGTGCGGCCTGGTAGGCAGTACGGGCCGCAGCCTTGTCGCCTTCCTTGACGGCGATATCACCCAAAAGTTCCTGGGACTCGGCCTTGAATGCGTCATCTTTGACCAGCGCCAGGCTGGCCTTGGCACCCTTAAGGTCGCCCTTGGCCAGTTGGATACGGGCCTTGCGCAGCGTGAAGATGCCCTTGAGGGTTTCGGTGTCGGCGTGGGCCTGGGCCTGGTCCAGGTAGCCCAGGGCCTTGTCCAGCTCGCCCTTGTCGGCGGCGGCTTTGGCCAGGCGGGCGGCCATCAGGGTCTGGTACTGGCCGGCGCTATCGCCTTTGAGGAAGGCGTCACCGGCGGACAGATCGCCAGCGTCCACCTTCTTGAGGGCGGCGGCGTAAGCGGCAGAGGACTGCTCCTGCTTGGCCAGCTGCTGCTGACCGTACCAGCGCCAGCCGTAGATGGCGGCCAGGCCGATGAGGGTACCGAGGATGATGCCGTTGCCGTGCTCTTTCCAGAAGCTCTTGATGGCTTCGACCTGTTGTTCTTCAGTGCTGTAAATTTCCACGCCTGAGTCCTTGTTATCGTTGTTCGAGATGTGCGGCCAACTCGCCCATGGCGACGGTGGCTTGGCTGCCATCTTTCAGGTTCTTGATGGTGATCTGGTCCTGGGCCAGTTCGTCATCGCCCAGGATCAAGGCCCAACGGGCGCCGCTCTTGTCGGCCCGCTTGAGCTGTTTCTTGAAATTGCCGCCACCACAGTGGCACATCAGCCTGAGCCCTGGCAACTGCTGGCGCAGTTGTTGAGCCAGAACGAAGGCCTGGCGCTCGGCCGCCTCGCCCATGGGGCAGAGGTAGGCGTCGACGGCGGCAGGGGCCTGGGTGCCCAGGGCCTCCACCAGCAGCACCAGCCGTTCCAGGCCAAGGCCGAAGCCCACGCCCTGGGTGGCCTTGCCGCCCAGCTGTTCCACCAGGCCGTCGTAGCGGCCGCCGGCACAGACGGTGCCTTGGGCGCCGAGGCTGTCGGTGACCCACTCGAAGACGGTGCGGTTGTAGTAGTCCAGGCCGCGCACCAGGCGCTCGTTGACGCGGTAGCCGATGCCGACGCTGTCGAGCAGCGCCTTGAGGGCCTCGAAGTGGGCCTGGGATTCCTCGTCCAGGTGGTCATGCAGGCGCGGGGCATTCGCCACCACTTCCTGCACCTGGGGGTTCTTGGAGTCGAGGATGCGCAGCGGGTTGCTGTAGAGGCGGCGCTTGGCGTCCTCGTCCAGCTTGTCGATGTGCTGTTCCAGGTAGGCGATCAGCACTTCACGGTACTGGGCGCGGGCCTCGTTGGAGCCGAGGCTGTTGAGTTCCAACGTGACGTGGTCACGCAGGCCCAGCTTGTCCCAGAGGGCGGCGGACAGCAGTATCACCTCGGCGTCGATGTCCGGGCCGGCCAGGCCATAGACTTCCACTCCGAACTGGTGGAACTGGCGGTAGCGGCCTTTCTGGGGGCGCTCGTGGCGGAACATGGGGCCCATGTACCAGAGGCGCTGCTCCTGGTTGTACAGCAGGCCGTGCTCGATGCCGGCACGCACCGTGCTGGCGGTGCCCTCGGGGCGCAGCGTCAGGCTGTCGCCGTTACGGTCGTCGAAGCTGTACATCTCCTTCTCGACGATATCGGTCACCTCACCGATGCTGCGCTTGAACAGATCGGTGGACTCGACGATGGGGGTGCGGATCTCGCTGTAACCGAAGGAGGAAACGGTGGCACGGATGGCGCTTTCCACCTGCTGCCAGAGCGGGGTCTGGCTGGGCAGGCAGTCGTTCATGCCGCGAACGGCTTGGATGCTTTTCACTGTGGGACTCTGCAATCACAAAAATGCCCGAATTATACACTTCGGGCAGGCAAACTCATGGGCTTTGGGTTCAGTCGCCGCTCTTGACCGGTATCCGCTGGCTCATCATGGCAACGCGGGCACGGATGCGGGTTTCCAGCTCGTCCACCAGGTTCTCGTTGTCCAGGCGTTCCTTCTGGCGCTCGCCGTCCACGTAGTAACCGCTCTTGCGGGTGGCGCCGGCGATGCCCATGTCGGAGACCAGGGCTTCACCCGGGCCGTTGACCACGCAGCCGATGACGGAGACGTCCAGCGGCGTGGTGATGTCTTCCAGGCGGTTTTCCAGGGCGTTGACGGTGCCTATGACATCGAACTCCTGGCGCGAACAGCTGGGGCAGGCGATGAAGTTGATGCCGCGCGAACGGATGCGCAGGGACTTCAAGATATCGAAGCCCACTTTCACTTCTTCGACCGGATCGGCGGCCAGGGACACCCTCAGGGTGTCGCCTATGCCTTCAGCCAGCAGCATGCCAAGGCCGATGGCGGACTTGACGGCGCCGCTGCGGGCACCGCCCGCCTCGGTGATGCCCAGATGCAGGGGCTGCTTGATCTGCTTGGCCAGCAGCCGGTAGGCATCCACGGCCAGGAAGACGTCGGAAGCCTTGACCGAGACCTTGAAGTTCTCGAAGTTGAGGCGGTCGAGGATCTCCACGTGGCGCATGGCCGATTCCACCAGGGCCGCCGGGGTCGGCTCGCCGTACTTTTCCTGGATGTCTTTCTCCAGGGAGCCGCCGTTGACGCCGATACGGATGGGGATGTTGCGGTCACGGGCCGCGTCCACCACGGCACGGATGCGCTCTTCCTTGCCGATGTTACCGGGGTTGATACGCAGGCAGTCGGCGCCGTACTCGGCCACCTTGAGGGCGATGCGGTAATCGAAATGGATGTCCGCCACCAGGGGGATATCCACCCTTTCCTTGATCAGCTTGAAGGCTTCGGCCGCGTCCATGGTGGGCACGGACACCCGTACCAGGTCCGCACCGGCACGCTGTATGGCCTGGATCTGGGCCACTGTCGCGTCCACGTCCGTGGTGCGGGTGTTGGTCATGGACTGGACGGCGATGGGCGCCCCGTCACCGATGGGCACATTGCCTACGTAGATGCGGGTGGACTGGCGGCGCTGGATGGGCGGCTGATGCTGCATGCTCTACTCAACCTCAGTTCTGGGGCAAGGTCAGCTTGGCAAGCCGGCCGGCCTTGAACCCGGACAAATCGACTGGCGCGCCCTGGTATTGGATATCAACCACCTCGGGGGCGCCCAACTTCACGGCAAAGGGAGCTTGGCCTTGCAGGCTGAAGGATTGGCCATTCTTCTTGACCCCTTCCAGTACCCTCTTGCCGGTACTGTCTTCGATTCTAACCCAACAGTCGCCGCGAAAGGAGATTTCCAATGTACTGGTTGCAATGGCTGTGCGCTCTGCCGGGCTTGGCACCGCAGCTGCCGGTGCCTCTTGGCTGGCCGTATCCTGGGGTTGGGGCTGAGCTGGGCTGCCTTGGCTGCCGTCGTCCCCTTCGGGGCCGGCGCCCTCTTCCACAGGGGTACCGAGGTCGACGCCGTCATCGGCCTGGGTCCCATCGGGTTGGGCCTCACCTGGCTTGGCTTCGGGCTCTGTGGCTTTGGCCTGGCTTTGTACCGGGGCCTGGACACTGCCGGCTTGGGTGTTGACCAGGCTGGTGCGGGTGGTGGCTTGTTGCCAGCCGAAGTACACCAGGAGCCCCAGTATGGCCAGGCCAATCAACCAGGTGACCAAGGTCAGCCAGCTGTCGGACTTTTCCCTGGTGGTGCGGCGGGAAAAGCTCTGCATGTTGCTTTCGGTCTGGCTCTTGAGCTGATCGGCACAGAGCTCGGCCATCACTTCGCTTTCGGGAAGATCCAGCAAGCGGCAATAGGCGCGGATATAGCCCTTGGTGTAGGTAGCGGGAGAGTTCCTGTCGTAATCGTCGTTTTCCAGCTGCTCAACCACGGACAGCCGCAGGTTGAGACGTTTGGCAACCTCTTCGACAGACCAGCCCCGCGCTTCCCGGGCTTGTCTCAGGCGCTGGCCGGCGCTCAGCGTTTCCTTTTCGTCGTTTGGTTCTGCCATCAGTATTTATTGCTCCGGTATTGTTGGCTTAAAGGTGAGTCCGGATATTTTGAAACAAGTTCATCGCCATAACGCTGAACGCCGGCATCATCACCCGTCCTTTTTGCCAACTCCAGGCCAAGAAAGAGACTGCGGGGTACAGGCCTTGCGATCCCTTCGAAGCGCCCCAGGTAACCCTTGGCGCCGATGAAGTCCTTCTTGGCATAGAGGGTTTCGGCCATTCCCAATAGAGAAGCGGCGCGGCGGGCATCGTGACTTAAGGCGCTGGCGAAGTATTTTTCGGCCCCGTCCAGGTCGCCCCCCTGCTTGGCGCAGGTACCGGCGTTCTCATAGGCACCGGCCACCTTGATGTAGCCGGGGGCCCGGACGGCCTTGGTGAAGTATTCAATGGATTCGTCGAAGCGGCCCATGCCACAGAGGAAGGCGCCGAAGTTGTTCAGCGCTTCACCGTTCTCGGGGTCCAGCTTGATGGCGTGGCGATAGGCCTCTTCTGCCTCTTTGCTCTCCCCTACCGCCTGGTAGTAGTAGCCCAGGCTGTAGTAAACGTCGGGGAGGTCGGGGGCGAATTCCTGGGCCTTGAGCAGGTTCATCTTGGCCTGGGCGCTGTTGCCGCTGCGCAGGTAGGCCAGGCCCAGTTGCATTCGGGATTTGGCGGCCGCTATGGGGTCGAACGGTTTCTCCGCGACCACATTGCCTTGGCTGTCCAGGGTTTGGGAGACACAGCCCCCCAGTGCCAGCAGGAGAGCCAGGAAGCCCAGTCGATACCGTGGTTTCGCCATAGTCATTCCGTAATGCGTTGAGATTTCACACCATTTTTACTGAAATACCGGAATCCTGCATCTGTTTTTTCATAACGCGCTTGGTTCTGTCCACAACGTCACCGGCCAACTGGCCACAGGCGGCGTCGATGTCGTCACCGCGGGTCTTGCGGACAATGACGGTAAAACCGTATTCCATCAACACCTTGGCGAACCTGTCGATACGGGAATTGGAGCTGCGGCCATAGGGCGCACCCGGGAAGGGGTTCCAGGGAATAAGGTTGATCTTGGACGGGGTGTCCTTGAGGCAGGCGGCCAGTTCGTGGGCCTGATCCATGGAGTCATTGACGTGATCCAGCATCACGTACTCCACCGTCACCCTGCCCTGGTTGGCGTTGGACTTGGACAGGTAGTTGCGCACCGAGCCGAGGAAGGTCTCGATGTTGTACTTCTTGTTGATGGGCACTATCTCGTCGCGCAGGGCGTCGTTGGGGGCATGCAGGCTGATGGCCAGGGCCACGTCGATCATGTCGCCCAGCTTGTCCAGGGCCGGCACCACACCGGAGGTGGACAGTGTCACCCGGCGCTTGGAGAGGCCGAAGCCGAAGTCGTCCAGCATCAGTTCCATGGCCGGCACCACGTTGGCGAGGTTGAGCAGGGGCTCACCCATACCCATCATCACCACGTTGGTGATGGGCTTGTTGCCGCTGTTGCCCTGAGGGCCCAGCACCTTGGCGGCGCGCCACACCTGGCCGATGATTTCGCTGACCTTGAGGTTGCGGTTGAAACCCTGCTGGGCAGTGGAGCAGAAGGTGCATTCCAGGGCGCAGCCCACCTGGGAAGAGACGCAAAGGGTGGCTCTGTCCTTCTCGGGGATGTAGACGGTCTCCACTTCCTGGCCACCGGAAACCCGCAGCGCCCACTTGATGGTGCCGTCGCTGGAGCGCTGCTCCTGGGAAATTTCGGGCGCTTCGATGACGCAGCGCTCCTTGAGCTTGCCGCGCAGCACCTTGTTGACGTTGGTCATGTCGTCGAAGTCGTCCACCCCGAAGTGATAGATCCACTTCATGACCTGATCGGCGCGGAAGGGCTTTTCCCCCATCTCGGCGAAAAAGGCGCGCATCTCTTCGCGGCTCAGATCCAACAGGTTGATTTTGCCTTCGCTCATGGCATGACCTCAGTGACTACGGCTCAAGGGCCGGCATTGTACAGTTTACAACCAAGACAACAAAGGGGGGCTTAGCCCCCCTTTGTCACAAAAACCGTGGCGCTTAGCGAGTGCGGGCGCAAACTTCGGTTTCGGTGAAGAAGTAGGCGATTTCGCGGGCAGCGGACTCTTCGGAGTCGGAACCGTGCACGGCGTTCTCGTCGATGCTGACGGCGTAGTCGGCACGCAGGGTACCGGCCAGGGCGTCGCTGGGGTTGGTGGCGCCCATGATCTCACGGTTTTTCAGGACGGCGTTCTCGCCTTCCAGGACCTGGACCATGATGGGGCCGGAGGTCATGAAGTCGACCAGGGCTTTGAAGAAGGGACGCTCTTTGTGCTCGGCGTAGAAGCCTTCGGCCTGCTCGCGGGACAGGTGCAGCATCTTGGCGGCAACGATCTTCAGACCGGAGGTCTCGAAACGGTTGTAGATGGCGCCGATCACGTTCTTGGCAACAGCGTCAGGCTTGATGATGGAGATGGTACGTTGAACAGCCATGGGGGCTCCGTCCTCAGAAATTGGGTTTAGGGTTCAGAAATGGCCGCACAGTATAAGCGAAGTTATGCCAGGAGAAAATGTCAGACCAATGACAAGCAGATAAAGGCAAGTTCAGCCCTCGAATTCCTCGAGCCAGGCCAGGAAGATGGCCTCGAGGATGCGCTCGTTGGAGCCCTTGGGATCGTCGTCGAAGGCGTCCAGTTCGCAGATCCACTGGTGCAGGTCGGTAAAGCGCACTGTGCGCGGATCAAGCTCAGGATCCCGGTCATAGAGCGCTTCGGCTATCGCCTGAGTGTCGGTCCATTTCCAGCCCATGATCTCCCCTCCCCTTTGGATCTGCCTTAAGTCTAACAGCCAAGAAAAAAGGCGCCTGACGGCGCCTTCTGCTCAATGCTCGCGGGCGAGGTTGATGGTGTATTTGGGGATCTCCACCACCAGATCCTCGTCGGCCACCTTGGCCTGACAGGACAGGCGCGACTCGGGCTCCAGGCCCCAGGCCTTGTCCAGCATGTCGTCCTCCAGCTCGTCGGACTCGTTCAGGGAGTCAAAGCCTTCACGCACTATGACGTGGCAGGTGGTGCAGGCGCAGGACTTCTCGCAGGCGTGCTCGATGGCGATGCCGTTCTTGAGGGCCACGTCCAGGATGCTCTCGCCCTTGGGGGCCTCGATGACGGCACCGTCTGGGCAGAGTTCGGCATGGGGCAGGAATACGATCTTTGGCATCTCAAACCTCGTCAACTTTGTGGCCGGCCAGGGCCTTGCGAATACTGTCGTCCATGCGGCGGGCGGCGAAGGCGTCGGTGGCTTTGTCCACCGCTTCGATGCTGGCCTTGATGGCGTCCACCTGTGCGCCTTTGGCCGCCTCGACCATCTGCGCCAGGGCCACATCGATGGAGGCGCGCTCGGCCTCATCCAGCAGGCGCTCGCCGTCGGCCGCCAGGGCGGCACTGACAGCCTCAAACACCCGGCGGGCTTCCACCTGCTGTTCGGCCAGCATGCGGGCGGCCATGTCGTCCTTGGCGTGGACCATGGCGTCCTGGATCATGTTGGCCACCTCATTGTCGGAGAGGCCATAGGACGGTTTGACCTGGATGCTGGTCTGGCGGCCCGTGGATTTTTCCATGGCGGTGACCGACAGCAGGCCGTCGGCGTCCACCTGGAAGGTGACGCGGATATGGGCGGCGCCGGCCGCCATGGCCGGGATCTCGGTGAGCACGAAGCGGGCCAGGCTGCGACAATCCTTGACCAGTTCCCGCTCCCCCTGCAGCACATGGATGGCCATGGCGCTCTGGCCATCCTTGAAGGTGGTGAACTCCTGGGCCCTAGCCACAGGGATGGTGGTGTTGCGGGGCACTATCTTTTCCACCAGTCCGCCCATGGTCTCGAGGCCCAGGGACAAGGGAATGACGTCCAGCAGCAACAGCTCGCTGTCGGGCTTGTTGCCCACCAGCACGTCGGCCTGGATGGCGGCGCCTATGGCCACCACCTGGTCGGGGTCGATGCTGGTCAAAGGCTCGCGGCCGAAGAAGTCGCCGACGGCGCCGCGCACCTTGGGCACCCGGGTGGAGCCGCCCACCATCACCACCTGCTGCACGTCACCCAGTTCCAGCTCGGCGTCGCGCACGGCGCGGCGGCAGGCCAGCAGGGTGC
Organism: Gallaecimonas kandeliae; assembly: GCF_030450055.1. Lineage (NCBI taxonomy): Bacteria > Pseudomonadati > Pseudomonadota > Gammaproteobacteria > Enterobacterales > Gallaecimonadaceae > Gallaecimonas > Gallaecimonas kandeliae. The sequence goes on from NZ_CP118480.1 coordinate 2,713,681, forward strand.
GTTTGATGAGGGGCTCAACCAAGGCGTCGAACTGGTCGCGGCTCAGTTCGGCGGTCCGGTCCTGGCCTTGGATATTGAGGGCCAGGGAGACGCTGGAACTCTCGGTCAGGGCTTCCTTGGCGCTGCAGGCGGCGGAAAGCAGGGCACGCTCGGAGAGGATGTCCAGCTTGTCGGCCAACTGCCACTGCTCGCGCAGCCAGTCCACCAGGGCATGGTCGAAGTCGTCACCGCCGAGGGCGGTATCGCCGCCGGTGGCCAGCACTTCGAAGACGCCCTTGGAGAGGCGCAGCAGGGAGATGTCGAAGGTGCCGCCGCCAAGGTCGTAGACGGCGATCACCCCTTCGGCGCCGGAGTCGAGACCATAGGCCACGGCGGGCGCCGTGGGTTCGTTCAGCAGGCGCAGCACCTTGAGGCCGGCCAACTCGGCGGCGTCCTTGGTGGCCTGGCGCTGGGCGTCATCGAAATAGGCGGGCACGGTGATGACGGCCCCCATCAGGTCGCCCCCCATGGCCGCCTCGGCCCGCTCTTTCAGGGCCCCGAGGATATGGGAGGAGACTTCGATGGGGTTCTTGGGCCCCTGGGCCGTCTCGATGCGGGGCAGGCCGTGCTCGGTGGCGGAAAAGGCATAGGGCAGCTTGGGATAGCGGGCCTGGATATCGGCCAGGGAGCGGCCCATAAAGCGCTTGACGGAGATCAGGGTGTTTGCCGGGTCGGTGGCGGCCAGGGCCTTGGCCTGGCGCCCCACCTGGCGCTCGGCAGCGCCGTAATGGACGGCGGAAGGCACTATGCCATGGCCTTCGGCATCCTTGAGGACGACGGCGGTGCCGCTGCGCACGGCGGCGACCAGGGAGTTGGTGGTGCCGAGGTCGATACCCACGGCCAGGCGGTGCTCGTGGGGCGCGGCGCTTTGGCCGGGTTCGGCTATCTGTAGTAATGCCATGGTTTTCGCTATGTCAGTAGTCGAGCAGGGACTCTTCCAGCCGCTCTATCTCGACGAGCATCTTGTCGACGAACTTGAGCTTGCGGACGGTATCGGCGGCGCTGTCGAAATCCTGCTGGCCATAGAGGCCGGCAAATTCCTGGTGGAGCTCACTGCGGGCCTGGACTATCTCGGTGCGCAGGCTGTCGATGCCGTCGGCATCTTCCACCTCGGCCAGGGCCTCGCGCCACTCCAACTGTTGCATCAGGAAGGCGCTGTCCTTGAGGGTCTGGCTCTCGCCCTGGATATCGACGCCGTTCAGGCTCAGCAGGTACTGGGCGCGCAGGGTGGCGTGCTTGAGGGTTTCGAAGGCGTCGTTGAGCAGGGCCGTCTTGGCCAGGGCCTGGGCCCTGTCCCGTTCGGAGCCGGAGGCGAAGCGATCCGGGTGCAGGGCGGCGGCCAGCCGGCGATAGCGGCTGGCCAATTCTTCCCTGTCCAGCATGAAGGCTTCGGGCAGGTCGAAGAGTGCGAAGTGGTTAGACGGTGAAGGATTCGCCACAGCCACATTCCCCTTTGGTGTTGGGGTTGTTGAACTGGAAGCCCTCGTTGAGGCCTTCCTTGACAAAGTCCAGCTCGGTGCCGTCCAGGTAGACCAGGCTCTTCTGATCGACGATCACCTTGACGCCTCTGTCTTCGAAGACTTCGTCGTCAGGGTTGGCCTCATCCACGAACTCCAGCACATAGGCCAGGCCGCTGCAGCCTGTGGTGCGCACACCCAGGCGCACACCCAGGCCCTTGCCGCGATTGGCGAGGAAAGTGGAGACCCTGGTGGCCGCTGTCTCGGTCAGGGTGACTGCCATTTATGCCAGCCCCTTCTTGCTCTTATAGTCGGCGATGGCCGCCTTGATGGCGTCCTCGGCGAGGATGGAGCAATGGATCTTGACCGGCGGCAGGGCCAGTTCTTCGGCGATGGCGGTGTTTTTCAACTCCTCGGCCTCGGCAATGGACTTGCCCTTGACCCATTCGGTGACCAGAGAGCTGGAGGCGATGGCACTGCCGCAGCCGTAGGTCTTGAACTTGGCGTCTTCGATGATGCCTTCGTCGTTGATCTTCAACTGCAGCTTCATCACGTCACCGCAGGCGGGCGCGCCCACCATGCCGGTGGCAACGCTGGGATCGTTCTTGTCGAAGGACCCGACGTTGCGGGGATTCTCGTAATGGTCGATGACCTTTTCACTGTAAGCCATGATGCGCTCCTTAAAACTGTTAGTGGGCTACCCACTCGACCTGCTCGAGGTCGACGCCGTCTTTGTACATTTCCCACAGGGGAGACATCTCGCGCAGACGGCCAATGGCCCCCTGGATGCAACTGATGGCGTAATCGATGTCTTCTTCGGTGGTGAAACGGCCAATGGAGAAACGGATGGAGCTGTGAGCCAGCTCGTCGTTGCGACCTATGGCACGCAGCACGTAGGAGGGTTCCAGGCTGGCGGAGGTACAGGCGGAGCCGGAGGACACGGCCAGGTCCTTGAGGGCCATGATAAGGGACTCGCCTTCCACGTAGTTGAAGCTGACGTTGAGGATGCCGGGCACGTGGCTGGCCAGGGTGCCGTTGAGGTGCACTTCCTCCATGTCCTGGACACCGGCCCAGAGCTTGTCGCGCAGGGCGGTGATGCGCTGGGCCTCGGTCGCCATTTCTTCCTTGGCGATGCGGGCCGCTTCGCCCATGCCGACGATCTGGTGGGTAGCCAGGGTGCCTGAGCGCATGCCGCGCTCGTGGCCGCCGCCGTGCATCTGGGCTTCGATACGGATACGGGGCTTGCGTCGCACATAGAGGGCGCCGATGCCTTTGGGGCCGTACATCTTGTGGCCGGAAAGGGACATCAGGTCCACTTTCAGCTCGTTGAGATCGATGGCTACCTTGCCGGCGCTCTGGGCGGCGTCGACGTGGAAGATGACGCCCTTGCTGCGGCACAGCTCGCCGATGGCTTTGATGTCCTGAATGACACCCAGCTCGTTGTTGACGTGCATGATGGACAGCAGCACCGTGTCGTCGCGCAGGGCGCCTTCGATCTGCTCCAGGGGATGCAGGCCGTCTTCATTGGGCTCCAGGTAAGTCACCTCGAAACCTTCACGCTCCAATTGGCGGCAGGTGTCCAGCACCGCCTTGTGCTCAATCTTGGAGGTGATGATGTGCTTGCCTTTCTTCTGGTAGAAGTGCGCGGCACCCTTGATGGCCAGGTTGTCCGACTCGGTGGCACCGGAGGTAAAGACGATCTCGCGGGGGTCGGCACCGATCAGCTCGGCGATGTTGCTACGCGCCTCTTCCACCGCCTCTTCGGCCTGCCAGCCGAAACGGTGGGACCTGGACGCCGGGTTGCCGAACTGGCCATCCAGGGTCAGGTATTGCATCATTTTTTCCGCAACACGGGGGTCTACCGGGGTAGTCGCCGCGTAATCCAGATAGATAGGAAGCTTCATTGCGTTCTCCGTTACTGCCTCGCCGCTCACAATTGGCACTGCACGGTTATGCTGTCTTTTTGATGGTGGCTTTCCTGCCGGGCGGCCACCTTCTTGATGTCCTTCTGCGCCACCAGATCCGCCAGGGAAATGCCTTCCAGGAAATGGCTGATCTGGTTGCTCAAGTTTGACCACAAGGAATGAGTCAAACACTGACTGCCACCCTGGCAGTCAGCCTTGCCTTGGCAGCGGGTCGCGTCTACCGACTCGTCCACTGCGATAATGACTTCACCGACGCTGATCTCGGCGCACTCCTTGCCCAGCAGGTAGCCGCCGCCCGGGCCGCGGACGCTGGACACCAGGCCCTGGCGACGCAGCCTTGAGAAAAGCTGCTCCAGGTAGGACAGGGAAATGCCCTGACGCTCGGAAATGTCGGCCAGAGACACGGGGCCGCCTTCGGCATGCAACGCCAAATCCAGCATGGCGGTGACGGCATAGCGTCCCTTGGAGGTCAGTCTCATCGGTCTTTCCGGGCGGTTTGTCTGGGGACTATTGTCCCAAGCCTGACTAAAATGGTCAACTATTAGCTTAGCCGATTGCCTTCATCGTCAGATGATGGGATCGAAACTGTCCAATTCGCCTTGGCGCTTGTGGGCCGCTTCCTGCTCGTCCTTGGCGAACTCTTCCAGGTCCAGCTCCGGCAGTTTTTCCCGGCAGACGTCGCCGCCGAGGTCGCTGATGGCCTTGCACATGTCGTTGACCTTGCCGTCCACCACGTGGAGGTGATCCAGCAAGGCCCCTATGGCCTTGGCCACGGGGTCGGGGTTGTCCTGGGATACGGCGTAAGCGTCGAAGCCATACTTCTTGGCCATGGCCTGGCGTTGTTCTGTGGTCTGGTAATCGGCCTGGGTGACGATGCGGCCCGGTATGCCGATGGCGGTGGCCCCGGCCGGTACGTCCTTGACCACAACGGCATTGGAGCCGATGCGGGCGTTGTCGCCGATCATCAAGGGGCCCAACACCTTGGCGCCGGCACCTATGACCACGCCCTTGCCCAAGGTAGGATGGCGCTTGCCGGCCTTCCAGGATGTCCCCCCCAGGGTGACGCCGTGATAGAGGGTGCAGTCGTCGCCTATCTCGGCCGTTTCCCCTATCACCACTCCCATGCCGTGGTCGATGAAGAAGCGGCGGCCGATGCGGGCGCCGGGGTGGATCTCGATGCCGGTCAGGAAACGGTTGAGGTTGGACACGGCCCTGGCCAGCCACTTGGCGTTACGCTGCCAGAGCCAATGGGCCAGGCGATGCCACCAGACCGCATGCAGGCCTGGATAACTGGTGAATACCTCGAAAGCGTTGCGGGCCGCGGGATCGCGGTCGAATACGCTGTCGATGTCCTCTTTGATGCGTTGCCAAATGCCCATCTCAATCCCTCTTCAAACGCAGTATGGAGGAGAGGATGCCCCTCAGGATGTTGAGCTCGTGCTCGTCAGGCCTGGCCCTGTTGAACAGGCAGCGCAGCTTCTCCATCACCTTGCCCTGGTGGGCCTTGATGAGGAAGCCGCTGTGATCCAGGCTCTGCTCCAAGTGCTCATAGAAATTTTCCATGGCCTTGGCCGGCGGGTAAACGACGCTCTCTTCCTCTGCCACGGCGGGTTTGGCCGCCAAAGACGCCATGCGCACCTCGTAGCAGAGGATTTGCACCGCCTGGGCCAGGTTCAGGGAGCTGTACTCGGGATTGGCGTCGATACAGACGTGGAAGTGGCACTGCTGCAGCTCGTCGTTGGAGAGGCCGCTGCGCTCACGGCCGAACACCAGGGCCACGCCGGCCTGCTGGCCTTCGACGGCCGCTTTTTCTCCCAGCTCGCGGGGGCTGAGCATGGGCCAGGGCAGGCTGCGGGAGCGGGCGCTGGTACCGGCCACCAAGGCACAGTCGGCGATGGCGTCGGTCAGGGTCGGGACTATGAGCGCGTCCCGCAGCAGGTCAGAGGCACCTGCCGCCAGGGCCATGGCCTGGCCGTCGATTTCACACTGGGGATCGACCAGGACCAGTTGCGACAAACCCATGGTTTTCATGGCCCTGGCCACTGAGCCGATATTGCCGGAATGGGTGGTACCCACCAATACGATGCGGACCTTGTCTAGCATTACCTGAGCGCGTTAGTCGGAAAAGGCACGCAGTGTACCACAGGCAAATGTGAGCCGGGCTGCTTTTCTTTAGGGCCCGACTCCGCTATACTCCGCCGTCGCTTTTCATGGCCCGTTCTTTTTCAATTGGTGAGTCGCTTATGCATCCTATGCTGAACATCGCGGTGCGCGCTGCGCGTGCTGCCGGCAATTTCATTGCCAAGTCCTTCGAGCAACCCGACAAAGTCGAAGCCACCCCCAAAGGCACCCATGACTGGGTAACCAACATCGACAAGGAAGCCGAGCGCATCATCATTGAAACCATCCGCCGCTCCTACCCGGACCATGCCTTCATCGGCGAGGAAGGCGGCATCCAGGGCGAGAGTGACTTCCAATGGGTCATAGATCCCCTGGACGGCACCACCAACTTCATCCGCGGCATCCCCCACTTCTGCGTGTCCATCGCCCTGCGCGTTAAGGGCAAGACCGAGCAGGCCGTGGTCTTCGACCCCATCCGTGGTGAACTCTTTACCGCCAGCCGCGGCGTCGGCGCCCAGCTGAACGGCAAGCGCCTGCGCGTATCCCAGGTCCGCGACCTGGAAGGCACTGTGCTGGCCACCGGCCTGCCCTTCAAACAGCGCCAGCACTACAACAGCTACATGACCATCTTCACCGCCATCTTCGAGAAGGCGGCCGACGTGCGCCGTACCGGCTCCGCCGCTCTGGATCTGAGCTACCTGGCTGCCGGCCGCATCGATGGCTTCTTCGAGCTGGGCCTCAAGCCCTGGGATATCGCCGCCGGCGAACTGATCGCCCGTGAAGCAGGCGCCATCGTCACCGACTTCACCGGTGGCCACAACTACCTCAAGAGCGGCAACATAGTGGCGGCCCCCGCCCGCATGCTGCCGGCCCTGCTGGGCACCATCAAGCCCAACCTTACTGACGCCATCCGCCAGTAAGGCAAGCCTCCCAAAAAGAAAAGCGCCCAAGGGCGCTTTTCTTTTTTCTAGCGGACACTCGCTGCCAGCAGCGGCGCCTTGTCGAGGAAGTGCTGCCAACATTCCGCTGGACACGCCAAGCCGCCCAATTTCTCATCCAGCAGCTCTTCACCGATGCGCCGCTTTTCCTTGAGCAGGTAGAGCTCTGCACAGCCGTTGGCTTGGCGCAGTATCCTGGCCAAAAGCGTCTTTGGCTGAGAGCGTTGCTGCTGCAAGGCGGTGCAGTACTGCTCGGGCAGCCCCCATTCCTTGGCCACGAAGGGTGATATGTCCAGGGACATCTCCGACATCAGCGCCTTGAACAGCTGGCTGCCCGGCACCCCATCCAGTACCCCCTGGCTGAACGCATCCAGCAGGCAATTAAAGACGATGATCTTGCCCACGTCATGGATAAGACCAAGGAAATGGCCGACGAAGGGATCTTCCCCCTGCTCTTTTGCCAGTTCGCGGCAGAGGAAGGCGCAATGCAGGGAGTGCAGCCAGATATCCCGGCCGAACATCTTGAAGTAGATGGGCTTGGGCGGGCGCAGCTTTTCGGCCAGGATGGTGCTGGCGATAGCGGCGACCCCCGTCACCCCCAACCTGCCGACGGCGGCCCTGAGGGTATCAAGGCTGGCACCGCCGCGGCTGTAAAGGGCGCTGTTGGCGATGCGCAGGACTTCCAGGGAAAGGGCAGGATCCCCTTCGATAAGGGCGCTTATCTTGTCGAAATCGGCCTTGGGATCGGCCAGCAGCTGCACCAGTTGCAGCAGCAGGGTCGGCAACGGCGGTATATGGGTGCTGAGGGCAGCCCTGTCGTCCAAAACGGCCCGCAGGTTGCCAAGGGCCTGTAACTCCAAGGGGTTCAGCTCCTGGCCCTGGTCGCCAAAAAGAGCATCGTAGAAGGCGGTGTCGAGGTTGAGGTCGTCCATGGGCAAGGTTCCGACAAGGCGTTTTTTTCAGGATAGCCCGCCCAAGGGATCTCAACCTGAGCGAGTTTAATCCTCGGCGATGATCCCACCCATGGCCACCCAGGCCTTGTAGCCGCCGGCGACGGAGAAGACGGCCGTATAACCCATCAGCTGCAGGTTATGGGCGGCCAGGGCCGAGCGGTAGCCGCCACCGCAGTAAAGGTAGAGGGAGGTGGCCTTGTCCGGCACCCGCTTCTCGATATCCCGCTCCAGTATGCCCCGGCCCAGGTGCTCAGCCCTGGGCAGACGCCCTTTGACCCATTCGTGATCTTCGCGGACATCCAGCAACAGGGCCCCCGCTTCGGCCAGCAGCGCTTCCAGCTCATCGACCTGAACTTCCCTTACCTGGGCCCTGACTTGCTCGCAAAGGGCCTGGAAACCTGGACTATGTTGCATGCTTACTCCTTGATTGCAGTGGCTTTGCACATTTGCTCACAGACTGAAAAAGATAGGACAAAGCTTAGGCGCTTTACTCTGGGGACCTCAGCAAAGGGATCGCCGTCATGAACATCGCCAACCTTGCCCTGCTTGCCGCCCTGTCTGCCCCCGCCATACTGCAGGCGGCAGAAACCCAGCACTATACGGTTTACCTCAACGCCAGCCCCCTGGTCCAGGGCCTCTACGCCGAGTTGCAGCAGAGCAGGGATACCCTGACCCTGCAGCGCCAGCAAAGCTGTGAACGCCTCAACGAGAACTGGTTGGACAGCCTGCGCCTTAAGCTGGAGCAGCTCAACGCCCGGAGCTCGGCCTCGACACCACAAGCAGGCAAGCTTAAAACTGGCCCATAAAAAAACCGGCCCTTGGCCGGTTACCGTTGTCCCTTGTTTACTTCTTATAAACTCCAAACGGGCTTGCGGAGCAAATTCAGGACATCGTCTTTTTTCACCTATTCCCGAGTGCGGCAAACACGCTGGGTGAAATGTGAGCCGGTCGGTTTGATATTTTTACAAACCTGCTTTTTCTTGGCCTCGCCTTTATTGTCCTCGGCAACTGCCTGTTGCTCCTCTTTCAGTTTGCGTCCCCCTTGCTCTTCCTTTTCCACCTGAACTTCTTTGGTATTGACCATGGCGGTGCCGGCTGAAGGGGCTTTAGGGGCGGTGCTGCAGCCTGCGAGCAATAACAGGCCAAAGGGAATAAGGAGAGAGGCTTTCATAAGGGCTTCCTTGCAATTAAAACGAGGAAGGAACATAACACCAAAGAAACAATAACATAACCCCCTTGATTAACGCATTGCTAATTCAGAACCTCATGAAGCCCCATCTTACTGCATCCCACTCCTACCTTGGTGTTTTTCGAAGCAAGCATCTGCTCAGGCGCCTGAGCCGCCTTCTCGGCGACTTCTGAGTTCGAAACAATTCGCGATTGTTGGCTGGGAGTACTCACAAACCAGCCGTGCTTTGAACTACCTGCCGTCTATCTCAAGCACCCTCTGTTCCTCGTGAAGCTTGTAGAAGATCACCTGTCACCAAGACAGTGCCGCCGGAAGGCTTTAGGTGGCTGGCCAAAAGCCACAAGCCGCAGACGAAAAGAATAAGACGAGGGGGCATCCTTATACCCTGAAGCCTCGGCTCCCCTAGCCCAGGCGATCTACGTCGAGCCGGGGTCATGACATGCTCAAGCTACGGCGAGTTAATTCAAGCCCTAAAGGCCCGAGCTGCTTATGAAAAAACCGGCACTCGGCCGGCTTTTTCTTAGCTGCATTCCAGGTTATTTGACAACTTTGGGGTTGGGCAGGTGGCGCAGCAACTCCTGGGCTTCTGCCTCTTCTTTCTGCATTTCTTCCTTGGTGTGGCAGAGGCGCTGGGTGAAGTGAGAGCCTGTCGGCTTGACGTACTCACATACCAGCCTCTTTTTGACGTCACCTTTGTCATCGACGGCAACCACTTGCTGCTCATCTTTCAGCTTATGAACGCCTTTTTCTTCCTTGAACTCATGATCGACTTGGACTTCCTTGCCGTTGACCATGACGGTGTCGACGGAAGGCTTTTGAGGAGCAGTAGTACAAGCCGCGAGGAACAGCAGGCCAAGAGGAGCGAGGGACAGAGGTTTCATTCAGGCATCCTTGCTTATGGTTCAAAAAAATTAACATATAGACAAATTTTTAAACGCTCAAGTCCACGTCATTAATTAAGAATTTGTTAATTTAAAAATGATTGCTGCCACTGTTGAAAAACCGGCCTGGGCCGGTTTTGTCACGAGTGGGTCTGATTGCCCGACTTGCTCAACTCATGCAGAGCTCGCTCGGTATCCTTTTCGCTTTGCTCTATCTCTTCACGGGTGCGGCAAACCTTCTTGGTGATATTGCTTCCCATGGGCTTGGTGTAAGAGCAGATCAAGTGTCCTTTTTCTTTACCCTTTTCGTCTACCAGTTTGACTTTCTCACTCTGGCCGAGCTTGTGATTCGTCCTCTGGTGCTTGACCGTGTCCGTGGCGTTGGAGGCACAGCCAGCCAGGGCCAGCACGACGAGAGGGATAACAGCTAAGGTTTTCATACAGCGTCCTTGTTGAGTTGAGAAGGCAATCTAACAAAAAAGGGGGCTTTGCGGCCCCCCTTTCATCGCAAATTTTTTGGCCTTCAAGGCAAAGGATCCAGATCGGCGCCTTCCTTCTCCACCTGGGGCGGCATCAGGTCTTCTTTGCTCAGGCCCAGTTTCAGGGCCACGGCGGATGCCACGTAGATGGAGGAGTAGGTACCAACTGTGATACCCATCAACAGCGCCGCCGCGAAGGCGTGGATCACAGGGCCGCCCACCGCGAAGATCGCGATCACCACGAACAGGGTGGTGGCCGAGGTCATGATGGTACGGCTCAGGGTGGCGGTCAGGGCGTTGTTGGTGATCTCTTCCGGGGTGCCCTTGCGCATCTTGCGGAAGTTTTCCCGGATACGGTCGAAGACGACGATGGTGTCGTTCAGCGAGTAACCGATCACCGTCAGTACGGCGGCCAGTACCGTCAGGTCGAACTCGATGCCAAGCAGCGAGAAGAAACCCAGGGTGATGGTCACGTCGTGGGCCAGGGCCACTACTGAGCCCAGGGCCAGCTTCCATTCGAACCGCACTGACACGTACAGCAGTATACAGAGCAGCGCCACGAACACGGCCAGACCGCCCTGTTCCACCAGCTCGTCACCCACGCTGGGGCCGACGAACTCGATGCGCTTGAGGGTCACCTCTTCGCCGTTGCCGGCCTTGATGCTGGCCACTATGTGGTCGCCCAGGTTGGCCGCTTTGGCGCCTTCCTGTGGCGGCATGCGGATCAGCACGTCACGGCTGGTGCCGAAGAACTGCACGGCAGGCTCGCCGAAACCGCCCTTGGCCAGCTCGCCACGGACCTGCTCGAGATCCGCCGGCTTGGCAAAGTTCACCTCGATAAGGGTACCGCCGGTGAAGTCCAGGCCCCAGTTGAGGCCCTTGACCACCAGAATGCCGATGGAGGCACTGACCAGCAGCAGCGACAGTATGGCGGCGGGCAGCCGCAGCTTGAGGAAGTCGAGGTCGCGCTTGAACTTGAAGATTTCCATATGGCCTCCTTAAATCGACAGCTTCTCAACACGGCGGCCGCCGTAGATGAGGTTGATCACGGCGCGGGTACCGACAATGGCCGTGAACATGGAGGTCAGGATGCCGATGGCCAGGGTCACGGCGAAGCCTTTGACCGGGCCAGAACCAACCCCGAACAGGATCAGCGCCGTGATCATGGTGGTGATGTTGGCGTCGGCGATGGTGGAGAAGGCATTGTCGTAGCCGTTGTGGATGGCCTTCTGGATGCCGGTACCAGCCCGCAGTTCCTCACGGATCCGCTCGAAGATCAACACGTTGGCATCCACCGACATACCCACCGTCAGGACGATACCGGCGATACCGGGTAGCGTCAGGGTGGCACCGGGAATAAGCGACATGATACCGACGATCAGCACCACGTTCAGCAGCAGCGCCATGTTGGCCACCAGGCCGAAGGCACGGTAGTAGATGGCCATGAAGATGACGATGGCAATGAAGCCGTAGATCAGGGAGTTCATGCCGTCTTGGATGTTCTGGGCGCCCAGAGACGGACCTACGGTACGCTCCTCGACGATCTGGATCGGCGCCAGCAGGGCACCGGCACGCAGCAGCAGCGCCAGGTTATGGGCTTCTTGCGGGGTGTTGATGCCGGTGATGCGGAAGCTGCGGCCCAGGCGCGCCTGGATGGTGGCCACCTGGATCACCTGCTCCACCTTCTTCAGCATCGGCTTGCCGTTTTCATCCTTGTCGCCGGTCGGCTTGTATTCGATGAAGACGGTAGCCATGGGCTTGCCGATGTTGTCCTTGGTGGCACGGCTCATCATGTCGCCGCCCTGGGAGTCCAGCTTGATGTTGACCTGGGGCCGCTGGTACTCGTCAAAGCCGCTCTGGGCGTCCTGGATATGGTCGCCGGTGAGCATGATGTGCTTCTGGGCCAGTACGGGGCGGCCATCACGGCTCTTGTAGAGCACGGAACCGGCCGGCACATGGCCGTTGATGGCGTCGCCCAGATCATGCTGGGTATCCACCAGGTGGAATTCCAGGGTCGCGGTGGCGCCGAGGATCTCCTTGGCGCGGGCCGTATCCTGAACGCCAGGCAGTTCCACCAGGATACGGCTGGTGCCTTGGCGCTGAACCAGAGGTTCGGCCACGCCCAGCTCATTCACCCTGTTGCGGATGATGGTGATGTTCTGGGACAGGGCGTACTCGCGGATCTCCTTGATACGCGCCTCGGTGAGGGTCATGGTGATGCTGTCACCGTCCCGCTCCAAGGTGTACTCGTTGGCGGCGCCCTTCTGAAGGAAGGCTTCGGCCTTGTTGGCGGTGTCGGTGTCACGCAGTGTCACTTTGACCTTGCCCTGGGCGACACGGCGGATACCACTGTAACGCAGCCCTTCCTCACGCAGGTTGGAGCGCAGATCCTGTTGCATCTGCTCTTCGGCCTTGTTGAGGGCTTCATTCATGTCCACTTCCATCAGGAAGTGCACACCGCCACGCAAGTCCAGGCCCAGCTTCATGGGGCCGGCGTCGACGGCACGCAGCCAGCCGGGCGTGGCGGGGGCCAGGTTCAGGGCCACGCTGTAGTCGTCGCCCAATACCTTGGTCACCGCTTCCTGAGCCTTGAGTTGGGTGTCGGTGTCCTTGAAGCGGGCCAGCAGCAGGCCGTTTTCCATGGCGACGGATTTCGCGTCCAGCTTGTCCTCTTTGAGGGCAGAACGCACCTTGTCCAGGGTACTGTTGTCCACAACAGCACTGTGAACCCCGGAAACCTGTATCGCCGGATCCTCACCATAGAGGTTGGGAGCCGCGTACAGGAACCCGAAGATGATCACGAAGATCAGCATCAGGTATTTCCACAGCGGGTATTTGTTCAACACACCAGCCTTCCTTCTTTTTCTTGTCTGGTTCTTAGAGTGACTTCATGGTGCCCTTGGGCAGCACGGCTTGCACAGCAGCTTTTTGTACAGTCACTTCGGTGGTGTCGTTGAGGGCGATGACGATGAAGTCCTTACCCTCTTCGACCTTGCTGACACGGCCGATCAGGCCGCCGTTGGTCAGTACTTCGTCGCCCTTGCCCAGGCTGCCCATCAGCGCCTTGTGCTCTTTGACGCGCTTGGCCTGGGGGCGGTAGATCATGAAGTAGAAGATGGCGCCGAACAGCACCAGCATGATGATGAGCTGCAGGCCACCGCCTTGTTGGCCGGCGCCGCCGGTGGCGGCGTATGCGGAATTGATGAACATGTTGTCTCCCTAAGTTTCTTTAAAGTGCGGGTACTTCCATACCCTTGCGCTCATAAAAATCTTTTACAAAGGCGTCTAATCTACCCTGCTCTATGGCCCCCCGCAAACCTTCCATCACCCGCTGGTAGTAGCGCAGGTTGTGGATGGTGTTGAGGCGGGCGCCGAGGATCTCGTTGCAGCGATCCAGGTGGTGCAGGTAGGCCTTGGAATAGTTTTTACAGGTGTAGCAATCGCACTCGGCGTCCAGGGGGCTGGTGTCGTCGCGGTGCTTGGCGTTACGGATCTTGATCACCCCTTCGGTGACGAAGAGGTGGCCGTTACGGGCGTTGCGGGTCGGCATGACGCAGTCGAACATGTCGATGCCGCGGCGCACCCCTTCCACCAGATCCTCCGGCTTGCCCACCCCCATCAGGTAACGGGGCTTGTCGGCAGGCAGCTGCGGGTTCACGTGGCTGAGGATGCGGTGCATGTCTTCCTTGGGCTCGCCGACGGCCAGGCCGCCGACGGCATAACCGTCGAAGCCGATCTCGGTCAGCCCCTGGATGGAGACGTCCCGCAGATCTTCATAGACGGAGCCCTGGATGATGCCGAACAAGGCGTTGGGGTTTTCAAGCGCATCGAAGTGGTCCCGGGAACGCTTGGCCCAGCGCAGACTCATCTCCATGGACTTCCTGGCTTCATCGTGGGTGGCCGGGTAAGGGGTGCATTCGTCGAAGATCATGACGATGTCGGAGCCGAGGTCAGTCTGGATCTCCATGGACTTTTCCGGGTCCAGGAAGATCTTGTCGCCGTTGATGGGGTTGCGAAAATGTACCCCTTCCTCGGTTATCTTGCGGATGTCCCCCAGGGAGAAGACCTGGAAGCCGCCGGAGTCGGTGAGGATGGGGCCGTGCCAGTTCATGAAGTCGTGCAGGTCGCCGTGCTTGCGCATCACGTCCTGGCCGGGGCGCAGCCAGAGGTGGAAGGTGTTGCCCAGCAGGATCTCGGCGCCGGTCTGGGCCACTTCTTCCGGGGTCATGCCCTTGACGGTGCCGTAGGTGCCCACCGGCATGAAGGCCGGGGTCTGCACTGTGCCGCGTTCAAAGACCAGCTGGCCGCGGCGGGCCTGGCCATCGGTGTTGAAGAGTTCGTATTTCATGGATGCTCCTGGGTACCGGAAAAACAGTCCGGCCCCTTAGGCCCCGGGGCCCTTGGCCTCGGGGTTCTTGGTGATAAACATGGCGTCGCCATAGGAAAAGAAACGGTAGCGCTGGTTCACCGCCTCACGATAAGCCGCCAGGGTTTCGTGATAACCGGCAAAGGCGCTGACCAGCATGATCAGGGTGCTCTCCGGCAGGTGGAAATTGGTGACCAGGGCATCCACCACCAGGAAACGGTAGCCGGGGTAGATGAAGATATCGGTGTCGCCGGCAAAGGGGCTGAGGTCAAGGCCGGCCTTTTCCGAGGCCTGGGCCGCGGATTCGAGGCTGCGCACCGAGGTGGTGCCGACGGCCACTACCCGGCCGCCGCGCGCCTTGCAGGCCTTGACGGCTTCCACCACCTCAAGCGGTACCTCGGCGTATTCGCTGTGCATCTTGTGCTCGAAGATGCTGTCGGCCCGCACCGGCTGGAAGGTGCCGGCCCCCACGTGCAGGGTGACGAAGGCGGTGTCCACGCCCTTGGCACGGATGGCCTCCAGCAGGGCATCGTCGAAATGCAGGCCGGCGGTGGGCGCCGCCACGGCGCCGGGCTTCTGATTGTAGACGGTCTGGTAGCGCTCGCGGTCCGCCTCGTCGTCGGGCCTGTCTATGTAAGGGGGCAGCGGCATGTGGCCGATGCGCTCGAGGATGGCGATCACCGGCTCCTCCCCTTCGAAGCCCAGCTCGAAGAGGGCGTCGTGACGGGCCAACATGGTGGCGCGAACGTCTTCGTCGAACAGCAGCTCTGTGCCCGGCTTGGGGGACTTGCTTGAGCGCACATGGGCCAGCACCCGCCTGTCGTCCAACACCCTTTCCACCAGCACTTCGAGCTTGCCACCGCTGGCCTTCTGGCCAAAGAGGCGGGCCGGTATGACGCGGGTGTTGTTGAATACCAGCAGATCGCCGGCCTTGAGCTCGCCCAGCAGATCGGTGAAACGGCCGTGGCGCAGGGCGCCGCTGGGGCCGTCCAGCATCAACAGGCGGCTGGCGCTGCGCTCAGGCATGGGGTGACGGGCGATCAGCTCTTCGGGAAGCTCAAAATGAAAATCGGCGCGTTGCATGACAAACAGCAGAGGTGGAAAAAGGGCCGACAGTTTAGCCGTTGAGCGCCTCAGAGGCCAGTATTGCCGGCGCTGGGGGGCTTTTCTGAACTCAAACTGATCCCTCGAAGTAGGGAAAACGTTTTGATGTAAATTTACT